>NZ_JANFYZ010000004.1 GCF_024460775.1 Desulfovibrio desulfuricans | reverse complement strand
ACCAAAGCTGCCGATTGCCGCTTAACATGGCGTTCGAATTTGACGACCTACCTCAAACATACACAAGGCCCTGGGAGTGGCGGCCCTGCTTGGCATAGCTTTGCTTGCGGGCTGTCAGGATGTTTCCACTGACCTTAAGCCCCCAAAGTACAAAACTTCCATTCCTGAAAGTGAAACCCGTATTTCTGCTTTCCAGAAAGATTTTCCGCAGCAGTACGCCTCGTACATGAAGAACAACGAATCCTCGGTCATGACCGAGTACAAGGGTTCCATACCCTATCACAAGAACGACAACGTCAATCCTTTGCCCAAGGGCTTCAAACACGCCCAGCCCTATCTCAAAAATCTGTGGCTGGGTTATCCCTTCATGTACGAATACAATGAAGCGCGCGGTCACACTTACGCCGTTGAAGATTTTCTCAATATTGACCGTATCAACCGCTTTGCCGCTGACGGCAAGGGTGGCCTGCCCGCCACCTGCTGGAACTGCAAAACCCCCAAGATGATGGAGTGGGTCAAGCAGTACGGCGATGCCTTCTGGTCAAAAGACGTCAATGAATTCCGCAGCAAAGACAAAATCAACGAGATGGATGAAACCATTGGTTGCGCCAACTGCCACGATCCTGTGACCATGGAACTGCGCCCCTACTCCGAGCCGCTCAAAGACTGGTTGAAGCGCAGCGGGCAAGACTGGGCCAAGCTTTCGCGCAACCAGAAGCGCAGCCTTGTATGCGCCCAGTGCCATGTGGAATACTACTTCACCCACAAGGACAACGGCCCCGCCGCCAAGCCTGTGTTCCCCTGGGACAACGGCTTTAACCCCGAAGACATGTACCAGTACTACAAGGGGCACGGCCCCAAGGGCGCCGATGGCAAGCCTGGGCCTTTTGTTGACTGGACGCACGCGGCCTCCAAGGTCGGCATGATCAAGATGCAGCATCCCGACTATGAAATGTTCCAGGACGGCCCCCATGGCGCTGCCGGAGTTGCCTGCGCCGACTGCCACATGCCCTACATGCGTGAAGGCGGCAAAAAGGTTTCCAGTCACTGGATGACCTCGCCCCTTAAGGATCCAGAACTGCGCGCCTGCCGTCAGTGCCACGCCGACAAAACTGCTGACTACCTGCGCGGCCGCGTGGAATACACCCAGAAGAAGGCCTTTGAACAGCTGCTGAAAGCGCAGGAAATCTCGGTTAAGGCGCATGAAGCTGTTCGTCTTGCCAATGCCTACGAAGGCAAGCGCGCAGCCGATTACGACGCCCTGATGACCGAAGCGCGCGAAATGGTGCGCAAGGGCCAGTTGTTCTGGGATTACGTTTCTGCGGAAAACAGCGTTGGTTTCCACAACCCCGCCAAGACGCTTGATACGCTCATGACCTCTATGGAATGCAGCCAGAAGGCCGTTGATCTTGCCACCAAGGCTACGGATTTTGGCATCGCTGAAGCGCTTTCCAAGGATATCAAGGAAACTGTGCCGCCCATTCTGGAAATGAGCCGCAAGCTCCAGCAGGACCCCGAATTCCTCAAGAAGAACCCCTGGACCAAGCTGCTGCCCACTTTGCCAAAAGCTGATCAGGTTTGGGACAATCAGACAAGGATCACTTCTGAGGCAAAGCCTGCCCAGTAGCCCGTAGTTGCATGCAGGCCACGCGGTTACGCTGCACTGCATAACCTTCAAAACAGCAAGGCCCCTCTTCAGGGGCCTTGCTGTTTTGAACTCTCAAATTATGAATACTTATGTTATTGCAGCCTGTTACCCAATTATTATTTTTTCCTGCCAAAAATAATCCTCGTTGCCTGCCTATCAGGCACACAAATTGCTTAATCCTATGCAGCACATATGTGTTATTTTTTTGACTTTTGCAAAATTATTTGCAAACACAGTAGGTTGCAGCATGGAAGCAGCAATACACTCAAACACTTGGCGAAGATGGCGCAATTTTGCGCTGCTCTTGGCATGCGCCGTACTTCTGACAGGCTGCGGAGCTTTCAGATCCGCGCCCGATAGCGGGCCAGCACCTGAATCCGCGCGCAAGGTTGTTAAAACGGCCTATACGCAAATGGGCAAAAAATACAGACCTGGCGGAGCCTCACCGCAAAAGGGCTTTGACTGCTCCGGTTTGATCTGGTGGGCATATAATCAGAACGGCGTAAAAGTGCCGCGTATAACATCCGATCAGGCCCACACAGGGCAGCAGGTACCGCTTTCATCTGCCCGGCAGGGAGACATCCTTGTTTTCCGCACCAGCTCCGGCCCGAGGGGGCTGCATACTGGCATATATGCTGGCGGCAATTCCTTTATCCACAGCCCCAGACGCGGCGAAAATGTGAGGGTTGAAAGCCTTGATGTGCCATACTGGCGCAACAAACTTATCGCGGTAAGGCGGGTTGTGTACTGATTAGCAGCAGCGCCACCGCGTAATCACGCAATTGTTTATTTTATTGGCGGTAACGGCTCAGTCTGTACCGCCTTTTCTGTTTGCTGACTTGCTATTAAATTTTGTTTGGAGTATTTCAAAAAGAATTACATCGGAATCACTTTGTTGCTGATTTCTGTTTCTGCCCACTCCTTTTATCCGATTCAAATTGCCGGGTGACGCGCCTCGTAGCGTTTTTCAGGCGTCCTTTGCCCGACGCGGGAGGAGACATGGCTCGCAAGGCTGTAGTTGCTGAAAGCCTGTTGAGTATTGCGGATATTTCGCGCCATTTTTCCTTGCCTGAATCCACCACCCGCTATTACTGCAAACGGTTTGCCCATTTTATCCCCAGTGTTGGCGATGGCCGCAGACGCCGTTATCGCCGAGAAACGCTGGATGTCATTGCGGCTGTGCTTGAACAGATGCAAAAATCCCGCACGGCAGCGGCGGTTGAAGATGCGCTCAACGCGCGCTTTCCGCGAAATGCCGTTGCTGTTGCAGATGCTGATTCTTCCACAGCCCTTGCTGAAGTTCCTTCGGGCAATGACTTTTTCCCTTCCGCCGCGCTTCAGATTCTGGAGCGCCAGACAAACGCTATTGAGGGCATTGCCCATTTGCTGCAACTTGTTGTGCAGCGCCTCCCTGCCCCAGGCGGCAGCAATACGCCAGAGGTCGGACAGTTGCGCCAGGAGGTTGCAAACTTGCGTGTTTTGCTTGATTCGTCCGAAAAAACGCAACAAGCCGATCTTGATCAGTTGCGCTCATGGATGACCAAGGTTATCCGCAATCGCGGTGGTTCAGGACAGTCAGAATAATTTTGCCAAAGCAAGCAGAAAGGCCGCGCAATTGCGCGGCCTTTCTCATGGTCATTTTTACGTTTCCAGACACATCGAAATCAGGAGCTGGTTGCGCTTTTGCCGCACCGTAACGCGACTGATTGACATGCCGCTCCGCCTGTCTACTCTGCGGATATACTCCGCCAGAACAGCACGCTGAGGCGTGTCACTCACCACCGAGCTTGCTGATTTTTTCCAGCCAGACCAGTTCAACCCCGTTTGCGGTTTGGCCCTTTTTGTACGGAACAAAACCAAATTTTTCATATAACCGCAAGTTGCGGTCACTTTTTGCGCTGGTGAAGAGTTCATACCGAGCGGCCTTTATTGCGGACAAAATTGCCGTCATCAAGGCTGAACCGTAGCCCCTGCCTTGCCATTGCGGCAGTACCGCAAGGCGGCCAATGTGGGCTGTACCTTCTGCATGGTGCGCCCTGACCGTTCCTGCCAGCGTCTGCCCGTCCAATGCCTTGAGCATGACGCCAACGCGCCATTCCTCCACCAGATCTTCAAGCGTTTGCGTGAGAGGCGGAATATCCCAATTTTCTACTTGCCTCGCTTCGCTTTCAAATGCGGCCTTTTGCAAGGCCAGTATTTGCGGCAAGTCGGATTCTGTAACTGGCAGGATTGCCATGTGCTACTTGCTGTTTTTCAGCGCCATATCAATAGCGCTCTTAAAGAGATCAAGCGGCAGAGCTCCGCGAACCACAAGGTTGTTCACAAGAAAATACGGAGTCCCTTCAATGCCGAGCTTTTGGGCATCCATCTGATCTTCGGCAATGATGTCTGTAACCTTTTTGCTGTGTACATCCTTGGCAAGGCGCTTCATGTCCACGCCAAGGCCTTCGGCAGTCTTTTTCAAAAAGGTTTCACCCTCGGCAATCAGCTTGTCCCTGTCTGCAAACAGAGCCTTGTAGAACTGCCAGGCCTTTTCTTCACTCTGCTGGGATATGGCTACAAAATATGCTGAGGCAATGTTGGCTGGCCCTTTGTCGTCCAAAGGCATGTTTTTGAAAACAAGGCTCACGTCTTTGCCGTATTCCTGCAAAATCACGTCCACAGTTTTGGAGGCCTGCTGGCAAAAGTGGCAGGTAAAATCAGAAAAAGCCACAATGCGCACCTTGGCCTTGGGTGATCCCATGACCGGACGGCCCTCTGTTTTAACCGTTTTGGTCACCTTCATATCCTGCGCCCACTGGGCCTCAAGGCTGTGCTGACGGCGCAGATTTGACCCCTGCTGTGCGATATCAAGTACAGATTCGCTTTGCCTGCGCAGCACATCCATGACCAGTTCTGGCCGCTCACGGAACAGCTTTTCAAGCAGTTTTGGCAGATTTTCTTCCGTGACTTCCACAGCATTTGCAACGGCGCTCATGCCGGGCACAATCCCAGCAGCCATGCTAGAGGCCAATATAAAGGACGCCATCAATTTTTTACTAAGCATACACTATCCTTATTTTCTGCGCTCTCACTTAGCCCTGCTCCGCCTCAAGGCGAATCTGGGTAGCGGCATCTTCAATTTTAAAGAGCAGCTCATCAATGTCAACAGGCTTCATCAGGTAACCAAATGCTCCCTCGCTCATGGCCTGAACAGCGAGCTGCATGTCCGCATGGCCAGAAAGCAAGATCACCTGAGTTTTAGGCCATCGGGAATGAATAATCTGCAAGGCGGACATGCCATCCATAACCGGCATTTTTACATCCATAATTACAATGCCAAAGGGGAACTGCTCCATGGCATCCACGGCCTGTTGCCCGTTAGCAGCGGATTGGCACTCATACCCTCGGCGACCAAGGCGCTTGGAGAGTATTCGCGTTACATCTGATTCGTCATCAACCAACAGCACTTTTGCTAGTTCCATACTTTCTCCAGCCAAGAGATTGTGCCATTTTTTTACGCGCTTTAGCTTTACGGAGCAAGTTTTGTTGCTCAATATGCTTTAAGCCTTGACGCTCTCAATACTCTCTTTTACAAACAACCCATTGCAGCTTTCAGCGCCGCCCTCATGTTTCATGTGAAACACGAAGTTTTTCCCTTCAAGTGAACCATGAAATGGCGGCAAAGCCAGAAATTTCATGCTCGTTGACGTATCTGCTCCTGACAGGATCGCCTGATGGTTGAAGCAGCAGTTCCTCTAAAATCAGTCAAAATGACTGGGAGGCCTCAATGGCGCGCATTATTTCCATCGCGAATCAAAAGGGCGGGGTGGGCAAAACCACCACTGCCATCAACCTTTCCGCTGCTCTTGCAGTCATGGAAAAAAAAGTTCTGCTCGTTGATTGCGATCCGCAGGCAAACAGCACCAGCGGCATAGGCCTGCACCAGGAAGACCTGCACGGCGACCTGTACAACACCTTTTATGAGCCAGAAAAGTTGAAAGAAAATATAGCCAAAAGTCGATCGCCATTTTTGGATATTCTGCCCGCTAGCACCAATCTGGTGGCAGTTGAACTGGAACTGGTGGACAAAATGGCCCGCGAATTTTTTTTGGACGAATGCCTCAAAAGCGTGCGCAACGACTATGAGTATATTATCCTCGACTGCCCTCCTTCTCTGGGGCTTTTGACGCTCAATGCCCTCTGCGCGTCACGCGAACTGCTCATTCCCCTGCAATGCGAATTTTTTGCGCTTGAAGGCATCGTCAAGCTGCTGCAAACCTATGAACAGGTGAAAAAAAGACTCAACCCCGATCTTTCTCTGCTGGGTGTAGTGCTGACCATGTATGACACGCGCAATCGCCTGACTCGCGAAGTTAAAAACGAAGTGCGCCGCTGCTTCCCCGAGCACCTGTTTGAAACAGTTATTCCCCGCAACGTACGCCTTTCTGAAGCGCCCAGCCACGGCAAATCCATCATCCACTATGATATTAAATCAAAGGGTGCGGAAGCATACCTTGGTTTGGCCAAAGAAATCGTGCTGCGCAGGCCAAGCAAAAAAAATACGGTTCTGCAATAGGGACAGGCTTATTCTTTTGGGGTGGAGTGCTCTACCGCAACGTGCTTGTGAAAATGCTTCTGCCGAATTGTGGTTCCGCATGCACGGCAATGAAAAACAAGTAGGCCGCCAATATTCGCATTAGTCAGAATAAACGGACGTTGGGGATCATTGCGCCAATCCTCGGTGCTGGCAGCACAGTGGGGGCAGGTAACTGAAGGGCTGTAGGGATATTTGAAATCCCAAAACTTCATAAGCTCTTCAAAACTTTCCAGCGGGCCGGCGGTCTGTTCGAGTTCTTGCGGCTTTGCGTCGGCTGCCAAAATGCTGCGAACCTTGGGTTCCATTTTTTCCCAGAGGGGCCAGGGAATGATCACAGAAGAAATATTGCCCTTGATATCGGTGATATACTGAAGCTGCGGGTTATCCTGCATGACGAGTCCTTGAAGTAAAAAGCGGGGCCAAACCAAAGTCGAACTTTGGAGCAAAAAAGATACGCCTCGCGCAAGAGCAAAATACTGCCCATTGCGCAACAAAAACAGCCAGGCAGATTTCTGCCAGAAAACAATAGCGCATAAGGTGCCGCGCCCCAAGGGCAAATGTCAAGGAGACTGCAACGAAGTGCAGGTGGTTTGCACAACAAGGTTGCGCCCCTTAAAAAGCCCCTGCAACGTGCAGCAAAAGTTTAGCACATACAAATTTTGAATGAAGGCAATCACACAAGCGGTTTGTCGAAACGGCAATCCGCAATGACAACGGACCTGCACCACTGGGGTCCGGAACAATGGTTGTATTGCCGCAACCACAGCTTATGCTGGAGGGATAAAAATGAGCAGCAGCAAGGGATTGGGCAGAGGGCTTGACGCACTGTTTGGCGGAACCGCGCCAAAGCAGGAACCGCAAGGGCAGGAGAGCGCTGTTAACCTGATGCCGATTACGGCCTTGCACCCCAACCCCAATCAGCCGCGCAGGCACTTTGACGATGCCGCATTGCGGGAACTGGCCGATTCCATCAAATCGCAGGGGATTATCCAGCCGCTGCTGGTACGTCCGCTGGGCAGCGAAAATACCTACCAGATTGTTGCGGGCGAGCGCCGCTGGCGGGCAGCGCAACTGGCAGGTCTCAAAGAAGTACCCGTTTATGTGCGCCAGTTGAGCGATAAAGAGGTCATGGCTGCTGCTCTTATTGAAAACTTGCAGCGCGAAGACCTCAACCCCATTGAAGAAGCCGAAGCCCTCCAGGCCTTGCGGGATGCCCTGGAGCTAACGCAGGAGGAACTGGCAAGTCGACTTGGCAAAAGCCGCCCAGCAATCGCCAACGCATTGCGTTTGCTGCAACTGAGCGCAACTGCACGGGCCGACATTCAGGCCGGATTGCTCAGCGCGGGGCACGCGCGCTGCCTGCTGGGCATTGATGCGCCCATTGCTTCCGAAGCGTTGCGCCAGCGCATCCTGAGCCACAAACTGACCGTGCGCGAAGCAGAAGACGCAGCCGCCTTCTGGCGTGGGCACAACGCCCTGCCATGGGAACAGGAGGACACGACTCCGCAACCTCGCGCCAAAGCCCCCAGAAAGAAAAGCCCGCAATTCAAGACGTTGCAAATGAATCTTTGCTCCAGCATTGGCTGCAAAACGCAGGTAAGCGGCGATGAAAACAGCGGCCGCATTGCGTTTGCATACGGCAGCCGCGAAGAACTTGAACAGCTTTTGCAAAAACTGGGTGTGACCCTGCCGGAAGCTGAAGAAGAATCTACAGAAAATCCCGCCGGATAAGCAGCGGGAAAATACGCGAGCAGAACAGATACCCTGCCAATCCAAAGATAAGCGCAACCGGAACATTCCGCATTGCGCTTATCTTTTTTTAAAGGGATCAAACCTTACGTAGCAAAGCGCCATACATGCCCTCAAGCCAGGGGTGCTCATGTGGAGTCTGCCACTGCCTGAGCACCTGCAGACCATCTGATTCGCGCACAAGGTGCTCAATCTGCTTTTCATTCTCATTGGGCCGCAGCGTACAGGTAATATAGGCCATCTGGCATCCCGGCCGCATCTTTGCCGCAAGACTGAACAATATGGATTGCTGCAATCCCTCATGGCTATTGCCCTCGTGTGGGGGCCTACGGCGGATATCAGGCCTGCGGGCAAGCACGCCAAGCCCGGAACAGGGAGCATCCACAAGCATATGACCATCCCAATGTTCAAGGGGTGGTTTGACTGCATCGGTTAGGGCAACAGACGGACAGCCAAGTCCCAGCCGCGAGCACTGCCCCGGCAAGCCCGCAAGGCGCTGCATGCTGCGGTCTGTGGCTAAAGGAACCACAATCCTCCGCTCAAGCAGGGCAACAGTCTTGCCGCCAAAACCAGCGCAGACATCCCAAACGGGTTTTTCCCAACCATAGAGGCCAAGCTCTTCAAGAACAAGCTGCGAACCTGCGGATTGATACGAAAGCGCGCCTTCGCGGTGCAAGTCGTGCAAGGACTGACCACAAACAGCAGACGGCTGTGCACCCGGCGCAAAAGCAATCCCCCACTGCCCTACCGCTTCGCCTCCACTGGCAAGCAGTGCCTCTCGCAATGACATGGCAGCGGAATACTGTGCATTTACGCGCACTGCACTCCAGGGTCGATCAAACGACCGGCGGGCAAGCTGCAAGGCAGCATCGCGCCCGTAGTGCTTGTACCAGTGCCCCATGATCCACAGCGGCAAAGAATAGAAAAGCGCCATGTGCTCCGCGCATCCGGCTTCCGCGCCGTGCGGCAGATAAAAATCCTCATGCATGGGGGCGTCTGCAAGGCGCTGTACTGAACGCAAGGCCCCGTTGGCTACACGGGCCAACCCTTGACCGTACAAGGCCTGTGCAGTCTCTACAGCGCTAAAAACAGCGGCATGATCCGGCACCTTGTCCTGAAAAAGCAGGCCATATACCGCAAGGCCCAGCACATGCAGAAGAGGGTGCGGCAAAGATTGGGGGCGCGGCAACACTCTGGACAAAATAAACGCAATGCGAAGTTCCGTTCGCAAGTATCCGTATACAAGCTCTGAGCACAGATTGCGCTCAACCGGGGCAAGTCCTGAAGATTCTGCGCTGCAAGCCACAGATGAAGCGCTGGAGAATGCCGTTGCAAGCGCCTGCTGGGCTGTCATGCCGGAATCAACCAACAATAAGGCCCACAGCGCGCAGTGACGTGCCGTGGGGGAAAGCTTGCGAATTTTCCCAGGCAATGGCGCAACAGCAGTGCCAGATTGGGCAACGCGAATTTTAGCCATATTATGCCCTGCCCTGATGCAAGGGTTGAGAAAGGCCAAGAAAAATCCGTACGGCGTCTTCCAGTGCCTTCATAGGCACAAGCGTATCAACGCACGGCCCATGCGGCCTCTGGTTGAGAACGCCAAAAACTGGCAAAGGATAACTGTCCTGAATGCCGGATGTAAGGTCACGTTCGCAAGCAACAGCAATAATGCAGCGCGGGCGCGTTTGCACCACAATGCGGCGGGCAATGGTGCCGCCCGTGGCAATGGCAAGCCGCACGCCATATTTGTCCCTCAAAGCAAGTAACTCACCAACCGGGCATTTGCCGCAACGCTGACAGTTGTCCGGATTATGAACAAGCCGCTGGGGGCACAAGGCCTGCTGAACGCAATGCGGTAAAAGCAGCAAAAGCTCCTGCGGCTGCGCCGTACAGCCACTGGCAAGCACCAGTTCGTTGTTCACCTTGATAAAGCTGCGCCGCACTCTTCCTCTGTCAATACCAACTGCCTTTGCAAGCAATTCCATAAGTGGAAAAAACAGACGGATGGTGACATGCCGCACACTGTCTACACCAGGAAGAGATTTACCCGTATAAATATGAAATATAAGAATAATGCAGAGCCATAACAAGGCGATGATAACAACAAAACCAAAACCCATGCTCAGCGTAGGCAGCCAGTGTTGCGTAGAAAAAAAACCAACCCACGGCAAAATAAGAAAAAACGCAACCCCGAGGCACAGCAGAAGGCACGAGGCCAGCATGAGCCCGATAAAAACGCGCTTTCGCGCACCACCATACTGCTCTGGCGGCAAAGAAAAGGGCGACTTACGAAACATGTGACCTCGGTTTGATGAGTCAGAAGCAAAAAATAGCCTTGAGCCTAAAAATCGCACAAAACTGCCCTTATGAAAAGCGCAAGCACGCAACATGATGCATAGGTCAAAAAAAGAAAAAACGAGGCTCAAAAGAGCCTCATTAAAAATACCCATTGCGGAAAAAAGACATTACTCCCCTGGTTCAGGAGCTCTTGCCAGACCGCAAACACCCCTTGGCAACCCGCGCAACACTCCGTTGAGCAGATCACGCACGGACATCTCTTTTTTCCCTTGAGGCTTGACCGTAGACAGCACATACCAGCAATCAGCGCAGGCAATGCTCAACCCCTCAGCATCGATCCGCAATGTACCCGGAACATGGCCTTGTGCAGATTGCCCCACCCTGCCAGGAGCAAGAATGAGCGAAAGGGGGTCGCGTTGCTTGCCATCGGAATCAACAGTTTCAAGCACAGCACGCGCACCTGGCCACGGGGTAACACCCCGCACCCGCGCATGTACCTGCACGACAGGAAGCGACCAGTCGATAAAGCCGTCTTCCTTGGAAATTTTAGGAGCGTAGGTGGCGAGAGCATCGTCCTGATCCACAGCCTGTGCCTTGCCATCAAGAATATCATCAAAAACGCGCACAAGCAGTTCTGCGCCAATTCCTGCAAGGGCATCGTGCAGGGAACCGGCCGTATGCTCACCGATGGGCAGGCCATCGGTGGCGAAAACCGGCCCCGCATCGAGCTTGCGCACAATGCGCATAATGGAAATGCCAGCTCGGGCGTCAGGATGCCAGCCTTCCATCACTGCCCGCTGAATAGGGGCAGCACCACGCAGGCCAGGCAAAAGCGAAGCATGCACGTTGATGGTATCAAGCGTGGGCATGGCAAGGACAGCGTCCGGCAAAATGAGGCCATAGGCCGCCACAGCCAGCAGGTCTGGTTTGAAAGCCGCCAGCTCCGCCTGGGCTTCTGCACCCTTCAGGCTGGCAGGCTGCATGACGGGCAGGCCAAGTTGCAAGGCGAGCTTTTTTACAGGAGATTCAGCAAGTTTGTGGCCGCGCCCTGCTGGTCTGTCCGGCTGGGTGTATACCGCCACTATTTCGCCACGAGGCCAGGCCGCCAGCCTTTTCAGGCTGGCGGCGGCAAACTCGGGCGTTCCCATAAAGACTATACGGCACTTTTTCGTTTGAGCCATTTTTTCACCTTGCTGTCGTACAGGGTGCGGCGCAGGCGGCTGATCTTGTCGATAAACAGTATGCCGTCCAGATGGTCATATTCATGCTGGATAATGATGGCCGGGAATTCTTCCAGATCTTCATCAATGATATTGCCGTCCAGATCCGTTGCATGCAGGTGCACGTTGCTCATGCGCTTAACGTCGGCCCTGTAGTTCATGGGAACAGAAAGGCAGCCCTCCTGTTCGCTCAGAACTTCCTCGCCGGAGAGGGTCAACACAGGGTTAATCAGCACCCTGGGCTGCTTTTCCTCGTCCTTCATGGCCGGATCCATCACAAGCATACGGATATTGCGCCCGACCTGCGGCGCAGCAAGGCCAACACCAGGGGCAGCGTACATGGTTTCAAGCATGTCGGCAGCAAGCTGGCGAATGTCGTCCGTCACCTCGGCAACAGGTTCACAAACCTCTTTGAGCCTGGGGTCAGGATAGGTGACAATATCAAGAATCATGCAGACGTCTGCCTCCTACGCTTTGTCGGCTGTAGCGCCGTCCTTTTTCTGCTCTGCGCCGGGCACTTCACGCAAGCGCAGACCGAGATCCCGCAACTGACGCGAAGACACCGGGGAAGGCGCGTTGGTCATGAGGCAGGTTGCCTTCTGCGTCTTGGGGAAGGCAATGACATCACGGATGCTGGACGAACCAGAAAGCAGCATAACCAGCCGGTCAAGGCCAAAAGCCAAACCGCCATGCGGCGGCGCACCAAGATCAAGCGCCTGAATGAGGAAACCGAACTGCTCTTCGGCCTGCTCTGGCGTAAAGCCAAGAGCTTCAAACATACGGCGCTGCACTTCACCGGAGTGGATGCGGATGGAACCGCCGCCCACTTCGCAGCCATTGAGCACCATATCATAGGCGCGGGCGCGCGCCTTGGCCGGGTCAGTAACCATCAGTTCCATATGGCCGGGCGCAGGCGAGGTGAAGGGATGGTGGCAGGCCACATAACGCTTGGCTTCCTCGTCGTATTCGTACAGCGGAAAGTCCGTAACCCACAGGAAGTTGAAGCTGTTTTCAGGAATCAGCTTCAAGTGGTTGGCAAGATGCACACGCAGGTTGCCAAGGGCGGCGTTGACCATGGAAGCCTCGCCCGCCTGGAAAAAGACAATGTCGCCGACCTGAAGATCAAGCGCTTCTGCAATGCCCTTGCGTTCTTCGTCCGAAAGGAACTTGGCGATGGGCGACTGCCATTCGTCGGCCTTGATCTTGATCCAGGCCAGACCCTGAGCGCCATAGATTTTGACAAATTCGGTAAAGGCATCAATTTCCTTGCGGGTCATGGATTCGCCGCCAGGAACCTTCATACCCTTGACCAGCTGCGCAGTGGCAAAAAGCTTGAAGCCGGAGCCACGCACAATATTCGTGATATCCACAAGCTCAAGGCCAAAACGGGTGTCGGGCTTGTCCACGCCATAACGGGCCATGGCTTCGTCCCAGGGCATGCGAGGGAAGGGAAGAGTCAGATCCTTGCCCATCACGTCCTTGAACACGCGGGCCATGAGGCCTTCTGCGATGCCCATGACCTGTTCTTCATCCGCAAAGCTCATTTCAAGGTCAACCTGGGTGAACTCGGGCTGACGGTCGGCACGCAGGTCTTCGTCGCGGAAGCAGCGCACGATCTGGAAGTAACGTTCCATACCGGCAACCATCAGCAGCTGTTTGAACAGCTGGGGCGACTGCGGCAAAGCGTAAAATTCACCATTATTCAAACGGCTGGGAACCAGAAAGTCGCGGGCCCCTTCAGGGGTGGACTTGGTAAGCACCGGGGTTTCCACTTCCGTAAAGCCGTTGTCGTCCAGAAAACAGCGGGCGGCCTGCGAAACCTTGTGGCGCAAACGCAGATTGGCCTGCATGCGCGGACGGCGCAGATCAAGATAACGCCAGGTAAGGCGCAGGTTCTCGCCGGCATCACTACGGTCTTCAATGGCGAAGGGCGGCGTTTTGGAGGTGTTGAGCAGCTTCCACTCGTGAGCCACGATTTCAATCTGGCCAGTGACCATATTGGCGTTGACCATGCCTTCGGGGCGAGGACGCACCTTGCCCTTGACCGCAAGCACATATTCCGAACGCAGAATATGCGCGTTCTCGTGCGCAGCAGGAGCAATATCCGGGCTGAAAACAACCTGCGTGAGGCCGTCACGGTCGCGCAGGTCGACAAAAATCAGGCCGCCGTGGTCGCGGCGGTACTGCACCCAACCCATCAGGCAAACATCTTCACCATCATTGGTAATGGTCAACTGACCGCAGGAATGGCTGCGCTGCCAGTCACCAAGCTCAGTGACAAATTTCTGGTGTTCGCGCTGCACATCCTGCTGCGCGTCCTGCGTCTGCATCTGTTCAGTCATTGTTGGTTCCCGTTTGCAAGAATTGGAGTACGCCTGACTGCGGCACAGAGCACTGCTCGCCGCTTTCAAGGTTCTTAACGACCACTGTGCCCTGAGCGGCTTCATCAGGGCCAATAATCAGACAATGCCCAGCGCCGGACTTTCCAGCCTGACGCATAAGGCTTTTAAAGCCGCCTTCACTGAAATTCATCTCGCCAGTCAGCCCGGCGTCACGCAGCTTCTGGGCAAGCTGCCAGCCCTGAGCGCGGCTCTGGGCGTCCATGGCAACCAGATAAAAATCGGCTGCCTGGCCACTGCCCTCGCCCATCATGAGGGCAAGGCGTTCCATGCCGCAGGCAAAGCCAACGCCCGGAACATCAGGCCCGCCAAGGCTCTTCACAAGGCCGTCATATCTGCCGCCGCCGGCCACAGCCGCCTGAGCGCCAATGCTGCCGCTTACCACCTCAAAAGTAGTGCGGCAATAGTAGTCAAGACCGCGCACAAGCCTATGATCAAGCTCAAAGGCAAGCCCCTGCCCTTGCAGCAGCTCCAGCACCGTATCAAAGTGGGCGCGGCATTCGGGGCAATTGTAATCAATAAGCTTGGGGGCATTGTCCGTAATGGCGCGGCAGCCGGGCTGCTTGCAGTCAAGCACGCGCAAGGGGTTTGTTTCCACCCTGCGGGTGCAGTCCGGGCAAAGGGCGTCCTTGTCAACTCCGGCAAGGTATTCGAGCAAGGCCGCCTTGAACTTGGGGCGGCATTCCGAACAGCCAAGGGAATTGATCTTGAGCGTCAAATCCGTAAGGCCTAGGTCTGACAAAAAGCGCAGCAGCATGCTGACCAGTTCTGCATCAGCCATGGGGCTGTGGCTGCCAAGGCACTCGCAGTTGATCTGGTGGAACTGGCGCATGCGGCCCTTCTGCGGGCGTTCATAACGGAACATGGGGCCAGTGGTGAACAGCCGGCTCACAGGTTCGCGGTTGGTCAGCCCGCTCTCGATATAGGCGCGCATAACACCAGCCGTGGCTTCAGGCCGCAAGGTAAGCGAACGGCCTTTGCGGTCAGGAAAAGTATACATTTCCTTTTGCACCACATCGGTTTCCTCACCGATGGAACGGCAAAAAAGCTCCGTAAATTCCAGCAGCGGCGTACGCAGTTCCACAAAACCGTAGCGTCCAAAAACCTGGCGCGCGGTATTTTCAATACGCGTGAACTGGTCGCTGTCCGGCGGAAACATATCCGCAAAACCCTTGATACGTGCAATACTCATGGCTTCCTCATAAAAAACTGGCTGCCCTGACGTGCAAGACGGCGCGAAAGAAATGGTCTACCTGCTGGCGCAAGGGGATTCAAGGCTGAATTTTCCGGCGCAGTCGTCACAGGGCACGGGATATTCGCCAGTGAAGCAGGCCATGCAATAATGCTGCGGCTTGCTCACAGAACCCAGCAAGCCTGCGATGCTGAGATAATGCAAAGAATCCACATCCAGCTTGCGGGTAATTTCCGCCAGATTGTGCTGAGCTGCAATAAGCTCCCCGCGTGAAGAAAAGTCTATGCCATAAAAGCAGGGAAACTTGACCGGCGGGCTGGAAATGCGGATGTGCACCTCTTTTGCGCCCAGCTCCCTCAGCTTTTTGACGCGCGTCATCATGGTGGTGCCGCGCACAATGCTGTCGTCAATGATGCAGATGCGCTTGCCGTCAATCATTTCGCGCACAGGGTTGATCTTAACCCTCACCCCAAAGCTGCGCATGCTCTGCGAAGGCTGGATAAAGGTACGCCCCACATAATGGTTGCGGATCATGGCATGCTCATAGGGCAGGCCGGAGCGTTGGGCAAAGCCAAGTGCGGGATAAATGCCCGAATCCGGAAAGGGCATCACGTAGTCCACTTCCGGCGCAGATTCATCAGCCAGATTCCAGCCCATTTTTTTGCGGCACAGATAAACCTGCTCGTCAAAAATATATGAGTCAGGCCGGGCAAAATAGACCAGCTCAAAAATACACTGGCGGGGCTTCTCGGGCAGCGGCCCCATAAGGTGATCGCTGCGCACGCTGTTGCCGTCTACAATAATCATCTCGCCCGGTTTCACAGAACGTTCAAAATCGGCCTCAAGCAGATCAAAGGCGCATGTTTCGGAGGCGAACACGGGGCTGCCGTTCATACGGCCAAAAGCCAGAGGATGGAAGCCGTGGGGGTCGCGCACCGCCACCATAACGCCGTCTACCATAACCAGCAGACAGTACGCGCCGCGAACCCGGGCGCAGGTTTCCTTGACTGCGCCGGGCAGATCGTTGTGCCTGAGCGCGCGCACCAGCAGATGCATGAACACTTCCGTGTCATTGCTGGTAGAAAATATGGCGCCCTCGTTCTCGAGGTCTTCGCGCAGCTGCGCGGCATTGACCAGATTGCCGTTGTGCGCAAGCACCACATCCCGCCCCTTGAAATGGGCAAGAAATGGCTGGGCATTGCTGCTGGAGGAACGCCCGGTGGTGGAATAGCGCACATGGCCTATGGCCGTTCTGCCTGTCAGAGCCTTGAGGTGCCCCTCTGAAAAAACATCGGGCACAAGGCCCATGCCCTTGTGTTCGTGTACGCCGTCGGTGTCAAAGGTAACTATGCCCGCGCTTTCCTGGCCGCGATGCTGCTGTGCATACAAACCGAAATAAGCCAGACGAGCCGCTTCCTCGTGGTCATAAATGCCGAATACGCCGCATTCGTGCTTGATCATAGGCCTTACTTCTTCAGTTTTTTGCGCAGATGCGCAATGCGATTATCAATGACCGACGGATTGGGATAATCGTCGCGGGCCAGTTCAAAGTTTTTCAGGGCTTCTTTTCCCTTGCCGAGCTGTTCAAGGGCATCAGCCAGCAAATAGCCCGCCAGACCACGCAGAATCTTGTCCGGATCGCTGTCCAGTATCTGTTGACAAAGGTCAGCCACATCCTGCCAGCGTTCCCTTGCCATGTTCTGGTCAGCAAGGTCGTACATGCACATTATTTTGTCATGATCCGCCATGGGCAGAGCAAGACACTGCTGCAAGGTATCTTCGCCTGCGTCAAACCTGCGCAGGTTAAACTGCATGGCCGCCAGCCTGCGGTAACCATCCACAGTTTGCTCCGCCGACAGGCCTGCAAGACCTATATAAGCATTCCAGGCGTCCGCGGCACGGCCATAACGCCGCAAACCTTCGTTTACCTCGCCCATACGCCGCAAAATAACAGCGCTTCTGGCGTCATTGTCTGCAAATTCCGCCAGCATGGTTTCAAGGCATTCAAGGGTGGCGCGAGGTTCCTGCCCGGCGGCATTGAGCACCACCAGCAACTGCTGCCACGCTTCCCAACGCAGGTCAGCATCCCGTGCCTCACGCAGATAACGCTCAAGCAGCCTTTCGGCAAGGGACCAGTCGCGCAAAGAAACTGCGGTGCGGGCTGCGGAAAGGTCATCGCCCACCATGCTCTGGTCTTTGCAAGCGCACAAAAAGCCAGCAAAAACCAGGCACAGACACAGGGTCAAACCCTTGCCGCAAACCCGCCGCAATATTTTCATCAGCTATGGTTATTCTTCACCGTCATCGTCCGCACTGTCGTCAGCAAGCCCTTCGGACTCGGCAACAACAGTCGCAGAAGCGACATCGGTCAAATCGTCATCGTCCATTTCGGCGCTGGCGTCCCTGCCGGTCTGCCCGCCTTCGTCCACACGGTCAAAGCCCACCACATGACCGCCTTCATCAAGGCGCACGAGCATAACGCCCATGGTGGCGCGGCCCTTGCTGCGCACATCGTCAACGCCGATGCGCACAATCTTGTTGGAAGAGGTCAGCAGGATAAGACCATCGTTGTCGCGCACAGGCATTGCACCAATCACAGGCCCGGTCTTGGCCGTCACCTTGAAGTTGATGATGCCCTTGCCGCCGCGCGATTGCAGGCGGTAGAGATCAACGCTGGTGCGCTTGCCATACCCATTGGCGGAAATGGACATGATTTCGGTGGTCTGGTCGATATCCTTGACGATAACCGCCGCCACCACAAAATCCTGCCTGCGCAGGGCAATGCCCTTGACGCCCGTGGCCACGCGGCCCATGGGACGCACATCGTTGCAGGCAAAGCGGATGGAGAAACCGTCCGCCGTAGCCAGAACAATGTGGTTGTTGTCGCGGATGGGGCGTACCACCACAAGTTCATCATCCTCACGCAGGCCCACGGCCATGAGGCCTGTTTTGCGGCACTTGGCGTACAACGAGGCGGAAGAACGCTTGATCATGCCCCTCTTGGTAATGAACAGGAAGAATTTGTCTTCGGCAAATTCGCGCAGGGCGAGAACTGTCGTAACCCACTCGTTTTCTTCAAGCGGCAACAGGTTGTTGATATGCACGCCCTTGGCCGTGCGGCTGCCCTCCGGCACCTGATGGACCTTGAGCTGGTGCATGCGCCCCTTGTTGGTGAAGAGGCACAGATACTGGTGATTGGTAGTGGACAAAAATTCCTGCACGTAGTCGTCATCCGAGGTGTGCAGAGCCGCAATGCCCTTGCCGCCGCGTTTCTGCTGCTGATAATTCTCAAGCCCGGTACGCTTCATGTAGCCACGGCGCGACAGCGTGATGACCACTTCTTCGTCAGGGATGAGATCTTCAATATCAATGTCGGTCAGGGCTTCGCGCAGCACTTCCGTACGGCGGGGCGTGGCGAAATTATCGCGGATTTCGGCAATCTCGCGCTTGAGTTCGCTGCGCAGCACTTCGGCATTTTCCAGAATGGAACGGTAGAATTCGATCTTCTGCAGCAGATCCTTGTATTCGTTCATCAGCTCTTCGCGCTGGAGACCCGTCAGGCGCTGCAACCGCATTTCAAGAATTGCCTTGGCCTGCACTTCAGAAAGCGCAAAACGCTCCATCAGGGCATTACGGGCTTCTTCCGGATTGGCGGAAGCGCGGATAAGGGCCACCACTTCATCGATATTGTCGATGGCGATGCGCAAGCCTTCCAGAATATGCGCGCGGGCTTCGGCTTTTTCCAGATCGTAACGCGTGCGGCGGATGACCACCTCACGCCTGTGATCCACAAAGCAGGAAAGCGCCGTCTTAAGGTTCAGCAGTTGCGGGCGGTTGTCCACCACGGCCAGCATGTTGATGCCGAAGCTCGTTTCCAGCGGCGTGAACTTGTACAGGGCGTTGACCACAATGTCGGGGATGGTGCCGCGCTTGAGGTCAATAACAATGCGTATGCCCTTGCGGTCGGATTCATCGCGCAGGTCGGTGATGCCGTCAATCTTGCGGTCATTGACCAGAGCCGCGATTTTTTCCACCAGAGAGCTTTTGTTGAGCCCAAAGGGAATCTCGCGGATAACTATGCTCTGCGCGCCCTTTTTGCGGTCTTCAATTTCAATGCGCCCACGCACCTTAACCGTGCCGCGCCCGGTGTGGTAGGCATCGTACAGGCCTTTGCCCGCGTAGACAAAACCCCTGGTGGGGAAGTCCGGCCCTTTCACATAATCCATGAGCTCATCGATGCTGCACTGCGGGTTATCCAGCAGCAGTTGCAGGGCATCGCACAGTTCACCCAGGTTGTGGGGCGGAATATTGGTGGCCATACCCACGGCAATACCCGAGCTGCCGTTGAGCAGCAGGTTGGGAACCTTGCTCGGCATGACCGTCGGTTCCTGAAGGGTGTTGTCGTAGTTGGGGCGAAAATCCACGGTGTTCTTGTCCAGGTCGTTCAAAAACTCCTGGGCAAGCTTGGACATACGCACTTCGGTATAACGCATGGCAGCAGCGGCATCACCATCAATGGAGCCGAAGTTGCCCTGCCCGTCCACCAGGGGATCGCGCATGGAAAATTCCTGCGCCATACGTACCAGTGCGTCGTACACGGCAGAGTCGCCATGCGGGTGATATTTACCGATAACGTCACCGACGATACGCGCGGATTTTTTGTGCGGACGGTTGTAGTTGTTGGCAAGTTCGTACTGCGCAAAAAGAATACGCCTGTGAACCGGCTTAAGGCCATCACGCGCATCCGGGATGGCGCGCCCGATAATGACCGAAAGGGAATACTCCAGATACGATTTGCGGAGTTCTGTTTCAATGCTGATCTGCGGCTGCTGCATATCTGCCACTGCGGGCCTCGCTGCTGTTATTTGGGGCTGGAAGGGCAAGCCTTCCTGAATACAAAGGGCCTGAGCCCTGCTGCATCCCCATTTTACGTGTCATGCGGCGAAAAACCTTGTTAAAAATCAGGCTGTTCGCTTCACGCTATTGATATATTCACAGGAAAGCGTGTGGAACTGTCCGGCACGGACAGCCCACACAGATTCTCCTTTTAAATATCCAGATCCTGTACGGCCAGGGCGTTGCGCTCGATAAAATCGCGGCGCGGTTCCACCCGGTCGCCCATAAGTTCCACAAAGGCGTCAGAAGCTTCGTTGGCATCTTCCACCGAAACTTGCAGAAGCACGCGATTTTCCGGGTTCATGGTGGTCACCCAGAGCTGGTCGGGGTTCATTTCACCAAGACCCTTGTAGCGCTGGATATTGATGCCCTTGCGGGCTTCATCAAGCACCATGCGCATGAGCGTAAACAGATCCTCTGCGGCAACTTCGCCATCCTTCTTGCGCAGGGTAAAGGCAAAAGAGCCGCACTGCTGGCGCAGTTCGTCAAAGAGCTGCCAACCCTGTTTGTAAAGACGGGAGGAGAAAAACTCCATGCCCCTGCGGGTGTGGTGCCCGCCGGTATTTTCAAACACGGCAAACAGGCGCTCTTCCTCGTCTTCGCTCTTTTCCCGCTCAAGGGTGAGCATGTAACCGTGACTGTTGAGCCATTCGGTGAGCTCGCTGTCCTGATTTTCAAGGTTATGAGCGTCAATCTGCTTTTCATGGGTCACAAGGGCCATGAAGAGGTCACGCGGGGTGCCGGACATTTCGGCATCGTTCACGCGGCCTTCGGCCTTTTCAATGTGTTCCATGAGGCTGATGAGCTCCTTGCCTCGGAATTCCTTGCCGTTGGAGGCCACCACGGTCACGTCTTCGCTCACGCGGGTGAGCAGAAATTCGTTGAGCGCGGGGTCGTCCTTGATGAACTTTTCCATGCGCGAATTGTGCACACGGTACAAAGGCGGCTGGGCGATGTAGACAAAGCCGCGCTCCACCATTTCCTGATACTGCCTGAAGAAAAAGGTCAGCAGCAGGGTGCGGATATGCGCTCCGTCCACGTCGGCGTCTGTCATGATGATGATTTTATGGTAGCGCAGCTTGTCGAGGTCGGTGTCTTCCTCGCCGATGCCTGCGCCCATGGCGGTGATGAGCGCCTTAACTTCCTTGTTGGCAAGCATCTTGTCAAAGCGGGTGCGTTCCGTATTCAGGATTTTGCCGCGCAAGGGCAAAATAGCCTGGTTTTTGGGATTACGCCCCTGCTTTGCAGAGCCGCCTGCCGAATCACCTTCCACGATGAACAGTTCGGATTCAATGGGATCCTTGCTCTGGCAGTCGGCAAGTTTGCCGGGCAGCGAGTTGTCGGAAAGCGCGCCCTTGCGGCGGACAAGCTCCTTGGCGCGGCGGGCTGCGTCCCGCGCCCGCGAGGCGTCCACGGCCTTGTCGATAATGAGGCGGATATCCTTGGGATTTTCCTCAAAATACACATTCAGGCGGTCATACACCACACCGGCAACCAGACCGGCAATCTCACTGTTGCCAAGCTTGGTCTTGGTCTGCCCTTCAAACTGGGGCTGGGGCAGCTTGACGCTGATAACGGCGGTAAGGCCCTCGCGCACGTCATCACCAGACAGCGAGGTGTTCTTCATCTTTTTGACCAGGTCGGCCTGGCCCTTGATGTAGCCGTTGATGGCGCGCGTGAGCGCAGTACGGAAACCCACAAGGTGGGTGCCGCCTTCCTTGGTGCGAATGTTGTTGGCAAAGGTGAAAATGTTTTCCTTGTAGCCAGCATTGTACTGCAAGGCAAAATCCACGGTAACATTATCAACAATGCCTTCACCAAAGATAATGGGGTGAATGCCCTGCTCGCCGGAGTTGAGGTCGCCCACAAACTGGCGGATGCCGCCCTCAGCATGGAACACATGGGTTTCGCCGATGCGCTCGTCGATGCATTCGATTGTCAGGCCCTTGTTAAGATAGGCCAGCTCTTCAAAGCGCTTCTTCAATGTTTCATATGAAAACTCGAGAACTTCAAAAATCTCTTCGTCAGGTTTGAAGCGAACGGTGGTGCCGTGCCCTTCAACGAAGCCCTCGCTGATAACCGCCAGTTCGTCCTGCGGTACGCCACGGGCGTAGTGCTGGCGATAGCGTTTGCCATTGCGGCGCACAGTGACTGTAAGCTCTTCAGAAAGGGCGTTGACGCAGGAAACACCCACGCCGTGCAGACCGCCCGAAACCTTGTAGCTCGAGTTGTCAAACTTGCCGCCAGCATGCAGCTTGGTCATGACCACCTGCACGGCGGGCACGCCTTCCTTGGGATGAATATCCACAGGAATACCGCGCCCGTCATCGCGAACAGTCACGCTGTTGTCAGCATGCAGAATAACAGTGACCCGCGAACAGAAGCCGGCCATGGCTTCGTCAATGGAGTTGTCCACTACCTCGTACACCAGATGGTGCAGGCCGCGCGCGTCTGTAGAGCCTATGTACATGGCCGGGCGCTTGCGCACAGCCGAAAGGCCTTCCAGAATGGTAATGGAAGAGGCGTTGTACCCGCCGTTGCCGGTTTCAGGAGCCATTAAACGTCTTCCTCGCTATAGTAGGTCGTTTCAGAAACCTTCATGGGCATGATGATAACCGTATAATCGGCATCATCGGCGCCGCGGATACCGCAGGGGCCTTCAGAGCCGGTAAGCATCATGTCGATCTTTGCAGAAACAAAGTGTCCCAGCACGTCAAGCAGGTTGCGCGTGGGGAAGGCAATGCGTTTTATATCGCCATTATAAGCAACTTCAAGGCTTTCATTGGCCGAGCCCACATCCTGCCCCTGGGCGGAAAGCAGGGCTTCCCCGGCAGAAAGATCCATGTAGGTGCAGCGGTCGCTCTCGGTATTAAAAATGAGGATACGACCAAGCGCTTCGATGGCTTCCTTGCGGGCAAGAGTCATGGGGTGCATGTCTTCGCTGGCAAGCTTGCTCATGAAGATGTTGTAATCAGGGTATTCGTGGGCGGCGCGGGGCAGGCTGAGCGTTTCAGCGCCATCCAGGCTGCGCAGATACAGGCGCTTGTCGGTGATGTTCAGTTCAATTTCATCCACGCCAAGCCATTTTTTAATGTCTGCCAGGTATTTCTTCTGGATCAGCATGCCCCCTTCGGGCAGACGCTCGGCCAGCTCGTCATGGGTAAAGGAAACAAGGGCAAACTGGTGGCCATTGAGACCGCACACGTCGATGCGTCCGTTGCCGCGCGGCTTCATGCACAGGCAGGCAATGGCGTCCATGGCGTCGTCGTCGCTGATGCAAAAGCCCACCTTGTCCAGAATGTCCTGCAAAAAGTCGCCAGACCAGGTGACGGCGTTTTCAGCAGGAAAGGCAGAAAAATTCTGAAACCACTCCGCTCCGCTCACAGGCAGCTTGTAGGTGCGACGTCCCTGTTCCAAAAGCAGATTGCCAGAAGTTTCATCAAGGGTGAGGTGCAGAACACCCGTGGGCAACTGACGCACAAGATCCACAAAGGCTCTGCCCTGAACGCCTATAAGGCCAGGCGCGGCCACTTCGGCAGGATAACGCCCGGTAAATTCAATGTTGGCGTCAGTGGACATGACTGAAAGGCTGCCTTCTTCAGCCTTAAGCCAGATGGAGCGCAGATACTGCGCCCCTGCCTTGGCAGGAATGATGGCAGCTGCCTTCAAGAGGCCTTCGATGATCTGCTCTTTGTTTACAGTAAGTTTCATATGTTTTTTCCTTACTATTATAGTCGTCTGTGTCTATGTTCTTAAGACAGATAACTTGCTTTTATCATTGAAAAATCAAGTGAACATCCCAACACCGTCCAAGGAAACACCGGGAACATTTTCCCGTATTTTCGCCCGGTTGGCGGGCTGCTATTGTGCCTTGAGCTCCAGTTCTGTCACTAGTTGTTGGAGCGCTTTGTCACTAACTAGAATTTTCTTAATTTTTTTAATAGCATATATGACAGTACTATGGTCTTTTCCGCCAAAGGCCCGGCCGAGTTCCGGGTAGGAAAGACCCAGCTTGCGCCTGCATATATACATGGAAACCTGCCGCGCCAGCACGAGGTCTGGCCGGCGTTTGCCGCCAAGCACGTCTTCGGGCCGCAGATTCATGGCCCGGGCCACTACGCCAAGAATTTCCAGACAACCTGGTGTTTTGTCGGCCACGCCCGTGCGCACAATGTTTTCAAGGTCTGCCTGCGACAATTCGCACCCTGTAACGGAACAAAAGGCCGCCACCTTGAGCAACAGCCCCTGCAACAGACGAAACTGCGAACAGCGCTGCGCAATGAACAGCAGCTGTTCCCGCGTGAGATTCATGTGCCGTTCTTTGCTCATGGCCTGGAGATAGCGCATTCGCACATCAAGATCAGGCTCCATGAGTTCTACCACAAGCCCGCTTTCAAGGCGCGAACGCAAACGTTCGTCCAGAGCCTTGAGAGCCTGCGGCTGACCCGTGCAGGCAAAGACCATCTGCCCGGGCTTGCCGTCCTGCCCGATGCTGCGTGGGCAGGCATCCATGCAGGATACCAGTTTACGTTGCCATGCCGGCTGCCCGGCAAGATCCTGAATATCATCCAGCAGCAGAACATCACACTGTTGCCAGAAAATTTCCGGCCTGCGCACCCATGCCGGATTGTCTGCGCAAAAGCGCGCAGCCGCAGCAATAATTACGCGGCTACCTGTATGCCCTTCTGCCAGGGTGGCTGCCATGGATCGCAAAATATGGCTTTTGCCTGTGCCGCTGTGCCCACAGAGCAGAAAGGGATTGTAGGCCACATCGGCGCGTCTTTCTGCAATCTCCTTGGCGGCAGCCAGGGGAAAGGCATTTTTTGCATTGGCAATAAATGCTGTGAAGGCATCGTTTTCAATTCTGGGCGCTGCGGGGGTATCCGTGCGCACCATAAAATTTTGCTTGTTCTGATCGGCAGTTTTTTGCTCCACATGCGGGAGCGACCATGTTTGCGCGTGCCCCAGGGCGGGCTGCTCGTATACTATTTGCGGAAGCTTTTTGTCGGCAAAGCGGCAGGAAAGCGCCTGTTCAAAAAGATCGCGCTTTTGCTGGTTGAACCACGCGGCAAAATAAAAGTGGGGAAAGCCGACGGTTAGTGTATCGCCTTCATGACACAGGGTAAGGGATTCCAGCCAGTCTCCCCTGTCGTTGGCTTTTTGCTGTGCCAGTATGTCCCGCAACTCGTTTTTCAGCATAGCGTATGTGGCCTGTCCATAGGCCTGTGGATAACTGTTCCTTCCGGGGCGTTGCGCCAAGACATGTCGGCATTTCAGGCAGGGCCCACAGGCCTTGTATGCCGGATTTGGCGCGGTTCTCGCCATGAAGGAACAAAGAGCATGCATACCATAAAGCTTAATATGAAACAAGTGCCGCCATATCCAATGGCCTCCAGGCTCCCCGTCCGGCGGTGAAAAACAGGGAGGATCGATGATATGGGTCAGCGGCATGGATACAGTTTTTATAATATATTGCATTACCTGTTAAAATCTGTGAAAAACCTCAATGCCTGTTAAGGCGGCTGGACAAGGAACACCACGGCAGGTATACGTTTGCAATGTTTTTGCACATGAAGATTCGCTGGATACTGGTCGCGGCCCTGTTTCTGCTTTTTGCAGGTTTGTTTGCCTGGGAAAAGGGTTGGCTTCCGTTCGATCCGTTACAGGCTGACATCCCCGTTTCTGGCGTGCAGTCTTCTACTGATCAGGCAGCGTCTGCCGACGGCGGGGAGAACCCTGCCAATGCTACCAAAGCCCAGGGGGTAGAAGCCGCCTCTCAGGCAAATATTGCTGAAGGTGACGGAAATAGCGGAACAGACCTGACGCAATCCGCTGCGCCGGACGCTGCAAATCCAGATGAAGAATCTGCCGCCCCTGGCGAAGAAGTGGTCAAGGGCACGGTTGAGAAAGGTGATACTGTCATCAAGATTCTTGCCGGGGCAGACAGCCAGGCCGTGCAGGATTATATAAGCGCCGCGCGCCGTGTTTTTTCCATGCGGGCTTTTCGCGATGGCCAGCCCTACGTGGTTGTGACCGATGCCGCCACGGGCAAGGTAAAGCGTTTTGAATACGAAATAGACAGCCGCCGCCGTTTGGTGGTGGAGGGCATGGAACAGCCCGTGGCCCGGGTGGAGGCCATTGAATATGTCACCCTGCTCACCACCATGAGCGCCACTATTGACGACAATCTTTTTCAGGCAGTGGCCGATGCCGGGGAAAGCCCGCAAATGGCCCTTAAGCTGGCAGAGCTTTTTGGTTCGGAAATCAACTTTATCCGTGATCTGCAGGAAGGCGATTCTTTTTCGGTGCTGGTTGAAAAACGCTACCGGGAGGGCGAATACAAGGGCTATGGGCGTATTCTGGCCGCGCATTTCACCAACAAGGGTAAAACCTTTGAGGCCTACCTGTTCCGCGAAGGAAACAAGGCCGCCAGCTATTATAACAGCAAGGGCGAAAACGTTCGCAAATCACTGCTGCAGGCTCCCCTGGCATTCACGCGCGTGACCTCGCGCTTTACAAAAAACCGGCTCCATCCCATATTGGGATATAGCAGACCACATGAAGGTGTGGACTATGCCGCTCCCACGGGTACGCCAGTCAAGGCTGTGGGTGAAGGTGTTGTTACGCAACGTGGCTGGGCTGGCGGCTATGGTAACCAGGTTATTGTGCGTCATGGCGGTGGGTTGGAGTCTTTGTACGCGCATTTGTCCGGCTATGCCCGGGGCCTGCAAAGCGGGCAGAAGGTGCGTCAGGGCCAGGTTATTGGTTTTGTGGGCATGACGGGCCTTGCCACTGGGCCGCATCTTGATTTCAGGCTGCGGCAGAATGGTAAATTCGTAAATCCCGCCAAGGCCATTAACCCCAGAGGCGAACCGGTCAGCAAGAGCGCCATGAGCGCCTTTGAAAAAGTTATGGCTGTGGAACTGGCAGCGCTTAAGGGAGAAAAAACTTTTCCCGAATATACTGTGGACAGCATTGTGGTCGACAAGGTGGATCTGCCGCAGCCTGAAAAATCATCTGAGCCGGAACACAAGACAGAAAAGCGCAAAAAGAAACATAGAAACTAGTTTATGTTAAGCTCGTAAAGTTTTTTCCGACAGGCACGCCACATCTCGCAGACGGATGTGCGGCATTGAGGCGGACTTTCCGCCCAGGGGGGCTTTATGACATACTACGACCCAGCATCCGGGCTTTCTGTTATCGTGCTGCCGGGTTCTCCCGGCAATCCGGACTCCATTACGTACTACCCCTCCATTATCAACGATTCCACGGCGGCTGCGGAAGCCCTGCTTGCGGAAGAAAGCGCCAAATCCTTCATGCAGACCCAGTGGCGGCTCGCCGCCTCCAACATGGTGGGGATTGGCGTTATTGCCAGCAGTTGGGCCTGAGTGTCGTTTGTCACGAAGATGCGAATTTTTTGTTAATTATTCAATATATTATATAAAAAATATAACATATTGACCACTTCCATGCTGATATTTCAAGGCAGGCCTTTGCCCAAGCAACTGCCAAATCTGGCTGAAAGTTACACTGTTTTCCTCCTTTTTTGCTGCAAGTAACCGAACATGGTCTGTTTTGGGCCTTGGCGGTTGCATTGTGAAGCGCGAAACGATACAAAAATTCTCATGTCATCGCGCCGTCTTCTTTTTCTTACCCCCGCTCAGGCAGTCACTGCCGTCTTTCCAGCGTTGCGAAATGCGGGCTATGAGCTTGGCATTGCAGAAAATCTCAAGGGCGCTTCCGTTTTTATAAAAAAATCCGGGCCGGACGTGATTTTTTCACGCCCCGCGTTGCCGGGTTTTCGTGTGGAAGATCTGCTTGCAGTTGGCGCGGAAGACCCCAATTTTCCCCCGGTCATAATTATTACGGACAAAGGCAGCCCTGAAGAGGCCGAGAGGCTCATGGGCCTGGGCGCGCGGGACTACTGGCTTGAGCCGCTGGATGTGGACCGTGTGGCCGCTGTGGCAGGCCAGAAGCGCAAGGCTGCCCCGGTTCCGGCTGTGTCCACCCTTGGCGGACACAAAACCCGTCACGAAGGTTCCGGCCCGCGTATTGTGGGTGAGCATCCGGCCATTGCCCGTGTGCTGCAACTGGCCCGCCAGGTTGCCGGATCGCGCGCTACAGTGCTGATTACCGGTGAATCGGGGACTGGTAAGGAAATGTTTGCCCGCTACCTGCATGCCATGAGCAAGCGCGCGGAGCAGCCCTTTGTGGCCGTGAACTGCGCCGCCCTGCCGGAACACCTGCTTGAGAGCGAGCTTTTTGGGCACGAGAAAGGTGCGTTCACTGGCGCCATTGCCCGCAAGCCTGGCAAGTTTGAACTTGCCGATGGCGGCACCCTCCTGCTTGATGAAATTTCTGAAATGGATCTGGCCCTGCAGGCAAAGCTCCTCCGTGTGCTTCAGGAGGGCGAGATCGACCGCGTGGGCGGCACCGAGACCATCAAGGTTGATGTGCGCGTGCTTGCCACTACCAACCGTGATCTTGAAGGCTGGGTAAAAGAGGGCAAGTTCCGTCAGGACTTGTATTTTCGGCTGAACGTTATTCCTCTGCGGCTGCCTTCGTTGCGCGAGCGCGGGGATGACGTGCTGGAACTGGCCAGATTTTTCATCGGCATGTATACGCGTGAATACCAGTTGCCTGCCGCCCCCCTTTCTGAAAGCGCAATTGCCTGGTTGCAGCAGTATGATTTTCCCGGCAATGTGCGCGAACTGCAAAATCTGATGGAACGCGCAGTGCTGCTGGCTAATGGCCGGCCTGTTGAGCCTTGCCATTTTCTGCTTGAAAATGAAGACTGGCCGCTGTTTGAAGAAGAAGCTCCCCAGTCGGCTGCTCTGGTGGAAGAAGCCCATGCCAACGCATTGGCCGCTTCTGCGGCTGTTCAGGATGTTGACGCACCACGCTCGGGTGAATATGCCCCGGCACCGGGCGTACCGGCTGGAGAGAACCGCATGCAGGGCGCTGTGATCCCCTTGCACGAGATGGAGCGCATTATGATTCTCAAGGGGCTGGAGGTAACCTCCGGCAACCGTACGCAGGCCGCCGATCTACTGGGTATTTCAGTGCGCACGCTGCGCAACAAGCTGAACGAATACCGCGCTGCCGGGCACCCCATCGACTGATATTGCACGGATAATTTTTTCTGACATATATAAAAACGCCCGCAGATGCGGGCGTTTTGCGTTACTATGGTTCGCGCCTGATGCGGAGGTGGGCGCGCGGAGGGTCTTTTGCAAGACTACCCCTCCCCCGCAACTACCCACCATGAAAGGTACTAGCTGTGGATATCGCAGCAGCTTTTGGCGAGTTTGTCATAAAGCCATGTCATGTCCATTGAACCGTGTTTTTCAATTGATTGCAGCTTTTTTAAACCAGCTTCCGTAATTTTGCGGGCCTGTTCCGCCACAGAAGCTGCCTCCTGCCGACGGATGGACACAATGCCGTCCGCATCCGCCACGATCAGATCACCGGGCTGAATAACCACGTTGCCCATGCTGACAGGTATGTTGATTTCGCCGCAGGCGTCCTTGTATGGCCCGTTGGGCGACACCGCCCGCGCGTAGACGGGAAAATCCGTCTGCCGCAGGGCTTCGGCATCACGCACGGCTCCATCAATCACAAAGCCTGCCAGACCGCGAGCCTTGCCAAGTGCCGCTACAATTTCACCAGCTACGGCTCTTTCCGTATAGCCCGCGCAGGATATTACCAGCACGTCGCCGGGTCTGGCGTTGTCTACAGCATAGTAGAGCAGCAGATTTTCACTTGCTGGCAGATTGACGGTATAGGCTGTACCCAGAATGCGGTTGTTGTTAAAGGGCTTGAGCGCTGACGGCAGGGCGGCGTTGCGGCCCAGAGCGTCGCAGATGTCCGCAACAGCCAGATCAGCGTACTGGCGCACAATTTCAGACGAAAGGCGGTCAATCTGACAGTTGATGGCATACCGCATGTTTTGTCCCCTGCGCTGAATGCTTGCCCACCTTTGCCAAGCGGGGTTGATCAAATGTCTATACGGTAATGCTTAACAACATCCTCATTCACGTCTATGCCCAGCCCCGGCGCGTCAGAAACTGTTATTTTGCCGTGGACAGGCCGGAAATCCGGGCTGATGAAGCTTTCTTCAATGGGGGTGGTGCAGATTTCCATTTCGTTGCCAAAGGGGTTTGCCATGACAAAATGGGCTGTGGCCGCCACACCTGCGCCGTAATAGAACGAGTGGGTTATCAGGGGAATATTCCAGGCTTCTGCCATGCCCAGAATTTTGCGGCAGCAGGACAATCCTCCGGCCTTGATAACGTCGGGCTGTAAAATATCAACGGCGTTTTTTTCAATCAGGGTTTTGAAGCCATAGTGGGTGTATTCATTTTCGCCTGCGGCAATGCTGATGTTGCTGCGTTCGCGTATGAAGCTCAGACCATCATAATCATCCATGGGGCTGACGGGCTCTTCAAGCCAGCGGAGGGAATATTTTTCCATGCGCTGCGCCATGGTAACCGCTTCCCGTCTGCTCCAGCAGCCGTTGACATCCAGCGCAAGTTCAACGTTGTCGCCAATGGCTTTTCTCGTTGCAGCCACAGATGCCACATCCCGCTGGTGCAATTTGACCATATGATAGCCGTCTCCGGCCTGGGCCGCGGCGTCTTCCGCTGCTTCTTCCGGCGTCGGGTATGGAGGGAGGCTGGCGTATCCACGAATGGAACTGTGGTGCGCGCCCCCGAGTAATTTGTAGACCGGGAGGCCGCTCATTTTTCCCAGGATGTCCCACAGGGCGATTTCAACGCCGCTGATGGCGTTCAGTACCATCCCTTTGCGCCCGTATCTGAAGGTGGCGATGTACATTTTTTGCCACAAGGCATCGATGCATGTAGGGTCAGCGCCCATCAACCGGGGTTTGAGAGCTTCAACGATGAATTTTGCCACGGCGCATGGCGTGAGCCGCCAGGCTTCGCCAATTCCGGTTATTCCTTCATCCGTGTGAATTTTTACCAGTACATGGCCGTCGCTTTCAGTGTTAAAACATTTTTCAGATTTTGAAGCCTTTATTTTTTGCGGAATGCGCAAAGGTATAGCCTGCACATCAGTAATTTTCATCCCACACATCTCCATGTAATGCAGTGAATCACAACAAACTTGCCGATGTTCTATTCAGGCATGTTTCTAAAAAAACATGCCTGTGGGCGTGGGTACATTGAGCAGTTTCACAAAGCTGAGCCAGATCAAGAGGCAAAATATCAGGGAATACAGCATGCTGACTTTGGCCAGATGCCCAATACCTTTGTTTTTGTCGCCCAGAATCATGGACGTGCAAAAAATAAAGGCAGCCGTGCTGACAAAGAAGCCAAGGATTGATAACAACACCGCGTAAATCAATGCTATTGCGGCAATTATTGCTACCTTTTTCCAGGCAACGGCTTCGGTTTCACAAGAAGTATTGTCACGCCGTTTCAGGTATATCCCCTTACCGACAAACCACACCCCGCCAAGGGCGATCACCGTAAGAAGCGCCGCAGGAAAGACGCGCGTCACGTCTTCCAGCTCTTGCATCTGCACGGCGAAAGCGGCGCTGATTGCCAGAAAACACAGTCCGCACAGGATATCTTGATTGCTTTTACACATTGGCATTCTCCGGGCGTTCATCCTGACAGCGACATTTTGCTTCATTTTCCTGCATACGCAGTTTTTTCAGGTGCAGCAGATACGGGGTGGCCAATGAAAGCGCCAACGCAAGCACAAGCACCTTGCTGATGGTGCTGTTGAGCATGATGGCAGGGAGGCCGCCCGGCACGGAGTGGGCAAGATCAAGGCACTTGCCAAGGTTTTCTTCAATCATGGGCCCCAGAATAACGCCCAGGGCCATTGCCCCGGTGTCCATGCCAAGCTTGCCGCCAAAAAAGCCCACAAAACCGAACACCATAACAACCCATATGTCGATTATGCTGTTGGAAATGGCATAAGCGCCAATATATGACAGAACCACAATGCCAATGGCCACAAAGGTCAGCCTCAGCGTCAGCAGTTTTGCCATGCAGCGGCACAGAACAAAGCCAATGGGAATCATGAGCAGATTTACGGCAAACTGCGAAAATATGAATGTGTAGGCCAGATCGCCTGTGGCAGAAAAAATCTTGAATCCAGGCTGGATGCCATGCGCCATAAGCGCCCCAAGAATCACGGCTGCAACGGCGCTGCCGGGAATCCCCAAGGTCAGCATGGGGATAAGAGAACCACCGATGACCGCATTGTTGGCGCTTTCAGACGCGGCAACACCCTCTATGCATCCCTTGCCGTAAATGGAAGGATCTTTGGCCCATCGTTTGCTCTCATTGTATGCGATGATGGAGGCAATTTCTCCGCCTGCTCCGGGCAGCATTCCCACCCATGTGCCAATAAGCGACGAGCGCAGCAGAATTTTTTTGCATCGGCGGGCGAGGTATGAGGCTGTTTTTCCAAACGTGCCCTTGCGGGGATTGTAGTCAGCCACAAATGTTTTATCAGTACCAATCAGATAAAGCACTTGCGAGAACGAAAAAAGGCCAATCATGCACGGGATGACGGAAACACCCTGAACCAGGCCGTAAGAACCAAATGTGAACCTGGGTACGCCAGCATTGGGATCAATGCCAATGGTGGAGATAAGCAGCCCTATCGCGCCAGAAACAATACCCTTGCCCATGTTTCCGGGGCTCATAACGGCAATGGTGCTCAAACCAAAAAGACACAGCCAGAAATTTTCCGGCCCGCCGAATTGCAGGGCAAATCGAGCCAGAGCGCCAGCAAGGAACAAAAGGAAGAATACACCTACAATGCCGCCAAAAGCAGAGGAAAGCAGCGAGGTATACAGGGCTTTGTCCGCTTCGCCGTGTTGCGTAAGCGGCCAGCCGTCAAAAGTTGTGGCAACAGAAGAAGGCGTACCTGGTGTGCAGATGAGCACCGCCGAGTTGGAACCGCCGTAAATGGCGCCTACATAAATGGCGCCGAGCATGACAAGACCCGAGGTAGGATTCATGGCAAAGGTCGCGGGGACCATCAGGGCAACACCCATGGTAGCCGAAAGACCCGGCAGGGCGCCAATGACTATGCCGCCTGTGAGGCCGACAACCATAAGGAAGATATTCAGGGGATCAATGAGGTTCAGAAGCGATGGAACGATAAACTCGGTCATATGTGGCTCCTGGGGACAGGATGGCCAGTCTGCTGCCCATCCTGTCCAAAAAATCTATTTGAGTAGGCCGGCTTCTGAGAGCAGAGCTTTGTCTTTTTCCTCGACAGATCGGATGTAGGCTGCTGTGGCAGCTCCATCCAGGTACTCCGCAGGTTGGCCGGCTTTTTTCATGTCCGCCAGATATCCGGGATCGTTGCAGATTTTCTTAAAAGTTTCCCGCAAAAACGCCATTTTGTCCGCGGGGGTGCCCTTGGGGGCAGCAAAAATGCGCCGTATGTCAGAAACAAGATTCACGTTTTGTTCACGCAGGGTCGGCACATCGGGCAAAAAGTCATTGCGCTTTTCTGCCGCAACATTGAGCACATTAAATTCGTCAATGGAGCGCATGACATCGTTGATATTGCCAAAAATCAGATCAACTTCGCCGCCAAGCAGGGCCGCGTTCTGATCAGCGGCTCCTTTATAAAAAACACGGCTCAGCTTCACATCAGGGAAGAGTTTGTTGAACTCCAGAAACATCAGATGATGGCCGCTCAGCGGGCCGACAAGCCCAACCCTGACTGCATTGGGAGAAGCCTTTGCGGCATCAATAATATCCTTGAACGACTTGAACTTACTTGACTTAAGCACGGCGATGCACTGTGGGTCGTTGACCACCTGGGCAATGTATTCAAAGCTGTCTGCATTGAAAGAGGCGCGCTGTGCAAGGGATTGAAGTACGAGATGCGGGACGTTAAGGCCGCCGATGGTGTAGCCATCAGGGTTTGCCTTGGCTATTTCCGTAAAGCCGATAATGCCGCCAGCGCCGGGTTTATACACAAACACCCAGGGTTCTTTGACATATTTATCCCAGTACTTTTGCATGATGCGTGCTTGAACATCACTGGAGCCACCTGCGGTAAAAGCAATGATCATGCTGACGGGTTTGTCTGGGTACGCGGCGGCAACCGGATGGGCAGCCATTGAAATGAGGGAGAGGGCGAGGAAAAGGCAAGGTAAAATGGCTTTGAACTTCATCTAGGCCTCCTTTTCGAAAGCAGTATCATTCCTTTTTTGGGGAGGAAAGTATCCTGGGAAAGCAACTTTCCCAGGATACATAACGCAACTTAGGCGCTTTCGTACAAACGGGTCATAATGAATTCTCTGTGTCCCAGAACTTCAGCGGATGTATTGCGTCCATTGCAGGTGCGGAACATCATTTCAAGCAGCTTGTCGCCAGCGGCATCAAGGTTGATTTCGCGGCGCAGAATACCGGAAACGTCAACATCGATGTGCTCGCTCATGGTGCGCACGGTACGGGGGTTGGCCGAAAGTTTAATCACCGGCAGAATGGGATTGCCGATGATGTTGCCCTGGCCCGTGGGGAAAAAGTGCACCACAAAACCGGAGGCCGCGCAGAGCGTAACCATTTCAGCAGCGGCGGAAGAAGAATCCATGAACCACAAGCCGGGGCCGGTGGGCATTTCAGCCTTGTCGAGGCAGCCGATAACAGGGGCTTTGCGGCCAATTTTCTGCACATTGCCCAGGGCTTTTTCTTCAATGGTGGTCAGGCCGCCTTCAATGTTGCCCTTGGTGGGCTGGGAGTCGCTGAGATCGTCTGTTTTGTGGTCGTCCACAACCTTGGCGTAGCGGTCAAAAAAGCCCTTGAACTTGGCCCGGACCTCATCGTTGGCGCAACGTTCCATAACCAGATGTTCGCCGCCGGTGATCTCAGTGGTTTCACCAAAGAGGGTGGTGGCGCCCTTTTCCCACAGTTTGTCAAAAGCGTTGCCAACGGTGGGGTTGGCGGCAATACCGGAGGTGGTGTCGGATTCACCGCACTTGGTGGAAACCCACAACTCGTTTACCTTGCATTCGGTGCGTTGCAGTTCGGTGGCGAAGTGCATGAATTCCTTGGCCTTGCGGGAGGCGCTGCAAATGGTTTCAAGGTCGCCGTGCTGTTCGATGGCAAATCCTTCAACGGGCTTGCCGGTCTTGGCGATACCGTCTACCACGCGCTTGGTCCACTGGGGCTCAATGCCGATAACGATAACGGCGGCAACGTTGGGGTTGGAGCCCACGCCGATCAGCGTGCGGAAATGCAGGTCAAGGTCTTCGCCGAACTGAAGGCGGCCATAAGCGTGGGGAAGAGCCAGGGTGCCCTTGACGTTGTTGGCTACCGCTTCGCAAGCGGCGTTGGAAAGATCGTCCAGGGGCAGAATGATAACGTGGTTACGGATGCCCACGCGGCCATTTTCGCGGCGATAGGCCATAAATGTCTGTTGCATCAGATCACCACCTTTTGGTTTTGACGTTGTGGACATGCAGGTGCTCGCCACGCTTGATGGGCTGCACAACCTTGCCAATGTCAGTGCCGTACTTGATGACGGTGTCGCCCACAGCCATATCCTTAAGGGCAATCTTGTGGCCGATCGGAATGTCGTTCAGCGTTTCAAAGTCGATGCTCTGGTTGCCGTCCATGACCCAGCCATTGAGCTTGTCGCCTTTCTTCACCCCTTCGACAACGATAACGCCGACGCTATCGCCGGGTTCGTGAACCACAAAATGGGTTACCATACCGCTCTCCTTTAATAACATTGCTATAAAAAAGTTTTTTGAAGCAAAAACTTAATGGCAGTATGAGCAAAACAAGAGTACATTTTGCAAAATTATTAGTTTGCATCTGTGGAGTATTGTATATCCACACATAAATACCAATAATATTTTCTGCCTTTAAGCCTTGCTGCAAGATATAGAGCAATTGGTGTGCCAAAAAGTATGCTGCCAGATATCTCATGAGAATGATGGACTTATTTTCACAAACTTGATTGAATAACCAGTGAATACATTGATTTATTGGTAAAAATGATTATATTTGGGCATAAAATTACCCAAATACAGGCGGACAGAATGAAATATAAAATTACCCCTAAGGGGCTGAGCAGCCCCTCTCTCACTGTCGGACAGGTTGTTCACCATCTGGCGCGCATTGTGGCCGGAAAAATCGACAGGAACGCTTTCTTTCAGATTTTATCCAAACAACTTCGTGAACTTTTTCATTATGACAGATTTTGTATTAATCTCTATGACGCAGAACGGGAATTTCTGAACCTGTTCACCGCTGCGGACGGAACCGTGGTAGAATCGCTTTCAAATACGCGCATAGCGCGCAACACGGTTGCTGGGCTTGCCATATCCTCGCGCAAACCTGTGGTTATTAATGACCTTTCTGTGCATAATCTGGGCGATGGCCCCATGCCGCTCTCGTCAGTGGGCCTTAACGCAACTATTGCCCTGCCCCTGATCATCAACCGCGAGGTCATTGGCACGCTGCACGTCTCCTTTGTAAAACAGCCTGATAATATTGTTGAAATTCTGAATTTTCTTATTGAGCTTACGCCAGTGCTCACGGCTTTTCTGTTCGCAGTCCTGGCTGAGGAACGCATGGCAAAGGTCAGGCCAGTGACGGAGCATTCCGGCAGAATGCAGGATGACTCAAGCAGTATTCTGCTTGAAAGCAAGCTGCTCGAGACGCCGCCCATGGTGCGCACAATGGCTGTGGTGCGCAAAGTTGCAAAGTTGAACATTCCCGTGCTTATCACCGGGGAAACCGGTACAGGTAAAAGCATGCTGGCGCGTTGGCTGCATCGTCACAGCCCGCGAAGGGAAGAAAACTTCGTAAAGGTCAACTGCCCTTCCATCGCCCCCACGCTTTTTGAAAGCGAAATGTTCGGCTATGCAAAGGGTGCTTTTACCGGGGCCACAGCCAAGCGTATTGGCCGTATTGAACTGGCCCAGCACGGGACCCTGTTTCTGGATGAAATTGGCGAACTTGCGCCGGAAATGCAGAGCAAACTGCTGCTGGTCATGGAAGAAAATTCCTTTGAGCGCGTGGGCGAGGCTGAATCCACGGGCGTGGACATCCGCGTAATTTCAGCCACCAATATTGATCTGGCAGCAGCCATGGCCGAGGGGCGACTGCGGCGGGATCTGTATTACAGGCTCGGTTCAGTGGTTGTGCGTATGCCTTCGCTGCGGGAGCGCAAAAGCGATATTCCCCTGTTTGTGGACCACTTTATTCATCAGTTCTCCAAGGAATACGAGATACGCCCTCCCCGGCTGAGCCGTTCCGTGGTGCAGGCCCTGCACGGGCATTCATGGCCCGGCAATATCCGTGAACTGCGCAATGTGGTGAGCCGTATGCTGCTTCATTCGCTGGATTCGGCGGTCACGGAGGATTTTGTTTTGGAGGCCCTGCACCAGTGGGAACCTGAATCTGCTGAGAAACAGCCTTGCGAATCAGCCGTTTCTGAGGCGGGCGGAATTTCTGGGAGCGTTGCTGCCCCGGTATCTGGCGGCCCAGGCAGCGTGCAGGCGACAGCCCCGGAGCGCCTCCCCACACTTGAAGAAAATGAGCGTGCCCATATCGAACGGGCGTTGCGCCAGTCCGGCGGGCGAATTTCGGGGCCGCGAGGAGCAGCGGTGCTGCTGGGCGTGCCGCGCTCTACCCTGCAACACAGGATGCGCAAGTTGGGTATGGACAGGTAGCGTTTTTTGCTCCCGCTCGCGGTGCCGCAAGTCGATAGGTGGCTATTTTCTTTCGTACTGTTCCTGTTGTTGAGTTTCCCACAGTTTGCGCTTATGATGCCTCCCTATCTTTTGGGAAATACCGCATCTCGGAGTAAGCATGCTTGAGTATATCCGTTCCAATTCGCAGTCTCTTGGCGTCAAACTGGCTTTTGGCCTCATTATCCTTGTCTTTGTTTTCTGGGGCGTGGGCAGTATGAAAGACCGGGGCGCGGGCAATGTGGTCGCCATGGTTAACGGCGAGCCCATTACTGTGCGTGATTTTGAACTCGCCTATCGCAATGCGGAAGAATCCGTGATGCGCAACAACCCCGGCGCAACGCGCGAGCAGGTTCGTCAGGGGCTTGGCCGTCAGGTGCTGCGCGATCTGGTCAGCCAGACTCTCGTGCGTCAGGAAGCTGCCAGCGCGGGCATTACCGTGACGCCGCTCGAGCTGCGCATTGCCGTGGGGCAGATTCCGGCTTTCCAGAACGCCAAAGGGCAGTTTGACCCTCAGGCCTACAAGCGGGTTTTGGAAATGCAGCGCATTTCGCCCGCGCAGTACGAGCATGACATGAGCGAAGACCTGCTGCGGCAGAAGCTCTTTGCCCTGGTCACTGCCGCAGCATGGCATGACCCTGCCGAAGCCCAGAACCGCTACAACTTCCTGCGTGAACAGCGGGTGCCTGACTACATCTTTATTCCTGCTGCCGATTTCATGGCAAATGCCAAGCCTTCGGATGCGGAAGTCGCCGCCTATTACGACAGCCACAAGGCTGAATTTGCCATTCCTCCCAAGGTGGACGTGGCATATATTCGTATTTCGCCAGAAAATCTGGTCAAGCCCGAAGCCATCAGCGAGGCTGACGCCCGCAAGTGGTACGATGCCAATCTCTCCCGCTTCAACCAGCAGGAAGAGGTCAAGGCCGCGCACATTCTTGTGCCGCTGGCCGAAGACGCCGCCGAGGCGGATGTAAAGAAGGCCCAGGAATCTGCTGCGGCCATTGAAAAAGAACTCAAAAGCGGCAAAAGCTTTGCCGATGTGGCCAATGCCCACAACGGCCCCAATGCTGCCGGCCCCGGCGGCGAGCTTGGCTGGATCAAGCGCGGCACCACGGTCAAGCCTTTTGAAGACACGGCCTTTGCCCTTGAACCCGGCAAGGTTTCCGCGCCTGTGCGCAGCCAGTTTGGTCTGCACATCATCAAGGTGGAGGAAAAGAAGGGCGGAGACACGCAGCCCTTTGCCAGCGTTGCCGCCGATGTGCGCAAGGCCATTGCCAAAGAACAGGGTGCGGACAAACTGCGCGATGTCCTTGATAACCTCATTGAAGACAACATCCTCGGCAAGCCGCTTGAAAAAAGCGCGCAAGCCCTGGGGCTGGAAGCCCAGCAAACGGGCATGGCCTCTGCGCAGGAGCTGCAGCAAAAGATAGGCATCAACGCCGAAGCCGCCGCGAGTCTTGAAAAGACCCCGGCCAATTCGCCGGTGGACAGGGCGCTTGAAGCTGGTGATGCCTATGTGGTGGCCCGTGTGCTCAAGGCGGAACCCGCATCCACCGCGCCGCTTGAAGCTGTGAAAGATAAAATTTTTGCCCGTTTGCAGGGCGAAAAGGCCCTTGCCGAAGCCATGCGCACAGCGGCGGAGCGCCGCAAGAACCTCGCGGACGGCCCCATCAACCCCACAGTTAAGACGGGCATGGGCATCAAGACCGCCAACCCCATGGATCGCAGCGGAAGCCTGGCAGATTTTGGGGCTGACCCTGAGCTTGCCGCGGCCCTGTTCCATGCCAAGGTGGGCCAGTGGCTGCCTGCGGCCTTTGCTGTCAACAGCCCCAAGGACGGTCAGGGCGCCGTGCTCGTGCATGTTGGCGCTGTGCAGCCTCCCGATCCCGCAGAGTGGGACATGATCAAGGACATCATGGTCAACGCCGTGGAGCGCGAGCGCCTTCAGGGCATGTATGAAACTTTCATGCAGCGTCTGCTTTCGACCGCCAAGGTTGAAGTGCACAACATGGATATTGTGGACAGAAAGAACATGTAGTTCTGCCCTGCCGATGGCCCAGCGCCCCCCGGCGCGCAGGCGACAGACACATTGAACTCTCGACCGGAACCGCGTATTGCGGTTCCGGCCTTGCATATTTCCCCCCAACCCTCTCCGTTCTGGCGGCAGGGATATTTACAAAACGACATACCTACCTATTTCTCACAGGTCGACCGAGTGGTCTGTGAACGGGCCTTGCCCGGCGATAAAAGGAGGCACTCTATGTGCGGCATTATCGGTTATGCGGGTCACAGGCCTGCGGTACCCGTTGTAGTTGAGGGCTTGCGCCGTCTGGAATACCGTGGGTACGATTCTGCGGGCGTGGCTTTTGCCCGTCAGGGCGATCTGCATGTGGTGCGCGCCACCGGCAAGCTGGCCGCGCTGGAAGAAAAGCTCGCCCACGAAGAAGGCGTGACCACCCCCACGAGCGCCATGGGCCACACCCGTTGGGCCACCCACGGCGTGCCCGCCGAGCGCAACGCCCACCCCCACCGTTCCAACGATGGCACACTCGCCATTGTGCACAACGGCATCATTGAAAATTATCAGGAAATCAAGGCTGACCTGACGGCCAAGGGGTATACGTTCAGCTCAGAGACAGACACCGAAGTGCTGGTGAACCTCATAGCCGAACGCCGCAAGACCGAGCCTGACCTGTTGCACGCTTTTGCCGCCGCCCTGCGCGAAGCGCACGGCGCATATGCGGTCTGCCTTATGGACAAAAACGAGCCCGGCGTCATCTACGCCGCGCGCATGTCTGCTCCGCTTATCTTTGGTCAGGGCACAGGCGAAAACTTTGTGGCGTCCGACATCCCGGCCTTTCTGCCCTACACGCGTCAGGTGGTGTTTCTCGAAGACGGCGAGCTGGTGCGCGCCACTGCTTCTGACTACGCCATCATGCGCCTTAAGGATCTGAGCCCGGTGCAGCCCGAGCCGCAGACCATCCAGTGGGACATGCAGGCCGCGCAAAAGGGCGGCTACCGTCACTTTATGCTCAAGGAAATTTTTGAGCAGCCCCGCGTTATCACCGATGGCCTCACTGGCCGCATTGAAGGCGACCACAGCGATGTGCGCCTTGCGGAGCTGGACAGCCTGCCTGTGCCGCGCCGCCTGCACATCGTGGCCTGCGGCACGTCTTACCATTCCGGCCTGTGGGGGCGGCATCTGCTGGAGCATTGGGCGCATGTGCCCGTGCAGGTGGAAATCGCCTCCGAGTTCCGCTACCGGGACACCCTGCTGCTGGATAAGGACGACATGGTGCTCGTCATCAGCCAGAGCGGCGAAACCGCCGATACCCTGGCAGCCCTGCGCATTGCCAAGGAAAAAGGCGTGACCGTGCTTGGCCTGTGCAACGTGGTGGGCTCGTCCATTGCACGTGATGCCTCCGCCGTGCTCTACACCCAGGCCGGGCCTGAAATCAGCGTGGCCTCCACCAAGGCCATGTGCAGCCAGATGCTCATGCTGGCCCTCATGGCCCTGTACTGGAGCAAGCGCAACGGCACCATGTCTGCGGACGAAAGGCGTAAGATAATCCACATGCTGGAAAACCTGCCCGCGCTGCTGGACGCCTCGCTGCCCGCCATGCACGAAAAGGCGCGCGAGCTTTCGCGCAAGTACGCCCAGGCCCGCAACTTCTTCTATCTTGGGCGCGGTCATTGCTACTCCCTGGCTCTGGAAGGCGCGCTGAAGCTCAAGGAACTTTCGTACATCCATGCGGAAGGCTACGCGGCTGGCGAAATGAAGCACGGCCCCATTGCCCTGATCGACCCCTCGTTCCCCACTTTTGCCCTGGCGCTGGATGATGTCCTGTTGCCCAAGGTGAAGTCCAATATGGTCGAGGTGCAGGCCCGGCAGGGCAAGGTTATCGCCCTGACCAACGAAGGTTTTGACCTTGGCGCGGAAGATACCTGGGTTATCCCCTCCCTGCCCGCTCCTCTGGCGGGCTTTATGGCCCTGCCTGCGCTCCAGCTTTTCAGCTATGAAACCGCCGACTACCTCGGCAAGGATGTGGACCAACCCCGCAACCTGGCCAAGAGCGTAACGGTGGAATAGACATATCAGCCCCCGGCGGGAACTGCGTCGCCGGAAAAACAGTTGCCCCGCGCCTGTCGTGCAAATATATCCGCCGGCAGGCGCGGGGCTTGCTGTGGTGCATCTGTTGTCCGGCCTGTCCGGTGTCTGATATTCGATTCAGTCATATCCGGCAGGCAATTGCCGCCTAATGCCCTGATTCTGTGCGGCTTGCCTAGTGCGGGCAAATTGGGCATAATCCGGCTCTGTAACCTTTCAGGCCTTTGCGGAGGCGCACATGCAGCCCGAGATTCTGCTTTTCGACATAGGCAATACATCCATCAAGATTGGGCTGGGCAACGAGCGTCATGTGCTGACCTCGTACACCCTGCGCACCGATACCGCCCAGTCGGCGGACAATTTTGGTCTTACCCTTCTCACTCTTTTGCAGCATGCGGGCGTTGCGCCAGCGCAACTCAAGGCCTGCGTTGCGTCTTCTGTGGCGCCCGGTTTTGACCCACTGCTGCGTGAGGCTGTGGCCCGCTATGTGGGCTGCCCCTTGCAGCGAGTGGGCAAGGAACTGCCCGTTCCGCTTGAAAACCGCTATGAACGCCCCGCGGAAGTGGGCGCGGACAGGCTGGTGGGGGCCTACGCTGCACGCCGTATGTATCCGGAAACACCTTCTCTGCTTATTGTCGATTTTGGCACGGCAGTGACCATCGACTGCGTGAGCGGCGATGCCTACATGGGCGGCCTGATATTCCCCGGCCCGCGCACGGCCCTGACCGCGCTTTCGCGCGAGGCCGCCAAGCTGCCGAGGGTCAACCTTGACGTGCGCGCCAACGAGCCTACGCCGGGCCGCAATACCACCACCAGCATCCAGCACGGTCTTGTTTTTGGTTTTGCCTGTATGGTCGAGGGCCTCACACAGCGCCTCAAGAGGCAGATGTCCGGCCCGGTCAAGGTGCTTGGCACAGGGGGCTTTGCCTCTTCCATCGCCCGAGTCAGCAACGTGTTTGATCAGGTGCTGCCCATGCTCCTGCTCGAGGGCCTGCGCAGGCTGCACTACGAAGAACCCGGCACTGACGAATAGCGCCATGAATCCAGCCCGCCTGTCAGGCGGCTCACTGACAAATTTTCTGATCGATATGATCCGCAGACCACCGGCCTTTGCCCGTGGCAAGCATTTTCGTAAACAAGCCCGCCAGGGCAAAAGGAGTAGACAATGAGCAGCATTGCTTCTGTTTATGGCCGTGAGATTCTCGATTCGCGCGGCAACCCCACTGTTGAAGTGGAAGTGACGCTGGAATCCGGTCACAGTGCCCGCGCAGCGGTGCCCTCCGGGGCCTCCACGGGCAGCCGCGAAGCCCTGGAAATGCGTGATGGCGACAAGAGCCGTTTTGGCGGCAAGGGCGTGACCAAGGCCGTTGACAACGTCAACGGCGAAATCGCCGAAGCCATTGTCGGCATGGACGTGCTGCGTCAGGTGCAGATCGACAACACCCTTATCGATCTTGATGGCACTGACAACAAATCCCGTCTTGGCGCCAACGCCATGCTGGGCGTATCCATGGCCTGCGCGCGCGTGGCTTCCGAATTTCTTGGCCTGCCGCTCTACAAGTATCTTGGCGGCATCAACGCCAAGGTGCTGCCCGTGCCCATGATGAACATCATCAACGGCGGCGCGCATGCTCCCAACAATCTGGATATTCAGGAATTCATGATCATGCCCGTGGGGGCCATGACCTTCCGTGATTCCCTGCGTATTGGCGCGGAGATTTTCCACACCCTTCAGGCAATCCTCAAGAAGGACGGCCACGTGACCAGCGTGGGCGACGAAGGCGGCTTTGCCCCCAACCTGAAGAACCATGATGAAGCCTTTACCTACATCATCAAGGCCATTGAAGAAGCGGGTTACAACCCCGGTTCCGAAGTGGCTCTGGCCATCGACGCGGCGGCCAGCGAATTTTATAAGGACGGCAAGTACGTGCTTGGCGGCGAAGGCAAAACCTTCAACAATGCCGAAATGAGCGACTGGCTGGCCGAATTCACCCAGAAGTACCCCCTCATCTCCATCGAAGACGGCATGGCCGAAAGCGATTGGGACGGCTGGGGCATGCTGACCGCCTCTCTGGGCGACCACATCCAGCTGGTGGGCGACGACGTGTTCGTGACCAACCCCGGCATTCTGGCCGAGGGCATTGATCAGGGCGTGGGTAACTCCATCCTTATCAAGCTCAACCAGATCGGCACGGTTACGGAAACCCTGGACACCATCGAAATGGCCAAGGAAGCTTCGTACAGCACCGTTGTTTCGCACCGCTCCGGCGAAACCGAGGACAGCTTCATTGCCGACCTCGCCGTGGGCGTCAACGCCGGGCAGATCAAGACCGGTTCACTTTGCCGCTCCGAACGCATGGCCAAGTACAACCAGTTGCTGCGCATTGAAGAAGAGCTGGACGATGATGCGGACTTCTTCGGCCCCATCATGGCCGAATACTATCTCCAGGCAGAAGACGAAGACTAGGTTTCTCCGCCCGCAGGTCAGGCCGCGCTACGGCAGGGTCTGCGGGCTTTTCACAAGCTGATCGCGTATGGACCTCCAACCCGCGCGCAACCATATTGGAAGGGCGCGGGTACCACCAGCGACCGTCGCACCGGCCGGGCGCGGCGGTCGCCCTGTTTGCGGCGGCTATCTTATTTTTTGGAGTTTGACATGATCTTGATTGACGGCAAAAAAACCGCCGCCGACATCCGGGCGGAGCTTGGCGCGGAAGTGGCCGCCGCACGTGCCGAGGGCCATCGTGCGCCGGGCCTTGCGGTTATCCTTGTGGGCGAAGATCCTGCCTCGCAGGTCTATGTGCGCAACAAGGAACGCGCCTGCGCCGAAGCCGGTATTGTTTCCTTTCCGCACCATTTGCCCGCCACCACCAGCCAGCAGGATCTGCTGCAACTCATTGGCGAGTGCAACGCCAATCCAGCTGTGGACGGCATCCTGCTGCAACTGCCCCTGCCCAAGGGGCTGGACGCGCAGGAATGCCTGCTGGCCATTGATCCGGAAAAGGACGTGGACGGTTTCCACCCTGTGAGCGTGGGCCGTCTTTCGCTGGGCTTGCCGGGTTTTGTCTCCTGCACGCCCGCCGGGGTCATGGAGCTGCTGCGCCGCTACGACCTGCCCACCAGCGGCAAGAAGGCCGTGGTTGTGGGCCGCTCCAACATTGTGGGCAAACCGCTGGCCATGCTGCTGGCCCGTTCTGGCCGTTTTGGCGATGCCACGGTGACCGTATGCCATTCGCGCACGCCCGATCTTGCCGAGCAGTGCCGTCAGGCCGATTTTCTGTTTCTTGCCATGGGCAGGCCCCGCTGCATCACGGGCGATATGGTGCGCCAGGGCGCGGTGGTCATTGACGTGGGCATCAACCGCACTCCCGAAGGTCTGTGCGGCGATGCTGACTTTGCCAGTGTAAGCCCCAAGGCGCATGCCATTACGCCTGTGCCCGGCGGCGTTGGCCCCATGACCATTGCCATGCTGCTGAGCAACACCGTGCAGTCATGGCGGCAGCACCGGGCCTGATCTTGCCCGCTGGAGGGAGAGCGCATGGAATTCAGGGATGCCGTAAAAATCTGCCTGACCCAAAAGTATTGCAGCTTTAAGGGCCGGGCCTCGCGCTCCGAATTCTGGTGGTTCTGCCTGTTCACGCTGCTGATCAATATTGCGGTGGCCATCGTGGGAGCTATTGCGCCAGCGCTGGCTTCCATCATCAGCGCCGTGCAGGCCCTGTGGTTGCTGCTGCCAACGGTGAGCGTGTCAACGCGCAGGCTGCACGACCGCGACCTTTCCGGCTGGTGGCAGATGCTGCCGCTGGCAGCGGCGCTGCCTGCCATAGCAGGGGCCGTGCTTGAAGCTGATGGTCTGCTGGTGCTGGCAGGCAGTGCGGCGGCTCTGGCGAGCCTTGGGCTTCTGGTGGTATACGCGCTTAAAGGAACCTCCGGATCCAACCGTTTTGGCTCTGATCCACTTGACGACAGCGGGGTCTGAGGGCCACCATATGAAGGTTGTGCCGCCCTTCGGCGACAACAGGCGAAAATCCGCGCCAATGGCCCATTGCTGGCCATCTTGCCAGACGTTCGGCTATAGCGTATGGCCCGGTCATCATCTGCCATATTGAGAGGGCAACTATGTTTCGCAACGCAAAGAATGTCGGTTACTATATGATTGGTTCGGGCAGCCTTGCCCAGCTTGGCGATCTGATCGGCGCGCGCCGCGCCGCAGTGAACGGCCCTGCCGTGTTCTTTATTGACCATTTTTTTGAAGGCAAGGATCTCATTGCCAAGCTGCCCGTGGAAAGCAAGGACATGGTGGTCTATGTGGACACCACCAACGAACCCACCACTGACAGCATTGACGGCTACACCGACAAGGTGAAGGCCTTCCTCAACGGCGTGGCCCCCTGCGCCCTGCTGGCCTTTGGCGGCGGCTGCGTGCTTGATACCTGCAAGTGCGTGGGCAACCTGCTGAACAACCCCGGCAAGGCCGAAAACTATCAGGGCTGGGAACTGGTCAAGAATCCCGCTCCCTACAAAATCGCCGTTCCCACCCTTTCCGGTACGGGTTCCGAAACCTCGCGCACTGGCATCATCTGCAACGAGGAAAAGAACATCAAGCTGGGCATGAACAGCGACTACACCATGTTCGAGCAGGTGCTGCTCGACCCTGACCTGACCGCCAGCGTGCCGCGCAACCAGTATTTCTACACGGGTATTGATACCTACATGCACTGCTTTGAGAGCATCACCGGCTCCTACCGCAACGTGGTGGTGGATTCCCTGGCTGAAAAGGCCATTGACCTCAGCAAGCAGGTCTACCTTTCCAGCGACATGATGAGCGATGAAAACCGCGAAAAGCTCATGATCGCCTCCTTCCTGGGCGGCATGGCCGCCGGTTTCGTGGGCGTGGTGCATCCCCTTTCCGCTGGTCTCAGCATGGTGCTGCACATGCACCACGGCATTGCCAACTGCCATGCCCTCACCGTGCTGGAAGACATCTACCCCAATGAATACAAAGACTTTATGTCCATGATGGAACGTCAGGGCATCGACCTGCCCAAGGGCATCTGCCAGGGCCTTACCGATGCGCAGTACGATGCCCTTTACGGCGCCAGCATTGTGCACGAAAAGCCGCTTTCCAACCGCCTTGGCCCGGATTTCAAAAAGATCCTCACCAAGGAAAACGTTATCGAGCGCTTCAAGCGCATGTAGCCGCGCGCGGCGCAACCAGCGCCACCGCTTGCAGTGATAACCGCATATTGTGCGCCGTCGGGCCTTCCGGCGGCGCATTTGCCACAAGGAGTCCTCATGGACCTTAAAGTGAATTTCAGTGGCCGCGCCATCCGCTACACGGAAGAAGAAATCGCCGTGGTTGTCGATGTCATGCGCAATGCCGACACGCTCACCCAGGGCGTGCACATGCGTGATTTTGAAAGCAAGTTTGCCAGCTATCAGGGCGTTGCCCAGGGCAGCTGCTTTGTGACCATGAACGGCGTTTCGGCTCTGGAACTTTCGGCCCAGTTGTGCCGCTTCAAGCCCGGCGATGAAGTGGTCATGCCTTCGCATACCTTTACGGCCTCTGCCTACCCCTACATCAAAAAGGGCGCCACAATGGCCTGGGCTGACGTTGACCTTCTTACCCGGGTCGTCACAGCCGAAAGCATCGAAAAAGCCATTACGCCCCGCACCAAGGCCGTTGTTGTGGTGCATCTGTACGGTTATGTGGCAGACATGGTAGGCATTGCCGCCCTGTGCAAAGAGCGCGGGCTTATCCTCATCGAAGACGCGGCCCAGTCCATCGGCTCCGAGCTGAACGGCAAAAAGGCTGGCAGCTTTGGCGACATGGCCGTTTTCTCCTTCCATTCGCACAAAAACCTCACCACCCTTGGTGAGGGCGGCATGCTCTATGTGCGCGATCCCAAGCTGGCGGCCCTGGTGCCAACCCTGCGCCACAACGGGCATTGCGGCTATGATTTTGAACGGCCCGACTACTGGAAGCCCGCCATGGGCAACGTCGATCTGCCCATGCTGGACGGGGAACCCCTGCAGCCCAACAACTATTGTCTTGGCGAAGTGGAATGCGCGCTGGGGGCCAAGCTCCTTGAGCGTATCGACGCCATCAATGACGAAAAGCGCGCCCGCGCACTGCGCTTCATTGATGCGCTGGCGGATTTTCCCGAGCTGGAGTTCCACCGGGAGGATTCGCGCCGCCACAACTATCACCTGCTGGCCGCGCGCATGACCACGGGCACCGAAGCCCGCGACCGCTTTATACGCGCCATGTTCAATGAAAAAGGCGTGAAGTGCGTGGTGCAGTATATTCCGCTGGATCGCTACGATTACTACCGCCGTCTGGGCATGGGCAAGGCCGACTGCCCCAATGCCGACACCTTCTTTGACGCCATGATTTCCTTCCCCTTCCAGCACTGGCTGACGGATGAGGAATTTGACTACATGCTGGCTTCCACCCGCGAGGTTCTGGCCAGCCTGCGCTAACGCGGTCTGTATTGCCCCGGACGGCATCGGTTTCACGATGTTGTCCGGGGTTTGCTCACTGCGCCCTGCTCCTTCCGCACAGCCGAGAACACACGTGAAAGAACGCTGCATCGTCATACCTGCCATCAAGAAAAATGCCGTCATTCCTGACCAGCTTGTTAAAAAACTGGCCGGGGTTACGCTTGTGGAACGGGCCGTCAATACCGCGCGCGGCGTCTTGCCCGGCGATGATATTGTTGTGCTGACCGACAGTCAGGAGATCGCGCTCATCTGCGAACGCGCGGGCGTGCGGCACCACTGGAACAAGGATCTGCGGTTCACCAGCCTTGATATTGTTACCGAAATGCGCGGCCTGCTGACAGAGCTTGCACGGGAATACGAGCACTGCATGATTTTGCGCGCCTCCTGCCCTCTGCTCACATGGGTGGATGTGGAAGACGCCTGGAAGCGCTTTCGCGAGGCGCAGGCCGATAGTCTGGTGACGGTCAAAAGCATGCGCCAGCGCATCTGGAATGTGCAGGGCGAAGGGCTTGAGAGCCTGCTGGACGAAGACGCCGGACACGACAGCGAAAAAATGCTGGTGGTGGAAAGCCGCGCGCTGATCATTCTGCGGCTTGCCCTGCTGGACAAGGCCAACGGCCACACGCTGGGGCGCGGCAAGATAGTGCCGTATTTTCTCAACGACAGGGCCATTGAAATTCAGGGCTATCAGGACTGGTGGATCTGCGAGCACCTTTTGCAGCGGCGGCATGTGGTCTTTGTGGTGGCTGGCTGGCCCGCCATCGGCATGGGGCATGTATTCCGCGCGCTGATGCTGGCGCACGAGATCACCAATCACAAGATCAGCTTTGTCTGCACGCGCGAGAGCGAGCTGGCGGTGGAAAGCATTGCCCGCAAAGACTACAAGATCGTGCGCCAGGGCAACGAGGAGCTGGCAGACACTGTGCTGCGCATGCGGCCCGATCTGGTGGTCAACGATATTCTGAACACCACGGCGGCCTATATGGCGCGCCTGACCACGGCTGGCGTGCGCTGCGTCAATTTTGAGGATGAAGGCCCCGGCGCGGACTGGGCGCGGCTGGTGGTCAACGCCCTGTACGAAGACAGGGACAGCAACGAGCGCCTGCGCTACGGGCCAGATTATTTTTGCCTGCGCGATGAGTTTCTGGGTGCGGCGCGCAATCCCTTCCGCCCTGAACTCAGAACAGTGCTCATTACCTTTGGCGGCACGGATCTCAATGACTGCTCGCGCCGGGTACTGGACATCATCGAACCCATCTGCCGGGCCTACGGCATCCGCATCCGCCTTGTGGCGGGGCCGGGCTATGCCCACAAGGACGCCATGGAGGCGCATCTGGCACGGCTGGATAACCCGCTGGTGGAATTTACCTGGGCCACCAACGTCATGAGCCGCATGATGGAAGGGGCCGACCTCGCCATCTGCTCCGCAGGGCGCACGGTGTACGAGCTGGCCCACATGCGGATTCCTTCAATGGTGCTGGCCCACCACGAGCGCGAGGCGCGCCACACCTTTGCCCGCCCACGCAACGGCTTTGCCTTTGTGGGCATTATGGACAGGGTCAGCGATGCCAAGATTCGCAATGTTTTTCTGGCCATGCTCAAAAATCCCCGGCGAAAACGCTTTTGGGATCGCCAGAACGCCCTTAATTTTACGGCCAACAAGGGGCGCGTTGTAGCCCTTATGCAGAATATCCTGCAGGAAGGCGCAGCCGCCCCTCAGGCGGCGGAAAATGCCGCTCCCGCAGAACCGCAGCAAGCGTAACATGCTCCACAAAGGAACACCCATGCGCAAGACCGGCAAGGTTATAGCCATTGTTCAGGCCCGCCTCGGCTCCACGCGGCTCCCCATGAAATCGCTGCTCTGTCTGCGCGATGTGCCCGTTATAGACTGGGTAACGCGGCGGCTGGCGCAGGCGGCAAAGCTTGACGGCATCATGGTGGCCGTGCCGGATACGCCCCTTGACCGTGTACTCATGGAGCATCTGCAAAGGCGCGGCGTGCCCTGCGTTGCCGGTTCGGAGGACGATGTGCTGGCGCGTTTCTGTCTGGCGGCCCGCACGGCGGATGCCGGGCGTGTGGTACGTGTGTGCGCCGATAATCCGCTCATCTGGGCCGGGGCCATTGACCGGCTGGTGGATTTTTACGATCAGGGCGGCTGGGACTATGCCTATAACCATATTCCGCGCAACAACCTCTGGCCAGACGGCCTTGGTGCGGAAATCCTTTCACGCGATCTGCTGGAAGAACTGGACGCCAAGGCCGCCCAGACCTCGCAGCGCGAGCACTGTCTCAACTACATATGGGACAATGCCGCCAGCTTTAAAATAGGCACGTTTGATCCGGAAGAAGACTGGCTGCGCCGCCCCGAACTCAAGCTGGATATGGACAGGTCTGACGACTTCTGCCGTCTGGCGCTCAAGCCCATCCACCCCGACATGGACGCAAGGGACATTGTGCGCGTGTTTGGCTAGGGGCCTTTTCCCAATAATTCTTTTGGCCAGTCACTGCGACATCCAGCATTTTTTACTCCAGTCATGGACAGAAAGCGTAGTCTCCTGTCGTAAAAAATACTGTTTTCCTTGTACTCGGCGCAAAATTTTTTATTGAGAAACAACCCCCTAGTTTGGTTCAGGGATGCATGCTCAAGCCCCCAAGGTGTTTTTTGGCCCGGAATACGGGCTGGGAGATTCCTTGGGGGCTTTTTGCGTGGGGTGATTACAGATATGGCGAAAATATCCAGCAGGCGGCATTGCGCAGCTTTACGGGCAAGGACAGGGCTGCAAGGTAATCCCTGGTGATTTCGCGTCCCGTGATGATGGCCCTGTCGATGTGGGCGGTAATCTGGTCGTGCACATCCGGGTTGAACACTTCCATGTTCAGCTCAAAGTTCAGACGCAAGCTGCGGGCGTCCAGATTGGCTGAACCTATCTGTGAATAGTAGCCGTCCACGGCCAGCAGCTTGGTGTGAGCAAAGGGGGGCTGCTGGTACCATACGCGCACGCCTGCTTCCAGCAGGGTGGGCAGCAGGCGGTATTGCGCCCAGTGCACGTAGAACAGATTGTTTTTTTCAGGCAGTACAACACGCACGTCCACACCGCGTTGACCGGCGGAACGCAGCGCGGAGACAAGCCCGTGCGAGGGTAGAAAGTAGGGCGTCATGATGCGCACGGAGCGGCGGGCCGCATTGATGACGGCGCAGTAGATGTCGTTGAGAATGTCCGCCTCTGAGCCGGGGCCGTCCATGATGATGCGGCAGCGGCTTTCGCCGCGCGGCAGGGTAGTGGCTGGCGGCAGGGGCGTGTAGTTGTTGGTGCAGAACCCCCAGTTGAGCAGAAATGCACGGCGCAACTGGTCCACAATGGGGCCTTCGCACTGAAAGTGCATGTCCTGCACATACTTGGTCTTGCCTGCGGCGATGTTGTCGTCCGCTATGTTCATGCCGCCGGTAAAGGCCACTGTGTCGCACACCAGCATTTTGCGGTGGTTGCGCAGGTTGATGCTGAAATTGGGCGGAAACAGGCGCGGCGGCATGAACAGGGCCACGCGCACTCCGCGTTGGGCAAGCTTTTTCCACGGCTTGCGCACGGAATAGAGCATGCCGATGCCGTCCACCAGCAGGCGGGCGTCCACGCCGCGCTCCGCAGCGCGGGCCAGGGCCTCGCCAAAGGCCGTTGCAACCTGGCCTGCGTTGAAAATATAGGTGCAGAGAAAAACGTGGTCCTTGGCATTGTCTATGGCAGCAAGCATGGCCGGGTAGGCCTGATCACCATTGCGCAACGGGGTGACGGCATTGCCGGTGCTCAGGTGCTGCTCGGTGAGCACACGCCCGATGTGTTCCATGCGGGCTATGCTGTCAGGGATATTTTCCGGCGGAACCTTGGAAAAGGGCGGATGGGCGTAATCCGGCTCCAGAGGCTGCTGCCGCCGCATGATGCGGCTGGCCCTGCTTTCTGCTCTGCTGATGCCAAAACAGGCATACAGGATGGGGCCTACAACAGGCAGAAACAGGGCCGTGACAGTCCAGCCAAGGGCCGCGCGGGGGTCGTGTTTGGTCAGCAGGGCATGGCAGACAGCAACCCACGAAAGTATGTGGGCGACAATAAGGCCCAGTGTTTCAAAAAATAGCAGCATTGTTTTCCCACAGTGAGAGCGCGTCAGCAGTGGGTGCGCGCGGTTAAAGGCCGGGCGGCGCGGCGTCTGCGTACAGGGCGGGTTAGATACCAGCCTTTACAAACTATTGCGCCGCCTCAGCCAGCACAGATGGCGCGGTGCCTAGCGGCGTATGGCCAGCAGCGGCGTGTCGGTATTGCGCAGCACACGCTCTGTGATGGAGCCGAGCAGCATGTCTTGCAGCCCGTCGCGTCCGTCAGTGAACATGATGATAAGGTCGGCATTTTCCTCATGCGCCACGCGAATGATGGTTTCAGCCGTGGTGCCTTCTTCCACACGGCAGCGAACAAACCCGGCGGGTTTTTCCATTTCCGCAGCTACAGTGTTCAGCAGAGTTTGCCCCTTGGCCTTCTGCTCCGCCAGAAGTTCGGCGTGGGCCTCGCCGCCCACGATCTGGGGCAGCGGCTCAAAAATGTGCAGGAGGACAATATCGCCGCAGGCAAGGTTTTTGGCGTGATTCAGGGCAGACTTGGCACGGTCCAGACCGTTTTTGCCGCTCACAGGAATAAGAATGGTCTTGTACATGGCTTCCCTTGGGTCAAAGGTTATTGCAATGCTGGTTGCGCCTGAGGAACGTGGCCGATCAGCGGCGCGGTGTCAGGCCGATGCGGTTGCGTTCAACCGCCACGGCCAGCTCGGGCAGCAGGTCGCGTAGAGCGTTCATGTCATTGGCCTTGGCGGCGCGCTCCACGCAACGGGCCATACGGGCCAGCACGCGGAAGCCAAAGGCGTCAGATTCCGTGGCAATGCGGTTGGCCGCATCACCCACCACCGCGCAGCGCCGGTTTTTGAAACCCTGTTGGGCATCGTCCATGGCGGCATCAAGCCGCGCCACAAGCTGCGGGATTGTTTGATCCGTTTCACGCGGGGCTATGGGCTGCACAGGAGCCTGCGGCGCAAATACGGCTGGCTGTGGCTCCACGGTTCTTTGCTCCGCAGGGGCCGCACGATGGCTCACTGCCTCAGGGGCCTGTGCAGGTGCTGTTTCACCGGAGTGACTGCCTTGAGGCGCATGCTGGGCGTTGTCATGCCCGTTATGGCGCAGGGCTTCTGCGGCGCCTGCAATGAAATTCATAATGGAATTGCCAGTTGCCTTGCCCTTGAGGTGGGCGGCGGAACGCTGAGGTTCCGCAACTCCGGCAGATGACCCTGCCCGGGGCGTGCCAGCAAGTGCAGGGGACTCGGCCTGCACATCATCCTGACGTGGCATGGCCGCCAGATCCGCCATGAGATCGGGCTTGCCGCCTGGCAGAGGTTCGTTGTCAGCCCCAAGGGGGCGGTCGCCAGCGCTGCCCAGCAGTTTGAGAATGAGCCGCCCCGTTGCGGTGCGCGGCATTTCAACCTGACGGGAATGTCTTTCATCGTCAGCCTGACCGGAATCCTGCTTGGAACTCTGGTCGACCGTACCGGAGGCCTCATCCTGCCTGGCGGGCTTGGTCATGGGCATGGGTTCGCCCACCCATTCCCCGGGGTGCGCGAGACTGGGGCTGACATAGCTTTTTTCTTCTCTGGCGGGCGCAGCAAGCGGAGGAGTGGGCGCGGTGGCAGACAGGGCATCCCGTGCGGGCGTCTGGGGTATGCCTTGCCCAAAGCCTTGCCCAAAGCCTTGCGCTGGCCGGGGCGCAGGGCTGGCTGTTTTGATGGGGGTGCCAATGGGCATAGGTTCACCCACCCATTCATCCTGAAGGCTGTATGTATCCCATGCGCCCTTGCCAGCAGGCGCGGGAACATCAAAGGCTGCGTTGTTGACAGGAGACAGCGTGGCTTCTCCAGCCCTGCCTGTCATGGCCTTGAGAGGGTCGGCGCTTTCGGCGGTGGGTTGTTCTGCGGGCTGCTCTGCTGGTTCGGGCATATCTGGATCCGAAGGCAGGGAGGCCTCGAGAAATTCTGCCGGGGTAACAGTTTCCCTAGCAGCAGGGGTTGGGTCGGAAAGCTGTTCCGGCTCGGGCCAGTCGAGAGTCTCGAGGGCCTCAGGCGTCTTGTCCGCCGGGGCAGACATTTGCTCCGTTGCTTCTGGAACAGGTGTAACTGCGGGCGTATCTGTGACGAGTTCCGCCTGTTCCACTGGTGCAGAGGCGGGGTTCTCTTGTTGCGCTGCCGCGTCTTCCGCTTCGGATTCCCGTGCTGATTCAGGCTCTGGCTCGCTCGTCTGCGAAGCAGCGGGGGCTTCTGCCGCCCACTGCGGGCCTTCAAGGCCAGCCGAGGCCATAAATTCAGCGTCAGTGTTGTTCGCGGCCTGCGAGGGCTCCTGCTGCGAGGTTGCAGAGTCAGCTTCCCGCGGTTCTTCTGTCGATGGCTCCGGCAATATCTCCGCAATAATTTCTGGTTGCGCTTCGGGCTGATGCTCTGCGTCGGCCTGCATACCCAAAGGCTCCGGCTGGGCCGCATCCGGCAAAATATCCAGCGGTTCAGCCTGCTCAGGTGCGGTCAGTCCTTCTACCGGGGATGCTTCTTTTTCGACCGGGGCCGCACCAGCAGGGGCAACATCGGCAGGAGCGGGAATAACGGCGGCAGGTTCCTCCATGGAAATTTCTGGAGTGTCCGGCATGGCGGCAAGCGCCTGCCCGGCATCCTGCGCAGTGTTCTCGGGCGGCAAAAGATCCGTCAGTTCAATGGGCGCATCTTCTTCTGCCTGAGGGGAATCTTCCATCATGGGCAGGAGCATGCCAGACTGGTCGGCGGTGCCAAAATTCAGTGATTGCGTGGACGACAGCAGCGTCAACGGTTGAGAATCCATGGATGCGCCAGTACCCGGCAGGGCATTCTGCAAGGAAGCATCGTGGCCGAAAAGGTCGGGTAGCTGGTTCTGCTCCTGCGCCTGGATGCTGGTGGCAGCATCGACGGATATGTTCTCGGGTTCGGGCGAGCCGACCTCGTGAACGGGCAGGGGAATATCCTCTGCGGGCGGCACTGGGGCACTTTCTTCTGCCGCAGGGTCAGGGGCCGACACTGCTGACACAACCGGTCCGTGGTCTGTAAATCCGGCTTCGTCCAGTACTTCGCGCAGGGTAGCGGCAAAGGCCTCCGCATCCACAGGTTCGAGCAGGGCGTGGGTGTAACCCGTGTCTGCCAGCTCATCCCAGCGGGTATTGTCCTTGGTGACGGCAAGGGCCTTGAATATGGGCAGCCCGACTTTGAGGGCTTCGGCTTCAAAGCGGCCCAGAGCGTCCGCCTCAGCGGGGCCGTCGTGGGGGTACTGGGCCACGAGCATGAGAGCGGGGGCCTCGCGATTGCATTCCAGCGCTTCGCGCATGCTGCGGGCCTGGGTGCTGTTGCAGCCGAGGGTGGTTATCATGTGGGCCAGCGCCTGACGGTCAACGGCGCTTTCGGCCACCACGGTAATGGTGGGCGCGCGTTGTGGTTCCGGCGTAGCTTCTGTTCCGGTTTCGTTCTCCAGCGGCTTCAGGCGCAGGGTAAAGGCAATGGATGTTCCCTGCGGGCCGCATTCCACATTGAGGTACCCGCTGTTGGAACCGGCCAGTTCCCATGCGCGGGTGAGCGCCAGCGAAGATCTGTCGCGCGGCGGGATGCCCGCCCCGGTGTCGGTCACGGTAAACAGCAGATGCCCCGGATCGGCGGTTTCGGGCACTCGGCGTACAGAAAGGTGCACAGCGCCTCTTGTGGTGGCCCGCACGGCGCTTTCAAGCAGCAGGCCGAGGGTTTCGCGCAGGGCTTTGGCCTGCCCTTCATACATGTGCCCCAGCAGGGGGGGCATGTACCACGCAAGACCGATGCCCGAGTTCTCGGCGGCAGTGGTCACGGCATCGTGCGCCTCGCGCACAAGGTGCTGCAGGTTGAAGGCCGTGCGCTGCTCGCCCACGCTGGTCTGGTCCAGCTCCTTGCCGGGGTTGTCAATAATTCTGGCAAGATCGCCAGCAGCGCCAAGCATGTTTTCAGCATACTGGCGCACCGCAGGGGGCAGGGAGCAATGGCCGAGAGCCGCGCCCTCGCGCATGAGGCGATCCAGCGGCGGGCGCAGCAGGTTCTCCCACATGCCGGGGTCAACGGCGGAGGCTGACTTTTTCTGGTTTCTGGCAGGCGCTGCAACTGGTTCCAGATCGGAATTGTCAGAAATATCCACCGGCAGGGCGGAAAAGTCAGCGGCGGTTTTGCCTGTAACAGCAGAGGGCGGCAAGAGACGCAGATTGGGGTCGTCCAGCGGAGTGTCAAGGCTGATGGGGCCATCGTTTGTCCCGGCACCAAGGCTGGAACTGATCAGCGCCGCATCCAGCGCGGCGGAGTTTCGTTTGTCCGCCGCTGCGGATTCGCGCTTTGTGGCTTTCTTGCCCTCTTCGGCCTGGGCAGCGTCACGCGGCAGGCCTGTTCCGGCAATGAGCAGGGCGCTCAGGGCCGTGCCCCACAGGGGAGCAGAGGCCAGCAGATTTGCGGCGTAGCCGTAATCAAGCCCCATGACGCCCGCAGCCACAAACAGGGGCGGCACAAGACAGCCCAAAAGAAAACGCCGTGCGCCGCCAAGGCCCATGATGGCTCCGCCAAGGGCGCTCAGGGTAAAGATCACCGTGCAGGCAGGCCAGAGGGAAAGAAAACGAATGCTCCAGCTAAAACCGGGAAGGAGCGGCAGCAGGGCCAGTGCCGCGCCCGGCAGGGAAAGCAATATAAACTGGGCGTCCAGCAGGGGCGAGCGGCCCCTCGTGCGCATAAGATGACGGCCCACGTGGGGCAGAAGCATAAGCGCCAGACCAGGCGCGAGAACCGCCAGAGCCTGATTAAGGGTTATGCTGCCGGAGCCGTAGGCAGGCATGCCAAATATGCCCTGCGCCAGTGCAACACCCACGTAAAGCGCTGTCCAGATGCGCCATTGGCCCCTTTCGGAGAGCCCGCGCAAAAGGCACAGCAGCATGACCACGGCAAGAGCCAGCAGGGCGGCAGTGCCCGCAAGGCTGCCCCAGTTGGAGGCTGCGTCCTGCGGGCTGCGCAGCATGGGTGAAAACCAGATGCCCGGCAGGCCGTCCAGGCGGATATAGCAGGTGATCGGGTCGGCCCCCGGTTCGGGCAACAGCATCACATTGCGGTGACTCGGGAGAATCTCGCGCCATTCAACGCTGTCTGTCGCCGGGTTGGCGGCTGGTTCGTACAGAACAGGGTCAGCCGGAACATCGGGCCCAATGTCCAGCAGCATGGCCTGCGAGCGTCCCCCAGCGGGCAGAGGGGCCAGGGTAAAGCGCAGCCACATCACGCCGGTGACTCGCGGCAGTTCCTTGACGTTCAGGGGTTTGAACATCTGGCTGTTGGAAGGGGCGGCAGCCTCCTCCACATCCATGGTTCCCGTCACGTCAATAAAGTATTGCAGGTCGGGCAGCAGCGGCGTGTTTGCAGAACGCAACACGGGCGGAATCATGCCGCTGTGCGCCGTGGAAGGCGCTCCAATACCTGCGCAGGTTATGCACAAAAAAAGGGCGCAGGCGCGCAGCAACGCACGCGAAATGCCGGAGGAAGTGAGAGTCATGGTCGTTCCGCCTGTATGATCACCGATCTATCTATGGTCTTTCCCCCTTCAGGCGCGAATGCGCCTCCAAATCCGATGCAGGGGGCGGTTTGTCGTGCTGGGACGGCTTTTAGCCGCAGCTGCACCTAGCGCAGGTTTCTGATTACGTCAGAAACGGACTGCCCGTCAGGAGCGCGCGCAGCGGGGTTGACTGCCAGCAGACGTTGCCATGCCTTCATGGCGTCATCCTTGCGCTTGAGGTCGAAGTAAAGCACCACGCCCTCGTTGAACATGGCGTTTTCATGCCGGGGGTTCACGCTGGAGGCGCGGCGGAAACTCGTCACGGCCTTGTCGTATTCGCCAAGCTCGCGGTACATGATGCCAAGGTCTGTCAGCACATCGGCATTGTCGGGCGCAAGAGCCAGAGAACGTTCGTAGGCGCTGGCGGCCTTGCGCGACTGGCCGGTGTCAAAATAGAGGTTGCCAAGGTCTGTCCAGTTATGCGCGTCCTTGGGGTTGGCAAGGACATTTTGTTCCATGGAGGCGATTTTGGCTGCCAGCTCAGGCGGAATGGGAGGCTGGTTGTCCTGCTTGGCCTGGCCGGAAGGCTGAGCGGAAGGCTGCGAGGCCGTCTGCGTCTGGCCTGCGGGCGTCTGCTGCGCTGGCTCCTGCGTGAACACTGACGGCACAAGGCTGCCCACATAGACGCCCAGCACAAGGGCCACGGCGATGCCTACAAAAAAAACACCCTTGCTGACCTTGCTGATGCCGTGGGGCTGTTCAGCCTGGGGGGCTGTTTCCGGGGTGGATGTGGTGTCGGCGGGCGCGGAAGGCTGCACTGCCGTGGGAGTATCTGCGGACTTTTTTTTGGGCTTTTTGTTTGCCATGTATTCCTCGTGGCTTGGGAAATATCTTTATCCATCAGCCTACAACCGGAGGAAAAAAGAGGCAAGCCCGCAGCTTGCGCACCCCTGCGCCATCCCCCCGGTTCAGCGCGTCCGTCCACCGTGGACAAGGCGATATATACCAACAGAAGCCAAAACTACGATGCTCAGGGTCAGATACATGCCGCTGTAGCCCATTGAGGGGATAAGATGGCCGAATATGTAAGGCCCAAGGCCGATTCCGAGGTCAAAGAATATGTAGAATGTTGTGGTCGCCTGCGCATAGCGCGAGCGTGAAACCAGCGAGAGGGATACCGCCTGCCCCACAGACTGAAAGTTGGCAAAGCCCACGCCCAGCAGCAGCCCCGCGCCCAGCAGCGCGGCTGCGCTTTCGGCGCGCGAAAGCACATACAGGGCCAGAGCCGTGAGCAGCAGGGCGGGGTACAAAATCACGTGTTCGCCGTGTCGGTCAAACAGGCGGCCGCTATGGGGCCGCGTAAGCAAGGCCGCCCCGGCGTAACACAAAAAGAATATGCTGGCGGTGCTCGTGAGGTCGTGCTCCGCCGCAAAAGAAGGTAAAAATGCCTGTATGCAGCCATAGCTCGGACATACGGCAAGAGCCACCAGCGAAAAGCGTACCACTCGCGGGTCAATATAGCTGTACAGGCTCAATACCGGGCGCGCAGGGTGGCGCATGGGCGGCAGGTTGCGCAAAAAGCAGAAAATACCCAGGCACAGCAGACTGATGCCCGCATTGAGCAGCATGAGGGTGTGGTATCCGTACCTGAGGGAAAGGAAAATGCCCAAAAATGGCCCAAGGGCCAGCGCCAGAGCGGCGCTCATGGTAAAAAGGCCTATGCCCAGACCATGAAAACGTACAGGAACAACGTAAGCCACAATGGCTCCTGTGGCGGTTCCGGCCACGCCCACGCCAAAACCGGCCGCAAAGCGCTGTACAAAAAGCATGGGGAGCGAATCCACCATAAAAAGGCCGCCAATGCTCGCGGTGAACAGCAGCAGCCCTGCCAGCAGGCAGGGCTTGCCCCCAAATGTGGAAAGCTGGTTGCCGGTAAGGAATCTCCCCACAAGGCAGCCGATGACCATGATTCCGGAGGTCAGCCCCGCTGTGCTCAGGCTGGTGCCAAAGGTTTTTTGCACATGGGCCGTGCCCGTGACAAAAATGAGATAGTAGTCCGTCATCAACAGCATGTTGATGCAGGTGACAACCAAAAAGCTGCCCCGGCAAATGGCGGCAAGGGCCTCGCGCAAACTGGCATCAGTCTGCTGGGCTGCGTGGAGGCGACGGTGTTTCATGGGCATGATCTGGCCTCGCTGACAGGGTTCAAGGCAGTTCGTTGCGCTCGCAACGATTTATGACCCTCTGCCCCTGCACTTGTCAAGGCAAGCACCACAAGCGTAGCCTTTTCCTGCGGTGCTGACTGCTGCAATCCATAGGGCGCAGGCTTGCAGAGTCTGCTGACAACCAGCCACAGGAATATGTCATGGAACTTGTCTATAAATGGATCACGCTGGCCAACCGGCATTACTACATGTATCTCAACCGCGCACTCGCACCCTTTGGCATCAATAGCAGCCAGTATCTGTTCATTCTCAACCTGTGCCGCGACCCTGGCATCACTCAGGACAAATTGCCCGAACGTATCTGCGTGAACAAAAGCAACGTTGCCCGCACTCTGGCCCAGCTTGAGAAGAAAGGGCTTATCCGGCGGCAGGTCAATCCTGGGGACAAGCGCACAGCCGCGGTTTTTCCCACCGAGCGGGCACGGGAGCTGTACCCGCGGATAATGGAAGTTATTGCAACATGGGATGATGCCGTGACCAGCGTGCTCAGCGCGCAGGAAAAGGAAAATCTGCTTGAGTTCATGCAGCGCGTGGCGGACAAGGCCGCTGCCCTGCGCGGGGCAAGCCCCGCGGCCCTCAGAAAGTAGGGCTGTTTTCGCTAAGCGCTTGTGTCTTGTGACCATTACGGGATATGTTGCGGCAAAGGCATTGCGCCTTGACATGTGTTTTGCGGGAGGAGCGCCATGCTCAGCGTTTTTGATCTGTTCAAGATCGGCATAGGGCCGTCCAGTTCCCATACCATTGGCCCCATGATTGCGGGCAAGGCCTTTGCGGGCGAACTTGCCGTTTTGGGCATGCTGCCTCTGGTAGGCCGGGTAAAGGTGGAGCTTTATGGTTCACTGGCGCTCACCGGCGAGGGGCACGGCACCATTGGGGCCGTGCTGGCAGGCATTGAGGGGGAAGAACCGCAGGAGGTGGACATTGCCCATATGGCCCGCCGTACTGCAGATCTGCAAAACAATGCCGACCTTGTGCTCATGTGTGCCTACACCATCCCTTTTAATTTTGAGCGCGATGTGTGTCAGCACAAGGGCATATTTTTACCCAAACATTCCAATGCCATGACGCTTTCGGCCTTCAGCGCCGACGGCGAGCTGATATACTCCAAGAATTTCTATTCCATCGGCGGCGGGTTTATCCGCACGGACGATGATTTTGACAGCCCGCGCGAACTGTACGCCGCGCCCCCCTATCCGTACGAAAAGGCTTCGGAGCTTTTTGACATCTGCGCCCGCGAAAACAAGACCATCGCGCAGATCGTTATGGCCAACGAAGTATTCTGGCGGTCTGAAAGCGAGGTCAGCGAGCGCGTAACTGCCATCATAGACGTCATGCGTGAAGCCGTGGAACGCGGTTGCTATACTGACGGCGTGCTGCCGGGCGGGTACAATGTGCGACGCCGTGCGCCCAACCTGCTGCGCAAGGTCAGCGCCCTGCAGGCAGCCGGGCGGCGCGACCTGAGCCTGTGGCCCATGCTCTACGCCTTTGCCGTGGCGGAAGAAAACGCCTCAGGCGGGCGCATTGTGACCGCGCCCACCAATGGCGCGGCGGGTATTGTGCCGGCCGTGCTGCTGTATTATCTGAATTTTTACCCCCACGCGACGGATGACGGCGCCCGTGATTTTTTGCTCACTGCCGGAGCCATTGGCCTGTTCTACAAGCTCAATGCGTCCATTTCCGGCGCGGAGGTGGGCTGCCAGGGCGAAGTTGGCGTGGCCTGCTCCATGGCTGCTGGCGCGTACTGCGCGGTTACGGGCGGCAACGTCAAACAGGTGGAAGTGGCGGCGGAGATCGGCATGGAACACAACCTCGGCCTTACCTGCGATCCTGTGGGGGGGCTGGTGCAGATTCCCTGTATCGAACGCAACGGCGTGGCCGCGGAGCGAGCGGTCAACTGCGCCCAGTTGTCGCGGCTGGAAGACGGGCGGCAGCGGGTGATCTCGCTGGATGATATTATTGAGGTCATGTACCGCACCGGGCTTGATTTGCAGTCCCGCTACAAGGAAACCTCGCTCGGCGGGCTGGCCGAAGCCGTAGCCAAGGTTATGGAACGCAAAAAGATGGTTCCGGGGGCATCCGGCAACTAGGCGTAAACGCACTTTTTCCCCCTTGGGGACGAGCTAAGAAAACGCGGCTGAGAAGCCGCGTTTTCTTGTTGATGGGTACAAGTGAGTTGAAAATATAATCAATCTTTAAGTATTTGCCTGGCAACAACCAGAATGGAGAAGTAAAACAGGCTGGGCAATGCTTTTGCAATGTAGAATATTTTATATTTATGTGGTAATGTACTTGGCGGATTTGTGTGAATTGTAAATTATCACATGCGATTTATTGGCAGATATTGGAATTTGTGTTTTTTTGATGCAACAAGTCACAAGACTTATTATATTTTCGAATATATTTGAATTTATGACAGCATATCGACAAAATATAAAAAATAAGGGAGTGTTTTTTATACCGTGGCAGCATCTGGAGTAATGTGGACATATGCCTTACGTGGTGTCTGGTTAAACAGAGTGCCGATCTGGCGTATATTTAAATGTGCAGGACTCGAATATAATTGGATAAAAAGTACTAAGTTCTCTTTTTGTCCAGATTCAAGACATTACTGCAATGGATCTGATCATGCTTCATAGTGCTCTTTATGCTGCCTGTTGTGCGTCCTGAAACATGTAACACTGGAAGTGCAAGATGAAAAAAGTATGTTTTGCAATCGTGCTGGCGGCCGTGCTTGCCTTGCCCATGACTGCCTCGGCAAAGAGCGACAAGATAGATTTCGGCAAGCTGCCTTGCAGTTCGTTTGTGCAGTTGGACGCCCAGACCATGACCATGTTCTATTTCTGGCTTGATGGTTATGCCAGCGCCAAAACCGGCGACACGACCCTGGATGTCAACGCTGTGGAAAACAACCTGACCCAGATTATGAAGGTCTGCAAACAGAACCCCAAAAAGACCGTGCTTTCGGTCATTGCCGACTAATAGCGCAAGGGGCGGACCGTAAGGCCCGCCCCTGTTTTTTGGAGAGAATACCTTCAGCGGTCTGCTATGGTTTTTTCAGGGGCAGATTTGTCTGACGGGGTGCAGCCGTATTTGCGGCGACAGCGCTGTCTTTTCCAATAGCAAAAAGCTTGTCCGCCAGCTTGCGGTGCGCAGCGGGCATTGCCAGGGCGTCCAGATCTTGCGGCGTGACCCAGCGAGCCTCGGTGGCGGCGGAAAGCACCGGCGGCAGCGGCGGGGTTATCTGCGAGTCTGGTGCGTCCGCGCTGTCAAACTCAAGCCCAAAACAGTGCAGCGTCAGGCGGTAGGTGGTATATCCGTGCCGGATAATCCCGTGCTGTGCCGCCACACGCACGGCAAAGCCCGTTTCTTCCATAAATTCCCGCACTGTGGCCTGTTCCGGGCTTTCGTCCGGCTCAACCCGGCCGCCGGGAAATTCCCACAGATTGCCCCACACGCCCGCAGGCGGGCGCTTTTGCACAAATATTCTGTTGCCGCAGCATAAAACCCCGGTCACGGCGTTAACGGGCGTGATGGTGGCTCGCTTCCCGGGCACCGGGCGCTGGTCTGTGATGCCAAGATGCAGGCTGATGCAGAACCGGGCCAGGGGGCACTCTGCACAGCGTGGCTTTTTGCCGCAAACAAGAGCTCCAAGCTCCATCATGGCCTGATTATGTTCCCGCGACCTGCCCTCGGGCACCAGCCGCAAGGCCCAGCGGTGAATGATGCCCGCCGCCGGGTTCTGCTTTACGGGGCTGTCCACATCAAAGATGCGCGCAATGACGCGCTCCACATTGGCGTCCACGCATGGCAGCTTTTCACCAAAGGCAATGCTTGCCACCGCGCCTGCCGTGTAAGGGCCAACACCGGGCAGACCTCGGATGGCTTCAAGCTCCGAGGGAAAAACGCCGCCGTGTTCCGCCATGATTTTACGGGCGGCGGTCAGGATGTGTCTGGCGCGTGAATAGTAGCCAAGGCCTTCCCACTGGCGCAGCACGTCTTCCTCGCTGGCGGCGGCGAGAGTTGCTATGTCGGGGAAGCGCTGCATCCAGCGGTTAAAGTAGCTGACGCCCCGCTCCATTTGGGTTTGTTGAAGCATGACCTCGGAAATCCATACTTCGTAGGGCGTGTAGTTGACCCGCCACGGCAGGCGGCGCTGGTTTGCGGCAAACCAGTCGAGCAGGGAGTTTTGCAGGTCGCCAAGGTGATTCTGGGGCGGCAGATGCGTGCTGGCAGCGGCCTGTTCCGGCATGCCCGGCAGTGTTGCCGGTTGGGGCTTGGAAGTCTTGCGGTTCATGCTCCGAAGCCTATACCGGGAAACGGGCATTGTCATCCGCGCTTCCATACCCTATATTCGCGCCAATGGCGGGGGAACGCCCGCTGTGCAGAATAACCATTCAAGGAGCACCCATGTCCGACAATCCTACGGTTTTGCTGGAGACCTCCTCCGGCGACATTCTTGTGGAGCTTTATGCCGACAAGGCCCCCCAAACCGTTGCCAATTTTTTGAAATATGTGGATGACGGCTTTTACGCCAACACCATTTTCCACCGCGTTATCCCCGGCTTCATGATTCAGGGCGGCGGCCTTGGCGCGCGCATGGACGAAAAGACCACCCGCGAGCCTGTGACCAACGAAGCAGACAACGGCCTCAAGAACGAGCGCGGCACCCTGGCCATGGCCCGCACCCGCGATCCACATAGCGCCACTGCCCAGTTCTTCATCAATCTGGTGGACAACGATTTTCTCAACCACAGCTCCCCCACCCCTGACGGCTGGGGTTACTGCGTTTTCGGCAAAGTGACCGAAGGCATGGAGAATGTGGACAAAATTGCCAAGGTTAAAACCAAGACCGTGGGCTTTCATGAAAATGTGCCCACCGACATGGTGCTGATCACCGGGGCAAGCCGCTTCGAATAAATGGCGCGGCAGGCTTTGCCCTGCAACGCTATAGCATGGAACCGCCGTATGCCCGCAGTTGCGGCGCTGCGGCGGTTTTGTGTTTGAGCGGCCTTTTACGCACAGGTAGCTGTGCACCAAACCTGAAAAAAAGAGGAAAAGCCATGTCCAGAGACATCGTTGCCGCCCTTGAAGAACCCTATCAGCGTTCCTGGGCCCTGCTGGCCCAGTTTATGGACATCTGCCCCGAAAATATCTGGGCCGAAACCAACGGCGGCTGGCCTGTGTGGCAACAGGTGGCCCACGCCATTGCCGTGCTGAACTTCTTTATTCTTGAAAAAGATGATGAATCCTTTATGCCTGCGCCAGCCGACATTGGCGTGCTTATGCTCAAGGAGCAGGGCAAGGCTGTTGTGAGCAAAGAAGCCATGCAGGCTTACGGCAAATCCGTAAAGGCCGCAGTGGACGCACGGCTTGCTGCGCTTTCCAATGCCGACCTGACCAGGGTGCAGGAGCGCGTGAGCAAAAAGATTGGCCGGGATCTGACCTATGCGGCCATGATTGCCATGCTGGCCTCGCACACCACCTACCATCTGGGTTCCTGTGATGCGGCTTTGCGGGATCACGGCTTGCCGGGCGTGTTCTAGGCTGCAACAGTATTTTACTGTTGGCGGGTTGTTCTGCGGCAAGCTTCAGGGCTGCCGCAGAACAGCCCGCACTGCCTGCGTATCACTAACAAGGGCAGTGGCGCAATTTTTTTTGATAAATCATCTGGAACAACTTGACTCGGCAGCGTGGAGCCTTAACTAAAATCCATAGCTTGAACGTATGTTTTTCGGCAGGTGTTGCCGTTAAAACCAGTAATATAGATTTGAGCCCAACCTGCACTAAGCGGGAGGTTGTTATGGCTACCTGGAAGAACGATCCCGACCATTCGCACCTTGGTTTTGTGGTGCGGCATCTCATGATTACCGACATCAACGGCAGGTTTGCAGACGTTGCCATTGACCTTGAAACCGCCAAGGGCGACCTTTCTGACGCGGTCTTTACCATGACGGCCAAGGCTGTGAGCATTGATACACACGTGCATGCGCGCGATGAGCATTTGCGCTCGCCGGACTTTTTTGATGTGGCGCAGCACCCCGAAGTTACCTTCCAGAGTTCGTCTGTGCGCCTTGGGCCGGATCATGCCGGAACCATCACTGGTCTGCTCGAAATGCGTGGTACGGCGCGAGAAGTGACGTTCAACATCACAGCCAGCGACCGCATCACCAACCCCATCAATAACAAGGAAACGCAGTCTTTCAGCATCACTGGCGAGGTGAATCGAAGCGACTTTGGTATTGGCCCCAACATCCCGGCAGCCATTGTGGGCGACAGGGTGAAGGTGGCGGCAAACTTTGAAGTTTCGCCTGCCTAGGGTTCGCTTCTGGCTCAAGTAATTGCTGGGGGTTCCCTGGTCAGAAACATCCGCTAATATAAAAAATTCAGTTGCAGAGTTGTAACTGTCGTGATCTTTCCCACCACGCGAAATCCGGCCCCGCCATACCCCGGGTTACGTTTAAAAGCCGCCCCTGCTGACAGGGGCGGCTTTTTATTCTTCTGCCCATTCATCAATTCCGCACAAAAAGGCCGGGGCATCTGCTCCCGGCCTGATGGCCCTGTGCGGGCCAATATGTATTTTTAACCTTACTGGATCTTGCAGTTGCCGTCATTGCAGTCTTCGGTGGCGATCACAGGTGTAGCCTGGAACAGCACTACCTGTTCGCGCCCCTTGTTGGTGATGACCACCACGGTAATGCGCATGAGGCCTTCGGGCAGCGCGGGCGTGGCCTTGGCCTTGAGGTAGCCTGTGCCGGTGATGAGCTTGGCGTCGCTGATCAGGGCAGTGCGGGCATTGGTGAAGGTCAGCCGGTCAATGACCAGTTCCTTGTTCTTGATGGTATTGATGAAGTGTTCTTTGTCCTCAATGTGCCCGTTGGCGTTGATATGCCAGTAGTTGGGGGCCAACAGGGTTTCAAGGGCCGGGATGTCGCCTGTCATGACGGCTTCGGTATACAGCGCAACTGTGTCTGCCTTGGCGTGGGCAAGCCCACCGGAAAGTGCAATAACAAGGGCTATGAACACAGTGGTCACTTGCAGAATCTTCATGGTATCCTCCCTGGATGGGCTGTTGGGGCGGCCAGAACGAAAATTGCCAATGTGAACGGATTCTTCTATGGTTATGTGTAAAGAGTTAAGCAAAACTTTTCCATTGTAAAGCGAATATCTGCCATCGAGCCGGATTTCCTGGCATTTTTTACTGTGAGGCATATGTTTTCATGTTAACCAGCATTTTGCAAACCATTGGCAACACCCCAATGCTGCGGCTTGATCTTTCACGCGACCTGCCCGGCACGGTCTGGCTGAAGCTTGAAAACCGCAATCCCGGCGGTTCCATCAAGGATCGTGTGGCCTTTCACCTTGTTGGCGAAGCTCTGGAAGAAGGGCGCGTAGAACCGGGCGGGGTGCTGGTGGAGGCCACCAGCGGCAATATGGGCATTGGTATGGCTCTGGTTGCCTCGGTACGTGGTTTTCGCTGCATACTGACCATGCCCGAATCCATGAGCGTTGAGCGCCGCAACCTGCTGCGGGCGCTGGGCGCAGAGCTTGTACTCACCCCGGCGGAACAGGGCATGAGCGGCGCTGTGGCCGCTGCAAAGCGCATTGCCGAAGAACAGGATGCCTTTGTTCTTGGCCAGTTTACCAATCCACAGGCTGTGGTGGCTCACTACAAGACCACCGGACCGGAAATTTTCAAGGACAGCGTGGGCAAGATGGACGTGCTGGTTGCGGGCGTTGGCTCCGGCTCGACCATCACTGGCGTGGGCAGGTACCTCAAGGAGCGCATCCCCGGCTTCAGGGTGGTTGCCGTTGAGCCAGCCGCCTCGCCGGTGCTCTCGGGCGGCAAACCCGGCCCTCATCTTATTCAGGGTATTGGCGCTGACTTTGTGCCAGCCATCCTTGACCGTGCGCTTTTGGACGAGATTATCCAGATGGACGGCGAGGAAGCCATAAGAACCGCCCGTCTGCTCATGGAAAACGGCATCATGGCGGGCATATCCACAGGCTCCAACGTGCGCGCGGCCCTTGATCTTGCGGCGCGGCCAGAAATGCAGGACAAGAATATTGTTACCTTTGTCTGCGACACGGGCGAACGCTACATGTCAACGCGGTTGTTTCAGGGAATATAAACGGCTGGCAAGCTGGCTTTGCACCTGATTTATGACGGTATTTTCAATGCCAATGCGCTCAGTTTGATATGTTCCCCGTTTTGTGCGAAACAGAAAAATATGAAAAAAACTGTCTTTTCGGCCTGCATGGCTAAATATTTGCACTTGGCAACCGATAAGAGAGTCAGCGTAAGCTTCGCTCACCGGCTGGCAGCAAACAAGTTCAGGTCTGCCGTCCGACATTAACGGGCTTCGGCCCAACGGAGAGCATTTCCATGGCGCAGACCAACATCCTGCTGGAAACCGGCACCAATGAGCTGGAAATTGTGGAATTTTTCGTCAACCAGGACGGTTACGAAGCCCACTATGGCCTTAACGTGGCCAAGGTGGTTGAAATTGGCCGTCGCCAGCCAGTGACTGCCATGCCGGAAATGCGCCATAAAGCACTTTTGGGCGCGTTTCTGCACCGCAATGGCCGTGTGGTGCCGCTGATTGATATGGCCCAGTTTCTGGGCAGCGGGCCCATTGAAAACGAAGACGCCAAGGTTATCGTCACCGAATTTAACGGCGTGTGTACGGGCTTTCTGGTGTCGGGGGTCAACCGCATCTATCGGCTGAGCTGGACGGACGTGGAAGCGCCGGGGCAGTTTTTGCAGAATGTGAGCCGCAGCTCGGTAACGGGCGTGGTGCGGCTGGAAGAGCGCGTGATCTTTTTGCTGGATCTTGAAGCCATTGTAGCCGAACTGCATCCGGCCATGGCCATGCGCTTTGACGCCTCAGACATGCGCCACAGCGGTGAAAAGACCTACAATATCCTGCACGTGGACGATTCAAGCAGTATCCGTAGCCTGCTGCTTGACCTGCTCAACAAGGAAGGCCGCTTCACGGTGACGCAGAAGGTCAACGGCCAGGAAGCCTGGGATTACCTGAAGGTTCTGCGCGACCGCTGCGAAGCCGAAGATCGCCCCATTTCCGATTTCGTTCACGGTGTCATCACTGACATTGAAATGCCTGGTATGGACGGCTTGGCCCTGTGCAAACACATCAAGGAAGAAAGAGTCCTTAAAAAACTGCCAGTGGCCATCTTCTCTTCCATGATCAACGAGGCGTTGGCCAAGAAGTGCGCGGTTGTGGGGGCTGATGTGCAGTACACCAAGCCCGACCTCAAGGTGCTTTCCGTCAAACTGTATGATCTGGTGACTGAAGCCTGGGGCTAGCGCCGCTTATCGCTGAAAATGTTGAAGGCCCTCTCCCATTGGTCAGTCAATGGGAGAGGGCCTTCTTGTATTGAACGGTTTGCGATTGTTTAACGCGCAACCCCCTCTCGGGTAGGGACACGAGAGGGGGCGCGCATGGGGCGGCCAGGGGTAGGGGCCGCCTCTTGTCACTATGAAAAGGGCTGGTTAGCCCATCTTGGTGGCGTCAATCACGTTGTAGTCGAGGCCCAGTTCCTTGCCGGGAATACCCAGGGCAAGGCCCACCAGCTGCGAAAGGTGCAGCACGGGTACACGGGCTTTTGACTTGGCTATATCCTGCGCTGCTTCCTGATAAATGTCGAGCTGCATCTGGCAGAGCGGGCAGGGGGTTACGATGCAGGCCGCGCCGGAGGTAGCGGCGCTGTCCACAATCTGGCTGGTCATGCGCATGACGGATTTTTCCGCCGGGTACACGGCGTGGAAGCCGCAGCAGTCCAGCCGCTTGGCAAAGGGAACCGTCTGCCCGCCAAGGGCGGCCACCACGGTTTCAAAGCTCGAGGGATTCACCGAGCTTTCAAAGCCAAGGGAGGATTCGGGCCGCAAGCTGTGACAGCCATAAAAAGCCGCCACTTTAAGACCCGTAAGCGGCTTGGTCACCTTGGTCTTGAGGGTCTGGGCGTTTTGCGCCAGAACCCAGAGCAGGCTGGTGACTTCGCTGGTGCCGTGATAGGTCATGTTGCCCTTGGCAAGAAAGGTGTTGATACGGTCCTTTTTGCCGCCGTCAAGTTCTGCCTTGGCGCGGCGCAGCATGAGCAGGCAGGTGCTGCACGAGGTCAGCACGGGCAGGCCCATTTTTTCGGCCAGGGCAATGTTGCGGGCATTGGCAACCAGGGTCGCCACGGGGTCCACATCCTGAGCCTGGGAAGCGCCGCAGCAACTCCAGCCGGGGATTTCCTTGAGTTTGATGCCAAGCCTTGGGGCCACGGCCTCAAGAGCCATCTTGGATTCCTTGGCGGCCTGAGTCAGCACGCAGCCGGGAAAAAAGGCGAATTCGGTCTGCATACGGCTACTCCTTTTCTGCGGCATGGGCCGCCTGAATCATCTTCACCAGGGCATCATGCCCTTCAATGGTTTCGCCGCCAAAGGCCTCAAGCGGGTTCATCTTGCCCTGGCGCAGCAGGGTCACAGCCATGCCCGCGCGGGCAATGGTGCTGATGCCTTCGGTGCGCAGGGCAAGGCGCACTTCGTTGAGGCGGCCGGAATTTTCCACCAGATCGGTGTAGAACGACTTGGCGTGGGCCGGGCCAACGCCGTCGGTCATGCCCTTGGCCATGACCATGGCCCGCAGGCCGGCGATGTCGTCGGCGGCGCTGATGCCCTTGGGGCAGCGGCTGGCGCATTCCTGACAATGCACGCAGTTCCACAGGCCGCCCGCCACTGCAGGCTTGCCGTGCAGCAGGGGATCCTTGGAGCGCGAATCGTTGGCCACGCGCCATGCGTGGGTGAAGACAAAGGGTTCCATGTAGTCGCTGCGGTCGGCGCTGAGCTTGTTGCACTCAGAGGCGCACGCGCCGCAGAGGATGCAGTCCCACTGCTTGATGATGCGGTCGAATTCCTTCTGGTTCTGGCGGCAGCCTTCCTTCATGGAGAATTCGGATTTTGCCACCATGCCCGGATGCACTTTGCGCAGGTTTTCCATGGCGGGTTCCCAGTCCACAACCAGGTCGGAAATAACCTTGAAGTTCGCCAGGGGCGAGATGTGGAAGGTGTCTGAACCATAGGTTTTGGCGAGGTCGTCCATCTTGGTGTCGCAGGCCAGAACCGCATGCCCGTTGACGCGCACGGCGCACGCGCCGCAGATGGCGCAGCGGCAGGAGGCCGTGAAGTTCAGCGTGGGATCCTGGGTCTGCTTGATGAACAGCAGGGTGTTGAGCACGGTCTTGCCCGCCACGTCCGCCGGATCAAGTTTGTAGCTCTGCTCAAAACTGTTTTTGCCGTCAAAGCGGTCAATGATGATGGTGGGCATTAGTACTTCCGCTCCTCAGGCTTGAATTTGGTGATTTCCACTTCTTTCCAGCCCATGCGCATTTTGCCGCTGTCGTCCATGGTGACCATGCTGTGCTTGAGGAAGTTGGCATCGTCACGCTTGGGGAAGTCCTCGCGGGTGTGCGCGCCGCGCGATTCCTTGCGCTCTGAGGCGGCAAGGCAGGCGGCCTGGGCCAGTTGCAGCATGTTGCCCAGCTCCACATATTCGGTGAACACCGTATTGTAGACGGGGTTGGCGTTGGGGACGCGCAGGGCGTCGTAGCGCGAACGCAGGTCGGCCAGGGTGCTGCTCAGGGTGTCGAGCTTGGACTGGGTGCGGAAAATACCCATGTTGTCCCAGAGTTGTGCGCCCATTTCTTCGCGGATGGCGTACATCTGCTTGGCATCGCCCCCGTTGGTGGTGTTGCGGAAGCGATCCTGCCAGCGGGCGGTCAGATCGGTGAGGCGCTTGCCCGCGCCAAAATCGGCATGGCTGGCAAAGGCCGCCGCGCCGTTACCGGCGATTTTGCCCGTCACCACCGCATCGGCCAGCGAGTTGCCGCCAAGGCGGTTTGCGCCGTGGATGGACACGCACGAAGCTTCACCAGCGGCAAACAGACCGGGCACAACCGTGGCCATGTCGTCAAAGGTATTCACGTCAATGCCGCCCATAGAGTAGTGGGCCGTGGGGCGGATGACCATGGGCTTGTCCACAAGGTCGATATTTTCAAAAAGCTTGCCCACGTGGCGAATCTGCGGCAGATCGTGGACGATCTTTTCCTTGCCGAGGTGCCTCAGGTCAAGCAGCACATAGGCTTCCAGCCCCTGTCCGTAGCCACGACCCTCGCGGATTTCCGTCTCGATGGCGCGGGCCACGATGTCACGGGGTCCAAGTTCCATCTTGGCGGGGGCGTAGTCCTTCATGAAGCGCTCCCCCTTGTTGTTGAGCAGGTAGCCGCCTTCGCCGCGAGCCGCTTCGGTGATCAGCACGCCGCCGTGCACCACGCCCGTGGGGTGGAACTGCACCATTTCGGCATCCTTAAAGGGAATGCCTGCGCGCAGGGCAGCGGCTACGCCGTCTCCTGTGGCAATGTAGGGTGTGGAGGTGCGGTTCCAGAAAATGCGGGTATAGCCGCCGGTGGCAAGCACCACGGCCTTGGCGCGCACAGGGGCGATTTCGCCGGTGCGGATGTTGCGCAGCACGGCGCCTTCGCAGCGGCCATTATCCACGGCCACGTCAAGCAGCTCGTGATCCATGAGGAATTTGACGCCGTGGCTCAGGGCATCGTCCAGGCAGGTGTGGGCAACGATGTGGCCGGTCTTGTCGGCGGAGTAGTTGCAACGCACCTTGGACGCGCCGCCAAAGGGACGGGCCTTGACCTTGCCTTCAGCCGTGCGCGAGAAGGGCATGCCCAGATAATCCAGTTCAAGGATGGCGGGGCCTGCCTGCTCGCAGAATTTGAGCGTGGATTCCTGGTCAACCAGATAGTCGCCGCCCTTCACGGTATCAAAGCAGTGCAGCTCGTAGGAGTCACCCTTGCTGAAATCGGTGACGCCGTTGATGCCGCCTTCGGCCATACAGGTGGCGCTGCGCGAGGGCATGCACTTGCTGACCACAACCACGTTGAGTTTGGGATTTTTTTGCAGGGCTGCCACGGCGGCTCGCAGGCCAGCGCCACCCGATCCGATGATCAGGATGTCGCAGGTGGCCAGGGGGCCGACACCAGCGGCTGCGGCAAGAGCTTTTTCAATGCCGCTCATGTTCACCGTCAGCGCGCTGATGGTGATGCAGGCCGATTGCAGAAATTTTCTGCGGGTAAACTGCTGCGTCATAAGGGTTTCCTCAAAAGTAGGTGGATTTGCCGTCATTTCCAGCGGTTGTGCAAGAAATTACTTGTGCCGGAAAGGACGGCAAAAAACTGATTGATTGAGCAAAGAATAAAAGTATGCTCTGTTGATAGTGAAAAATAACACACCAAATCGCGCCAGAGCAACGCGGATTCTTGATTTGTAAGTTTTGAAACTTTTGTAAGTAATGAAATCGGTCGGGGCGGCGGGTACAAGGATGGGCCGCGGCGGAACTTTCAGCGCCGCATGTTTTGAGAACAGTCAAAAAAAGGAGACTCTTTGATAAAAGAGCCTCCTCATCATGTCGTTCAAGAGCTTATGCTGGCAGCAGCTAGAACCCCTGTTCCAGCGGCGGCCATACGAGCCAGTCGCCATCGTGCGGCGCACGGGGGCTGTTGCCGGGCTTGAGGTGCACCTGCCGCCCCTGCACATCTATACGGCCCTGAGCCAGCCATTGGATTGCCTGAGGATAGATGCGGTGCTCCATCACATGGATGCGGCTCATGAGGTCGTCCTCGCTTTCGCCAGCGTTGACCGGCACAACGGCCTGAATCAGCACCGGGCCGCTGTCCACCTTTTCTTCCACAAAATGCACGGTGCAGCCGGAAACCTTGACGCCGTAATTGACGGCATCGGCACCGCCGTGCACGCCGGGAAAGCTTGGCAGCAGCGCCGGGTGGATGTTGATGACCCTTCCGGCAAATGCCTCAAGGAATACCGGGGTCAGCAGCCGCATATAGCCCGCCAGCACCACAAGCTCCGTCCCGGCTTCGCGCAGGGCTTCAACCATACGGGCGTCAAAGCTCGCGCGATCGGGAAAGCTTGTGTGATCCAGTACAAGGCAGGGAATGCCCGCCTTTTCCGCACGGCTCACAACGCCCGCACCGGGGCGGTTGCAGACGATCAGGGCAATGTTCACGTCCAGCACGCCCTGGGCGGCCTTGTCGATCATGGCCTGAGCGTTAGTGCCGCTGCCGGAGGCCAGTATGGCGATATTCAGGGGCATGTCTTATCTCGCAAAGTACGTTTTCAGGGCGTCCACCAGTGCCGGGATGGTGTAATCCATGGGCATGATGTTGCAGGTAAGGCCGTTTTTTTGCAGCGTTTCTGCCGTTACCGGGCCGATGGCGGCCAGCTTCACTTCCGGGTGCATCTTGAGGATTGCAGCCGGGATAAGGGAGAGGAAGTTCTCCACCGTGGAGGAGGAGCCGAAGGTCACGCAGTTCAGGGTGCCAGCGTTGATGCGCTCGAGCACTTCGTCCCTTTTGTGCGCGGCGGGTACGGTTTCGTAGGCGGAAATAACGTCCACCACGGCCCCTGCCTTGCGCAGTTCTTCGGGCAGCACTTCGCGGGCCTTGGCGGCGCGGGGCAGCAAAAAGCGCATGCCTGCCACGTTGCCGTTTTCAAGGGTCAGCAGCCCTTCAAGCACACCCTCGGCCATGTAGCGCTCGGGAATGAAATCGGGGGTGATGCCGCGCTCGGTCAGGGCATCGGCTGTGGCGGGGCCGATGGCGGCCACCTTGCAGTTGCCGAGCGCGCGGCTGTCCTTGCCCGCCTTTGCCAGCCGCAGCCAGAAGTGCTTTACGCCGTTGACCGAGGTAAAGATAACCCAGCGGTAGCTGGCAAGATTACCCAGAGCCGCGTCAAGTTCCGCATAATCGGCCAGAGGGCTGATTTCAATGGTGGGGCACTGGATGACCTCGGCCCCCAGCGCCGTAAGGCTCTGGGCGAGGCCGCTGGCCTGCTCGCGCGCGCGGGTCACAACAATGCTGCGGCCAAACAGCGGCTTTTTCTCAAACCAGCCAAGGGTGTCGCGCAGGCCGGCAACCTTGCCCACAAGAATGACCGAAGGATTGGTGAATTTGGCTTCTACCGCAGCCTGAGGCAGACGGGCCAGGGTATCCACAAGGCTGCGCTGGTAGGGCGTGGTGCCGCGATAGATAAGCGCCGCCGGAGTGTGCGGGTCCATGCCGGCTTCAAGCAGGTTGCGGGCGATGTCGGGCAGGTTTTTCATGCCCATCACAAAAACCAGAGTGGAGGCGCTGGCGGCAAGGGCCTCCCAGTTGTGCACGGAGCCTGGCTTGTCGGGATTTTCGTGCCCGGTGATAATGGTCACGGAAGAGGCAAAATCCCTGTGAGTCACGGGAATGCCCGCATAGGCGGGGGCGGCTATGGTGCTGCTGATGCCTGGCACTTCTTCAAAGGGAATGCCTGCAGCCGCCAGCTCTTCGCCTTCTTCGCCGCCGCGCCCAAAGATATATGGGTCGCCGCCTTTCAGGCGGGCCACAACGTTGCCTTCCTTGGCCTTGTCCACCAGAAGGGCGTTGATCTGATCCTGCGGCAGGGCGTGGTTGCCCGCCACCTTGCCCACATAGATTTTTTCCGCATCGGGGCGGGCGTAAGAGAGCAGGCTGTCGTTTGCCAGGGCGTCGTATACCACCACATCGGCGGCGGCCAGGGCGTCACGCCCCTTGATGGTCAGCAGGCCCGGATCGCCGGGTCCGGCTCCGATGAGAAATACCTTCATTATACGCCTCCCCTGGCGAGATCGAGCAGCGTACGCGCGCCAAAGGCCGTGGGCCCTGCCGGAGCAAGGGGTGTGGCCTTGGCGGCCCAGTCTACCCCGGCAATGTCCAGATGGGCCCAGCGCACGCCCTCTTGAATAAAGTGTTGCAAAAAGAGCGCGGCGTTGATGGCCCCGCCTTCGCGCGGGCCCATGTGGCAAATATCGGCCACTTCGCTTTTGAGCGATTCAACATAGGGCTTCCACAGCGGCAGGGGCCAGTATTCTTCGCCGCAAGCGCCGCCTGCCGCGCGGATACGCTCGGCAAGGTCGGCATCGTCGCTGAACAGGCCCGCAAGCTGGGTTCCCAGCGCAACGGCGCAGGCCCCGGTGAGGGTAGCAATATCAACCACAGCAGCCGGAACCCATGTTTTTTGGGCATAGGCCAGCGCATCGCACAGGGCAAGGCGGCCTTCCGCATCGGTATTCTGGATTTCAACGGTGTCGCCATTGGCGGCGCGCACCACATCGCCGGGGCGCATGGCGCGGCCACCGGGCATGTTTTCAGCGCAGGCCAGCAGGCCCACCACGCGGCGGGGCGCGTCTTCCTGCGCAAGGGCCGCCACCGTGGCCAGCACCGTTGCGGCGCCGGTCATGTCGGCCTTCATCTGGTGCATGTTTGCGGCGGGCTTGAGGCTGATGCCACCCGTATCAAAAGTGATGCCCTTGCCCACAAGCACGAGGGGCTTGTCCTGTTCATGCCCGGCAGGAGCGTGCTCCAGCACGATGAGGCGGGGCGGACGGCCCGAACCCTGGCCCACGGCCATGAGGCAGCCCATGCCTTCCTTTTCCAGATCGGTTTCGTCCAGCACGGTGCAGGCAAAACCTTTTTCGCGCGCCAGTTCCTGCGCTTTCTGGGCCAGCATTTCGGGGTAGAGCAGGTTGGGCGGCGTGGTGGCAAGGTCGCGGGCCAGGCTCACGGCCCAGGCGGCGTTTTCACCCCTGCGGGCGGCGGCGTGGGCGGCGTCCGGCACTTCCTGGCCGTCAAAGGCCACGGCCAGCCACTGCGGATCGGCAGTTTCGTCCTCATCGGCCTTTTTGAGGGCCGTAAAGCGGTACAGGGCAAGCTGGGCGGCGCATACGCATTCTTCCACCAGCCGTTCGCGGCCTCCGGGCAGTTTTGCCAGAGCCGGTTCGGGCAGCACTATGGACGTGTAGCCCTGCTTGCGGCACAGTTGCACTGCGGCGGCAATGGCCTTGCGGATGTCGCTGGTGGAGACCTTTTCCCTCGGGCCAAGGCCCACGGCCAGCACACGGGGAACGGAAAGGTCGGGATGCCCGTGCAGAAGGGCCAGTTCGCCCGTCTTGCCCTTGAAGTCACGCAGGGCAGGGGCTATGACCAGCCAGGGAGCAACCTTGTCCAGTTCAGGAACCTGCTCAAGCAGGGCTTCGTCCTGGCAGACGGGGGCCAGCAGAACGTCCCCTTTCCATTGTTCCGGTCCGAGATTCTGAAAGCGTATATCCATAGAGCTGCGTCTCCTGAAAGTGCGTTGCGTACAGGCCGCCAGCGCGGTGAAAGATGCGGCAGAAGGCCGCAGGGCGCTTGCGCCGTGTTCCAATTGGTGAATATACTTCGCCGCCGCGTTTTTGCCAAGGGCGGGCAGCCGCCTGCGCGCGGAATTCCCGGCACGGCGGCGGATGCGGGCATATTCCTTGCAGACTTTGTTCATATCTGTTGCCAGTGGGCTGCAACGCTGGTTTTTTCTTTGTTCCGCAGGGTGTTACGCGCAGGCGGAGCGTCGTTTTTTTGTCACTCACAGGATCGCTTATGCTGCTTTACATACATGTTCCCTTTTGCTCCACGCGCTGCCGCTACTGCGCATTTCATTCAAGCCCGCTGGGGCGCGGCGTTGATGCGGCCAGCTCCCCTGCCGTGCGCGACTACGTGGATACCCTGTTCCTGGAGCTTGCCCACTGGGGCGACCAGCTTGGCGGCAGCGAGGTGCAGTCTGTCTTTTTTGGCGGGGGGACGCCCAGCCTGCTTTCGCCGCGCATCATCGGCCTGACCATGGAGCGCATAAACAAGTATTTCAGGCTCGTGCCCAAGGCTGAGGTGACGCTTGAGGCCAATCCGGAATCCCTGCGCGGCGGGCACCGCGCGGCCCAGTATCTGGATGCGGGCATCAACCGCCTTTCCATCGGCGTGCAGAGCATGGACGAAGGCATGCTGCGTCTGCTGGGCCGTCCACACAAGGCGCAGGACAGTCTGCACGTGGCCTTTCTGGCGCGGGAGGCGGGCTGCGCCAATATCAACCTTGACCTCATGTGGGGTTTGCCGGGGCAGAGCGTGCGCCAGTGGCTGCAAACGCTCAAGGATGTTATCCGCATGACTCCCGACCATATTTCCGCCTACGGCCTCACGCTTGAGCCGGGAACCCCGCTGGAGCTTGATGTGGAAGAAGGCCGCCTGACCCTGCCGCCGGAGCGCGACCAGAACATCATGTTCATGGAAGGGGCAGCCATGCTTGAGCAGCACGGCTACCTGCACTATGAAATTTCCAATTTCGCCCGCATGGGTTTTCAGTGCCGCCACAACATGGGCTACTGGGAGGGGGAAGACTATCTTGGTCTTGGCCCTTCGGCCACGTCCACCATCAACAACCGCCGCTGGACAAATCCTTCAAGTCAGGCTGCCTGGAACGCCCGCACCCGCGAGGGCAAACTGGCCCAGACTGTGGAAGAACTCACGCCTGAAACGCGCGTGCTCGAGCTTTTGATGCTGCGCCTGCGCACGGCGCGGGGCCTGCGCGTAAAAGAATACCGCGAGATGACCGGGCGCGACTTTGTGCGCGATCACCAGCGGCTGGTGCAGGCCCTGCACGAAAACGGGCTTATCCGCATCCGGCAGGGCTATCTGCGGCTGACCCGCAGCGGCATGCTGGTTTCCAACTCCATTCTCAGCAATCTGTTTGCCCGCACCCGCGAGGTGCTCAAGCAGGCGGCGCTTTCTGGCGGGCTGAAGCCCCAGGCCGTGGAATCTCCCGAAGGAACAGCAGAGCCGAGCGCGCTGCACGAAGACAGCCCGGAAATCCGCCCGGTACGCTGGCCCAGCGCCTGATTTACGGTCAGGAGTGGGGCCGCTGTGCAGGCTTGCGCAAGGCCGGTGTTTACGCGGGGCAAAAATGCCACTAGTATGCGGCAGCCGGTCTTGACGGTACCCCCCTCCGTCTGCTCGGCTGATGCGAATTGCCCGCGCCCTTGCGCGGCTATGGCTGATCCTTCCCCGCCGTCTGCGGTTACGCGCGGCGCGGGACCAACCGATTTGGGCCTGTTTACGCTATGGCTCCTTTGCCCTCTGCTTGCGTCAGAAAGCCTTTTTATTCCAGTTGAGTACCTATGTGTACACTCCTTTCACAAAAAGGCTTCCACCCTTGGCAGGGAACAAAAGTTCTCACAGTGTCAGTAGCCCTGAGCGTCAACGAGAATACGGAGAGAGGGTATGCGTCAAAAGGATTTTGTGGTTTTAGGCGTTTGTTTGGCGGCGTTCGGTTGGCTGGCTTTTGGGCCCGGGGCGCTTGAGGGCTTTATCAGCCTGACTGCCCAGTATCCTTTTGGCATGAGCTTTCTCAAGTTTGCCATTCTGGCTACCCTTGGCGAATGCATTGCCCTGCGCATCACCACGGGCGTGTACAACAGGCCCGGATTTGGCGTTTTGCCCAAGGCGATTATCTGGGGTTTGCTGGGCATAGGCATCAAGATTGCCTTTACCGTGTACGGCGCGGGCACGTTCAAGCTGCTCAACGAAATGGGTCTGCTTTCGGGCGCACCCACGACCTTTGGCGCCAAGCTGCTCATGTCTTTTTCCATCAGCGTGCTTATCAATACGCTTTTCGCCCCGGTGCTGATGATTACCCACAAGCTCACCGACCTGCACATTGCGGCCACCGGCGGCACGCTCAACAGCCTGTGCACCAAGCCTGACGTGGCGGCCCTGTTCCGCACCATCGACTGGAATTCCATGTGGAGCTTTGTGCTCAAGAAGACCATTCCTTTCTTCTGGATTCCCGCGCACACCATCACCTTTATGCTGCCCGCCCATTTTCAGGTGGTGTTTGCGGCGGCGTTGGGCATTGCCCTGGGCGTGATTCTGGCCTTTGCGGGCCTGCGCGCCAAGAAGGCGTAAACAAAACAGAAAACCTTGCGGGTGAACTCCGCAAGATTGAGAACATAAAAAACGGCCACACCGCAAAAAGTGTGGCCGTTTTTTATGATGCATACGTCTGGCAGGGGGCGCTGCGAATCTGCCTACCTGCCCGTGCGGCATGCGCCAAGGTTCAGGCCCATTGCGAGGATGGCGGCGATGTTGCGCGCGGTTCTGCGCAAATTTTCATTGCCTTCGGTAAGGGCCTCGTCAATGGTGCAGGGGCGGTAGAGCACGCTTGAAACCGCGTCAATGCCGTGAGCAAACACGGCGTCCACATCGGCCCGCAGTGAACCGCCAATGGCTATAACCGGCTTGTTGTGGCGCTTTGCCACGCGGGCAACGCCCACGGGGGTCTTGCCAAAGGCCGTCTGCCCGTCAATGCGGCCCTCGCCGGTAACGACGATATCGGCATCGCGCACGTGCGCGTCCAGGCCCACGGCTTCGGTCACAATCTCGCTGCCGGGGCGCAGCCGCCCTTTCAAAAAGGCGAACATGGCAGCGCCCATGCCGCCAGCAGCGCCAGCGCCGGGCATGTCCGCCATGTCCACGCCGAGGTCGCGGCGCGCGATGGCCGCAAAGTTCTGCAAATAGCCGTCGAGCTGCTGCACCATTTCAGGCGTGGCCCCTTTCTGCGGGCCAAAAATGGCCGATGCGCCGCGCGGGCCGCAGAGTGGGTTGTCCACATCGCAGGCAACATCAATGACGCAGCCGGCAAGGCGGGCGTCAAAGTTGGACATATCTATGCGCGCAAGCCTGCCAAGGCCCATGCCGGTGGGCTCGATTTCCTGCCCCTGGCCGTCCAGCAGCCGCACTCCAAGGGCCTGAAGCATGCCAGCGCCGCCCTCGTTGGTGGCGCTGCCGCCAATGCCCAAAATGAACTTGCGCGCGCCAGCATCCAGCGCAGAGCGGATAAGCTGGCCTGTGCCGTAGCTGGTGGTATTGAGGGGGTTGCGCAAGTGGGGCGGCACAAGGGCCAGACCGCTGGCTGCGGCCATTTCGATCACAGCGGTTTTGCCGTCGCCGGTCAGGCCGTAAAAAGCATCCACGGGGTCGCCCAGCGGGCCGCGTACCGTGGTATCCACCCGGCGGCCTGCCGTGGCTTCCACCATAGCTTCCACGGTGCCTTCGCCGCCGTCCGCCACAGGAACCTTGACGTAGACCGCATCGGGGAAAACCTCGCGAAAGCCGGATTCGATGGAAAGGGCCACTTGCAGGGCAGACAGGCATTCCTTGTACGAGTCGGGCGCGATGACGATCTTCATACTACCTCCAGAACGGCAGGAATCTGCGGCGCGTTACGCGCCGCGATGCCCCAGCATAGGGCACAACTGGCCGAATGAACAGGTGCTGCGGGGACTGGCCTTATCTGCACCAACAACAAATGCCGACAGCCCGTGTGGGGGCCATCGGCATTTGTTGTTGCGGCACCATGTCGGAGAGGGTCGGCTGTGCCGTCTCAAGCTTTAAGACGCTCACTCCCGTGCGTAATAGCTTCGTGGCGGGGCCTGTTCGCACAGTTGCCAGAGCGATCTCAGAGTGAAATTGCTCTAGATGAAAAAGCCCGCCACGATGAGGATGGTGCAGCCCACAGCCCAGCAGATGGTGGTCGTGACCGACCAGATGCGGATCTGCTCGCGCACGTCCGAAACACCGAGCATGCGGGTGACAACCCAGTAGTAGCTGTCATTGAAGTAGGAGAAGATAAATGCGCCAGTGCAACAGGCCAGCGCCCCAAGGGTGGGATTGAGGCCAAGGGTTGCGGCCATGGGCGCAACGATGGAGGCCGATGTGACCATGGCCACAGTGCCGGAACCCTGCATAAGGCGCACAATGGTGGCGATGGCAAGCGGCAGGATGACCGCAGGCAGATGCATGGTGGCAATGAGGTTTGCCACATGCGTACCCGCGCCGCTGTCGCGCAGCACCATGCCCAGCGCGCCGCCGCCGCCCGTAACCAGCAGAATGATGCCCGCCTGCTTGACGGAGTCGTCCATCGTGTTGACCACGTCCTTGCGGCTCATGCCGTCGGTGAGGAAGAAGGCCGCGAAAACAAGGCCGATGCCCACTGCCACAACGGGGGAACCAAGGCCGTCAATGAGGTCAAACATCAAGCCCACGCGCTCAGCCTTGGGAACAAGGGCGGTGGTGAAGGTGCCAAGCAGGATGAGCACTACGGGAATAAGAATGGGTGCAAAGCTCTTCCAGGCCGAGGGCAGCTTGCTGTCGTCAGCGTCCATCCACTGGCCGCCCGCGCCAATGGCATAGGGCTGGTCAACAAAACCATCATCACTGTCCTGTGCGGGCAGGCGAAACACCTTGTTGCCGATGTAACGGGCATAGATGATGGAGGCGATGGTCAGGGGGATGGCCAGCAGCAGGCCGAACAGGATCATGTCGCCAAGGGGCACGTTGAAGTATTCCGCCGAGGCCACAGGGCCGGGAGTGGGCGGAATAAGGTGGTGGGTGATGACCAGCCCTGCCGCCAGCGCCACGCCAAGAGTTATGAGGCTTTTGCCAGTGGCCCGCGAAATGGCTTTTGCCAGCGGCGAAAGAATGACAAAACCCGAATCGCAGAAAATGGGAATGGACACGATAAAGCCCGTTGTGGCAAGGGCCAGTTCTTCGCGGCCTTTACCAAAAAGCTTCAGAAAAACCTTGGCCATGCGCTTGGCAGCGCCGGATTTTTCAAAGATGGCGCCCATCATGATGCCAAAGCCGATGATGATGCCGATGCTGCCCAGGGTGCCGCCAAAGCCCTTGGTGACAGAAGCGATAACCTTGCTGAAGGGCATGCCGCCCACAAGCCCCGTGACGATGGCGGCAATGATCAGCGCCGGGAAGGCGTGAATACGACTGTAAAGAATAAGACCAACCAGAACGCTGATGCCAACCACAAGGCCAGCAATCATCTGCCAACTGCCCACATCCATAGTTAACTCCCTTTTAAAAGTGCGTGCACGGCAAACCCTCGTTGCCGCACCGGCTTTATCCGGCGGCCACTGCCATACCCCTTTGCAGCAGTGGCCGAGCCCCGGATTTAATGTCTGACGAAGTTGGGCGCGTATTCCGCAGCAAGGCGGATGGCTTCCACCATGCTCACGGCGCTGGCCTTGCCTGTTCCGGCAATGTCAAAGGCCGTGCCGTGATCCACCGATGTGCGCAGAATGGGCATGCCCAGCGTGAGCGAGATGGTGCGTTCAAAATCCACCATCTTGGTCGCTATGTGCCCCTGATCGTGATAGAGCGAAAGCACCGCGTCCCACGCGCCCTTGAGGGCAAAGTGGAAGACCGAATCCGCCGGGTTGGGGCCGTGAACGTTGAAGCCCTGACGGCGGGCTTCTTCAATGGCCGGAACCACTTCAGCGTCTTCCTCATTGCCAAAAAGTCCGTGCTCGCCGCAGTGCGGGTTGAGGCCAGCCACCACCATGCTCGGATTTTTCAGCCCCAGCAGCTTGAGGGCGCTGGTGCAGCGGCCGATGTAGTCGAGCACGCGGTCTTTTTTCACAGCGCGGCAGGCATCAATCAGCGAGAGGTGACGGGTCAGGAAGAACACGCGCAGGTTGTGCACCTGAAACATGGTCAGCGGATCCTTGGTGCCTGTGAGGTCGCCAAAAATTTCGGTGTGCCCGATGTAGGGCACATGGGCTGCCTTGAGGGATTCCTTGTTGATGGGCGTGGTCGCCACGGCTGCGGCCTTGCCCGCCATTGTCAGCTCAATGGAGGCCTTGATGTATTCAAAGGCCGCCTGGCCGCACTGGGCCTGCACCTTGCCGTAGGCAAAGGAGGCCAGATCCACGTTGTCCATGTTGATGATGTTGGCAGCGCCCTCGCGCCAGCCGTTGAGATCCGCATCCACCTCGTTGAAGTCGAGGTCTGCCTTCATGATGGCGGCGGCGCGGCGCATGATTTCGGTATTGCCCACCACAAGCACATTGGCCATGTCGGTGACGGCGGCGTCAGCCAGCGAAGCGGCCAGAATTTCCGGCCCAACGCCTGCGGGGTCGCCCATTGGAGCGCAAATCAGGGGTTTCATTTCTTTCGTCCTTGTTGATTATGAACTGGTTTTGGTGCGGCGCAGCGCGTCAGGCGGGCCGCTTGCGGCTTGAAATCTTGGTGAACAGGTATTCCATGCACTCCACCAGGCTGTCTTTGTCGCCCACAAATCCGCCCTTGGTGATCATGGGCAGATCGGGGTGTTCGCCGCCGATGATGTGGCCATACACGGCAAGGGGCAGCACTTGATCGCGCACGGAAAATCCGCCTGCCTTCAGGGTGCGCACCACGGCTACCGTGACTTCTCCGCCTGAGGTGTAGAGGCCGCCGATGCCCAGTTGTTTTTGTTGCAGGGCCTCGCGCGTCACGGCGGCAAGGGCCGTGTTGATGCGCTGCGAAATATCGCAGGGCAAAATGCCAAGCCTGCGGGACATTTCTTCCATGGAAAAAACATCTTCCCTGCTGCCAGCCGTGCAGATGCCAAGAACCGTGGCCTCCTTGTGCGGGGCGCATACGGCCTTGAGCACCCGGTCGCATTCCTGTTGCCGCTCTGCCTCTCCAGCCAGAATTTTACGAACATCCATCGTTATGAGGTGGCAGGGATGGGCCAGGCGCAGGGCCTCAAGCTGGGTGCGGGTCAGTTCGCTGGTGCTGCCCACGGCAAGAAAAACACGGTTTTCAAACTGCGCGCGCGGGGCCTTGACGCGTACGGCGGCAAGCTCTGCCGTGAACGGGCCGGGATCAAGGGCAATCAGGGGATAGGGCGCACTGGCAAGGGCCTGAGCGATGGTGGTGATGTCTTCATCCGCCACGGCATCGCAGACCACGGCGCGACAGCCACGGGCGCGTGCGTCCTCAATGGTTTCGCGTACGGCGGCAGGCCCGGCGAGGATCCTGTCAAGCGGGACAAATCCGCAGGCAATGGCGCTCTGCTCTGCCACGATTTTAAGCACAGACGTATTGTTGACAGGGGTTGCCGCGTCCTTGGCAATGGGCGAGCGTTCCAACGGTATGCCGTGAACGATCTGGTATCCCCCCACGCATATGCGGCCCGATGTCGGGTAGGACGGCACCAGCACGGCCAGCGACTGCTGGTGCCCGTAGGTGTCGTCCATAGCCTTGATGGAGGCTTCCATTTCTGCCCCCACGTTGCCGCGCAATGTGGAATCCACCCGCTTTGAAACAAGGGCTGGATGTTCCCTGCAAAACATGCTCACGGCGTCGTACACAACCTGCCAGGCTTTTTGCTGTGGCAGCAGGCGACTTTCCGCATTAAGGGAAACCGCAGTGTAGGCAGAAAAATCTGCGGGGTTCCAGTGATCCGGCCCAAGGCAGGTGGCGCTGGAAAAGCCCTTGGCTGTGAGCAGGGCCCCGTTGGCATTGGCGCCCGTGAAATCATCGGCAATAACGGCAATATCCATAACAAACCTTGTCAGAAAAGGGTTATGCGTCGGCAATAATCAAATGGGCGGGCGCAGCTTCAAGGGCGGCGCGGGCTTCGGCGGTCAGGCCGCTGTCGGTGATGATGTGGTCAAAGCGTTCCACACCGGCCACCAGCCAGGGGCTGAACTTGGCGTACTTGGACGCATCCGCCAGCAGAAAGGTTTTGTCGGCGCTGGTCATGAGCTGACGCTTGTAATGCATCTTGGCGGAAGTGCTGGTGGTGATGCCGTGGTGGGCATCCCACACGTTGGTGCCCACAAAGGCCATGGTAAGGCGCAGGCCGCGCAGGTAGGCCACGGCATCGCTGTCGTTGCAGGCGCGGCTGACAGGATCGATAAGCCCGCCCGAAAGAAAGACGGAAATATGGTCGCAGCCAGAAAGCAGCAGGGCTATTTCCAGGTCAGGCGTGACAACGCCGAGGCTTGTGAGGGGCAGGGCGGGCAGCAGGCGGGCCAGCTCAAGGCTGGTGGTGCCCGCATCAAGGGCAATAAAGTCTTCGTTCTTGATAAACTGGCAGGCGGCGCGTGCTATGACCTGTTTGGCCTCAAGCATGGAAACGGCCTTGCGGGCGCGGGGGATGTCGTTGGCTTCAAAACTCAGGGGCACAGCCCCGCCCCAGGTGAGTTCAAGCTGGTTGCGTTCTTCCAGCAGCTTGAGGTCACGGCGCACTGTCATGGTGGAAATGCCCAGCGCTTCGGCAAGTTCGCGTGTATTGACCGCGCCCCGGTTTTTGATGAGGCGGGCCATTTCTCTGCGGCGTTCTGCTGGCAACATGGCGGCTCCGGAGTGTGACGGGTATGTGTTAATTTTGTTTCAAATTTGTTGTTTTGTGTTATGCCCCTGAAAGGGAATATCGTCAAGACAGGTGGGGTAATTTTGTGGATATAGCTCATACTTTTTATCTATGTTGTCAGAAAAATGTTGTTTTTTGTTAATTAGTGAGAGGTCAGCCAGGGCACTGTGTTCCGCCTCCCCGCCGGGGCAACAAAAAAAGCCCGGAGCATCCCTCCGGGCTGGAAAAAGCGCGTCTGCCGCTCCTGTGCCGTATTGCCTGCGGCAGAACGCAAAAAGGCCGCCGGGCACATGATCCGGCAGCCTTCTGCTAGGGTTTACGCGGGCGGGGTAGACCCGCGCTGGCTATGCGTTGCCGAAGAATGGGGGGCGGCGCGTCTGCGCATCGCCGCTGACCCGGAAAATCTGTACCGTATACTGGTCTTTGCCGCTGCACATGGGGCAGCCGTCTGTGACCAGCATGCAGGAAGAATCGAGTTCAAGGGGGTCAATGCCCGCCAAGCTGAGAATATGAGTGGCCTTGCCCTGCTCCCACATGACGGGCGAGCCGCAACGGGCGCACTCAACATAGAGCATTTCAGGGTCAAAGCCTGCGGGCACGGGGGTACCGCGCAGCGGTTCGGCAATGGCTTTCAGTGTGTTGCTGTACATAGAAACCTCCCGGCTTGCTTTGCGTGTTGCCAGAAGCCTGGCCGCGCGCATACGCAGCCTCGTCTTCCATACATAAGCACAGCGTGCGCCGAGGCAAGCCCTGCCACGGGAATTTATTCTCCCCGCGCAGCCGCGCATGCGCCGCAGTCGAGGCCGCTTGCCTTGTGGAGCGCGCCCGAATACACTGGGCCTATGTCTGAAAAACATCGTCATATACGTTTGCTACCGCCTGAGTTGCGCAATCAGATCGCCGCAGGTGAAGTGGTGGAGCGTCCTGCCAGCGTGCTCAAGGAGCTGGTTGAAAACAGCCTTGACGCCGATGCCGCGCAGATCGACGTTTGCCTTGAAAACGGCGGGCAGAGCCTTATCAGCGTGCAGGACGACGGGTGCGGCATAGCCGCAGCCGATCTGGAACTGGCCGTCACCCGGCACGCCACGAGCAAGATTGCCAGCCTGTCTGACCTTGAGCACATCAGCTCTTACGGTTTCAGGGGCGAGGCCCTGCCGAGCATTGCCTCGGTTTCCCGGTTTTCCATAACCTCTGCGGTGACTGACCCAGACGGCCAGACACAGGCGCACAGGGTTGAGGTGGAGCACGGCTTGCTGACGGTTTCCGCCCCGGCGGCCCTGCACCGGGGAACGCGGGTGGAAGTGCGCGATCTTTTTTCCAACATACCAGCACGCTTGAAATTTTTAAAGACCCCATCCACAGAGTTCAAACGTGCGCAGGACTGGCTGGCCCGACTGGCGCTGGCCCGCCCCGCCGTGGGCCTGAGCCTGAGCTCCGGCGAGCGCGAGGCTCTGCGGTTTTTACCGGGGCAAAGCCTTTCCGACCGCCTTGGCGTGCTCTGGCCCCGGCTGATTGTGGAGGCCCTGCGCCCCTTTGACGGCACCCGCCACGGCATCCGCGTGCGCGGGTTGGCTGCCCTGCCCAATGTGAGCCAGCCGCGCGGCGACCGCATGCTGTTTTACGTCAATGGCCGCTCGGTGACGGACAAGCGCCTGCTTGCTGCCGTGCGCGAGGCCTACAAGGGCCGTATGACCAGCCGGGATTATCCGCAGGTAGCACTGTTTGTGGAGATGGACCCGGCGGAAGTGGACGTGAACGTACATCCCGCCAAGTCTGAAGTGCGTTTCCGGGATGAGTCCGCCGTGTTTTCTGCCGTGCTGCATGCCGTGCAGGGGGCGCTGCTGACCTCCTACGATGTGGCCGAAAATCTTTGGCCGAACGCGTCAGAAGACGACACTGCGGAAAGCCCTCTTGAAGCTTCTGCCCAACAATCTGCCCCGCGTCCGCAGGGTTTTTGGGGCAGGCTGGACAACCCCCCTCTTATCAAGCCGCAGGAGCAGGACGACAGGCCGGACGAGGAATCCTCGTGGCAGGCCCGGTTGCCCGAACCAGCCGCAGGCCCGGACAGTGCGGCAAACTGGTGGGGCGATTCTGTTCAGAGTGATGCGGCATCAGCCCATGAGTCAGCACCCGCGCAGAAGGAAAGCGCTCTGTTTGTTGCTGCGCCGGAAGATATTTCTGGCCTTGCGGAAGCGGCCTCAGCCTATGCGCACCACACCCCTGATACTGTCCCGTATCAGGCTGCGGATAAAGCGAACGAACACAGTGGAGACATTTTCCCGCCGGCGCAGGAACGTCAGCCCTTGAGCGTTGGGCAGTTTGCCTACCTCGGGCAGGTGGCGCTGACCTATCTGGTGCTGCGGGACGCATCCGGCGCGTTGCTGCTGCTCGACCAGCACGCGGCGCACGAGCGAGTGCTGTATGCCCGCCTGCGGCGCGGGGGATTTGCCGGGTCTGGTCAGTTGCTGGCCCTGCCGCTGGATCTGCCCCTGCACCCGGCTGAAACGGAACGTTTTTTTGAACTGCGGCCCCGGCTGGAATCTCTGGGCTTTGCCCTTGAGGTCAGCGGCGGCAACTTGCGCGTCAACGCCATGCCCCCGGTACTCTCCCGCGCCGAAGCCAGGGATTTTTTGCGTGAGGCCCTTGCCGGACGTAAGGATGATCTGGCCGACATGTTCATATCTATGTCGTGCAAGGGGGCCATCAAGGCTGGGCAACGTCTTGCGGATGACGAGGCCGCGGGGCTGTTGCAGCAGTGGCTGGAAACGCCCGACCGGGAATACTGCCCGCATGGCCGCCCCTGCGTCTTGCGCTGGGACGCCGCCGAACTGGAGAAGATGTTCAAGCGACGGCAGTCATAAGGGGAAAAGCCGTCAGGCACGGCATCTCATTTCTTGCGCATAAAACAGCGGGCGGCTCTCCCATGAGAACCGCCCGCTTTGCTGTTTATTCGCTGGCTTCGTCAACCAGATAGACAATAGAATAGTAGGGGATGCCGCCGTGCAGCGAGAGGCCGATCTGGCAGGTGCGGCTGGATGAATAGCCCACCTCGCAGGTGCTTACCTGCATGCGCAGGCCCTTGAGCGCGGCCTCGTTGAGTTCGGGATGGGTAAAGCCACGGTCACCCGCCCAGCCGCAGCAGTTGATGCCGTCCGGCACAACCACGGTTTCAGCGCACTTGCGGGCCAGTTCTTCCAGCTTGCCCTCAAGGCCCATCTTGCGCATGGAGCAAGTGGCGTGCAGGGCCACGGTCTTGGGCAGTTTTTTGAGCTTGAGCGTGTCCATGAGGTTCTCAAGGATAAACTGCACAGGCTCCATGAGCTTGATGCTGGGGTCGAGGGTCTGCTTCATGTGCAAGAGGCAGGGGCTGGTTTCGCACAGCACTGGGTATTCGCCATTGTTGCTGGCTTGGCGCAGGGCCTTTTCCAGCTCCTGTTCTTTCTTGTGGGCGGCGTCTGCGAGGCCCTTGCTGGCAAAGGCCATGCCGCAGCACAGCTTGTCCAGATTGTTGGGCAGAATGACGTCATACCCGCCCTTGAGCAGCACGCTGATGACGGCTTCCGGCTCTGTACGGCGGTCGTTGTGCTCCTCGCCGGGGCCCATGTTGCGGGCGATGCAGCTGGGGAAGTAGACGACCTTCTTGGCGTTGCCCGAGTACGGGGTGGGCAGATAGACCGAGCCCCCGCCCTTGGGCATGTTTTTGTTCCACAGTGGCACCTTGTTGAAGGTCAGGCAGCGCAGGAGGCGCGAGCCGTCGCGCATGATGGTGGTGCCAAGGGCGCGGTGCAGGGCGTCCACGCTGTTAAGCGCAATGGACATGGCCTTGCAGGTTCCCGCAAAGTGGTCGGCAATGGAACCGGCAATCTTTTTGCTGAGCGATCCGGCGTCCTTTTTGCGCAGGCTCTTGATGAACACGCCCGTATCCACGCCTGCAGGGCAGCGCGGGCGGCACAGGCTGTCTGTGGCGCAGGTGGCCTTGCCCATGTATTCGTAGCCCTTTTGCAGCGTTTTCAGCTCGCTGCTATCAGGGGCAACCTCGCGCAGGCGGCAGATTTCGCGGTATACGGTGATGCGCTGGCGCGGCGTGAGCGTAAGATCGCGCGAGGGACAGACAGACTCGCAGAAGCCGCATTCCATACACTTGTCCACCAGTTCGTCGGCGGGGTGCAGGGGCTTGAGATTTTTGAGATGCCCCTGCGAATCGCTGTTGAGCAGCACGCCGGGGTTGAGGATGTTCTTGGGGTCGAGCAGGCTCTTGATGCTCTTCATGATGGCGTAGGCCTGACTGCCCCACTCCAGCTCCACAAAGGGCGCGATGTTGCGGCCAGTGCCGTGCTCCGCCTTGAGTGAACCATCATACTTTTCCGTAACCAGCTTGCAGAAGTCTTCCATGAATCCCTTGTAGCGGGCCACTTCTGCCGGAGCGCCAAAATCCTGCCAGAAAACAAAGTGCAGGTTGCCGTCGCGGGCGTGGCCGAAGAGCGGGGCCACCGTGTAGCCGTGGCGGGCAAAAAGCTCCTGCAGGTCTGTGGCGGCCTCGCCCAGCCTGTCGAGGGTGAAGGCCACGTCTTCAATGACAATGGAGGTGCCCACGGGCCGCATGCCGCCCACCGAGGCCAGAATGCCCTTGCGGATGAGCCACAGCTTGGTGAATTCTTCGGGTTTGTCGGTAAAGGCGTAGGGCCGCACAAAGGTCACGTTGCTGAAAGCCGCATTGATGGTGGCAATGTTCTTTTCAAGCTGTTCGTGGGTGGCGGCACGGGTTTCCACAAGCAGGGAACAGACGTCGTCGTCCAGGGTTTCCAGCCCTTCGGGCAGGCCGGGGGTGCCTTCCACCGAGCGCAGGGATGCCCTGTCCATAAGTTCCGCAGCAGCAACGGGCAGGGTTGCCACGGCAGAAGCCAGATCACAGGCGGCCTTGACCGTGGGCAGGAGCAGCAGGGCAGAGGCCTTGAAGGGGGCCTCCTCCACCGTGCGGTAAGTCACTTCGGCAATAAAACCCAACGTGCCTTCGGAGCCGACCATGACATGCTGCAAAATTTCAAAGGGGTCTTCGTAATCCACCAGGGCGTTGAGGCTGTAACCCGTGGTGTTCTTGATCTTGAACTTGCGGCGGATGCGGTCGGCAAGCTCGGGATTGTCCATGATCTGTTTGCGCAGATCGGCAAGGCCGTTGAGAATATGGGCATGGGTTCTGGCAAAGGCGGCGCGGCTTTTGGCGTCCGCCGTGTCCAGCAGGGTGCCGTCTGCCAGCACCATGCGCGAGGAAACAACGGTTTTATAGGAGTTGTCGGAGGTGCCGCAGCACATGCCGCTGGCATTGTTGGCAAAGATGCCGCCGATAAAGCAACTGTCGATGGAGGCCGGGTCAGGCCCGATTTTTTTGCCAAATTCCGCCAGAATCTTGTTGGCCCCGGAGCCGATGATGCCGGGTTGCAGGGTGATGCGCTCGGCGTTTTCGCCCACGCGCCAGTTGCGCCAGCCCTTGCCTATGCGCACAAGGACGGAATCGGACACCGCCTGACCGGACAGGCTGGTGCCTGCGGCGCGAAAGGTCACAGGCACGCGCATGCGGTCTGCCAGGGCCACCAGTTGCACCACTTCGGCCTCGTCCAGCACGTCCACCACGATCTTGGGGATCAGGCGGTACACGCTGGCATCTGTGCCGTAGGCCAGGAGGCGCAGGGGATCAGTATGGATGCGGTCTTTGGGAATAAAGTCCAGAAGGGCTTCTTTGAATTCTTTGTAGGGAGAAGCAAGCATGGACAAACCTCCGTGGCGGTTCATGCCGTCATTGGGTGGGCGCTTAAAATAGCGCTGGGCGGGGAATTACTGCCGTTGAAACCTGGATGGAATCCCGGCATTTCTGCAAATGCGGGATGTGCTGATCTGGAGATGACAATAGATTACCAATAACAATTCTCGGCTCGGATTGCTACTGTTTTACAATCAAAAAGCACTTCGGCCTGCGCAATCCTTGTGCCCCTGCCGCCCCTGCGTTACAAAAAAGAAAAACAGTTTGCTGATTTGATTTACAGCACTCCAGCGCCTGCCGCTGGGGTTACTGGCGTTTTTGCGTATCGGTTTGAGCATGCGGGATGTTACGGTCTGATTTTTTATGGAGGTTCCATGAAGCGGCTGATCGTCTTGTGCTGTGTCTCTCTGGCCCTGCTGCTGCCTCAGGCAGCCCTTGCCTGCACCACCTTTATTGTCACCAAAGGAGCCAGCGCCGATGGCTCCGTGATGGTAAGCCATTCTGACGACAACGATCTCAACGACCAGTCCATTGTGTACGTTCCCGCCCGCGACTGGCCGGAAGGCGCGCAGCGCCCCGTGTACGATTCCGCCGTGGCGGTGAAGGAAAATCCCGCCACCAATACCTTTCTTGTTCCCCGCCTTTCCGACCCCAAGCGCGCGCCGGGCTATCACCACCCGGATACGCCGCGCACGATTGCCATCGGTTTTATCCCTCAGGTGCGGCACACCTTTGCCTATATTGACGGCAACTACGCGATCATGAACGAGCATGGCCTCATGTTTGGCGAATGCACGGATGGGGCGCACAATACCTGCACGGCAGAGCCGGGCAAGCGCATTTTCTATTCGTCCGAGCTGGCGCGCGTGGCGCTGGAGCGCTGCAAAACAGCCCGCGAGGCCATTGAGCTGATGGGCGCGCTCATTGAGCAGTATGGCTACTACGGGACGGGCGAAACCCTGCCCGTGGCCGACAAAAACGAAGCCTGGGTTATGGAAATGGCCCCCTCCCCGTCGGGAACAGGGGGCTTGTGGGTAGCCCAGCGCGTGCCGGACGGCCAGTTTTTTGTGGCGGCCAACGAATTTCGCATCCGCGACATCACGCCCGGCAACCCCGACCAGATGTACGGCAAAACCCTGTTTGCCACGGTAGACAAGTACAACATGCGCAGCCCCAAGGACGCCTCCAAGCCTCTGGACTGGCTGACCACCGTGAGCGATGGTGAATATAACCACCCGTATTATTCGCTGCGCCGCGTGTGGCGGGCGCTCTCTCTGGCGGCTCCTTCGCTGAAACTGCCCGCATGGGTGGAAAGCGGCGCAACACACGCCTATCCTTTTTCCGTCAAGCCGGACAAGCTGCTGAGCCTGAACGACATCAAGCGCATGCACCGCGACCACTACGAAGGTACGGAATTCGACCTCACCAAGGGCACTGCGGCGGGGCCGTTTGGCAATCCCAACCGCATTATCGGCCCCAAGGATCCCAGCGGCGACGTGAGCCCGACCACCAAGCTTGAAGGCGCGTGGGAACGGCCCATGGGCATGTATTATGTGGGCTACACGACCATTGCGCAGTATCGGCCCGATGTACCGGAACCGCTCGCGCTGGTGTGCTGGGTTGCGCTCGCTCCGGCGGCGGAATCTGTCTTTGTGCCGCTGGCGGTCGCCCCCATGCCCGCAGGCTACGAACAGGGCGACACCCGCCGCTTTGCCAATGATTCCGCATGGTGGGCCTATTCCCTGGTGAGCGATTACGCCAACATCCGTTACGACATGATTTCTCAGGAGATTCAGACCAGAGCCGCCAGCATGGAAGCCGTCTTTGCCGCCCGCGTAGCCTCGCTGCAAAAGGAACTGGCCCCCAAGGCGGCATCATCCCCGGCGCAGGCGCAGGCTGCCTTTGCCAAGGCCCTGCGGGCACAGGCAGAGGGCGCGTTGCGCGACTGGCGAGAATTTTTTCCCCAACTGGTGGCGCGGCACTGTCAGGGTTTTCTCAACAGCCCGGACAAAATGGCCCAGAACATCGGCTATCCCGATGCATGGCTGCCCCGCACCAACTATTCCACCGGCCCGGTCTCGTATAAAAAGCCCCGGCAGTAGGCTTCGCAATCTGCCAGATAACTCAGGAGGATGCATGTATGTACTGTAATCGTCGGCGTTTCCTGCAATCAGTGGCTGTGACGGGCGCGGGCCTGTGCCTGCCCTCACTCACTTGGGCAGGCTTTGACCCCCTGTGGAAGCCTGGCTCCGTGTGCGCCAATCCCATTGATGTGACCGTGTTCGAGATGTTCAAGATCGGCCCTGGCCCCTCCAGTTCGCACACCATCGCGCCCATGTCGGCGGGCAATGATTTTATCCATCTGTGCGCCCAGTTGCCGCAGGAGCAGCTTGCCCAGGCGGATGCCGTCAAGGTGCACCTGTACGGCAGCCTCTCGGCCACGGGCAAGGGGCACGGCACTGACCGCGCCGTGGCGGCGGGCCTGCTTGGGCAAAAGCCCGATGAATGCAAGGCCGAATTTCTGGACAATCTTTTTACAAAGCCGGACGACACCCGCACAGTGGTGCTTGGCCCGGCCCGGATTCCGCTCAAGGATTCGGACGTGATCTTTGAGCAGGGCACCATCGAGGCTCCGTTCAGCAACGTGCTGATCATCGAGCTGCTGGGCAAGGGCAAACAGCTTGCCTCGCGCGAATACTATTCCGTGGGCGGCGGATTCTTGCAGTGGAAGGGCTGGAAAGCACCGGACAAAGGCAAGCCCGTGCATGCCTTTGATTCCATGAACGGCCTGCTTGAAATCGTGAAGAACTCGGGCAAGAGCATCCCGCTCATTATGCTGGAAAACGAAATGGCCATCACCGGGCAGTCGGAACAGAACATCCGGCAGGGCGCGCAGCGCATCATCCACGTGATGGACAGTTGCGCCGCCACGGGCCTTGGGCTGGAAGGCAAACTCAAGGGGCCGTTTGGCCTGGAGCGCCGGGCCAAGCTCATGCTGGAGCAGGCCGCCAGCTCGCCGGAGCCAGCGGATGCCTTTGCGGCGCGGCTGTCGGCCTACGGGCAGGCCGGGTCGGAAGAAAACGCCATGGGCCACCCCATTGTAACCGCGCCCACGGCGGGTTCCGCAGGGGTTATGCCTGCGGTGGTGCACATGCTCATCAAGGAGCGCGGCAAAACAGAGGCCGACCTTGTGGACGGTCTGCTGGTGGCTTCTATGGTGGGTACGCTTATCAAGCGGCACGCCAGTGTGGCGGGCGCGGATGTGGGCTGTCAGGGCGAGATCGGCTCGGCCTCAAGTATGGCGGCTGCCATGCTGTCGCAGGTCATGGGCGAAACGCCCGATGTGGTGGAAAATGCGGCGGAGTTCGCGCTGGAGCACCACCTGGGCATGACCTGCGACCCTGTGGGCGGTTATGTGCAGATTCCCTGTATTTCGCGCAACGCCATGAGTTCCGTGAAGTCGTGGAACTCCTGGATGATGGCCCGCACCGGGCAGGGCACCAAGCACCCTGTGGGGCTTGATCTCTGCATACGCACCATGAACCAGACAGGCCGCGACATGAAGGATGACTACCGCGAAACCGCGCGCGGCGGGCTGGCCTTGTTCTATACGCAGGGGTGCTAGTGTTTTTAGGGGGCAAGGTAAACGTGGGCTACCACTATCTTACAAAAAATAAAGAGCTGAAGCCCTCGCGGGTTTCAGCTCTTTATTTTTTAGCATTGACTAAATGGAAATTTGAAAAAATTCCGTTTAAGGCATTAACAATGTTTTATTGGGGTTTGTTGCAGGACTTATCTTCTTTGTGGAGCTAAATATGATTATATGTGGGGGAGAGGTTCCTGAAAACTTGCCTTGTTGCTCGAATCTGTTTAGGACCTACAAAAATGGCATTTGTTTTATGTCGATGTATTCAACTTACCATATTAGTAGGCGACATTGTTGGTGCTTAAGTGGCTAGTAATAAAAGAAATTTCAAAGCCCTTGCGGAGCTTTTTAAGCCCCGTTTTTTACATCGCCTTGCGATGGATGACTATAAGGATTTGTTGTCGGAAGTGCTTGTTGCGTCGGGCAGCATTAAAGAGTTTTCTAAGATTAAGCGGTTACCGACCTTATTCAAAAAAGCTTATAGTGCCCTTTTGTCGCATTGTAAGTATGAATATGTGTATAAAACAGCGATTCTGAATGATGTTTTTCTAAAATATCACAATTTTAATTCTGCATTTTACACGACAGAATTTTATTGTGGAAAGTCAAAAGCAGATATTGCTATATTTAACGGTTGCTCAACTGTTTATGAAATAAAGACAAAATATGATAATCTTGAAAAGCTAGATAAGCAACTGCGCGATTATAGAAAAATTTTTTCTAAGCAATTTGTGGTGGTAGACTGCAAACATCTTGTAAATGTCAAAAAAATTGTAGACTCCTCTGTAGGTATTTTGCTTTTCCAAGAAGATGGGGCATTGCTAGAAATAAGAAATGCTGTTGAGGATGCCGCTGGGATAGATACGGGGGCGCTGTTCGATTGTTTACATAAAAAAGAATATAAGGATATCGTGCATAAGTATATTGGTAGAGAATTGGCAGTTCCAAACGCATTAGAGTACGCTAGTTATAAAAAAATATTTGTCGAACTGCCTCGCGAAGACGCAATGAGCCAAGTGGTTGAGCGCCTTAGATCCCGCAGTATACCAACTCAGCGACGAGCATTGCTTGAGAAATCCCCCTCCTGTCTTGGGCAAGCTATCATTGACTCTAATTTGACAGTTTCTATGTCAATGTCTATTATTTCAAAAATGGAGAAACCTTTTGCTATAATCTAGGGGGAGTGATGTATTTTCCTTATATTCGTGGGAAAATGTATGATCTTGCGGCGATAGCTGAGTTAAGCGAAGAAATTGCAGGATCAGGCAAGATCTGTCCGATTGTCGAGCCTGTAAATGTCAGCGCCGCAACACAAAATAAAATTTCCCTTTTTGCTGAAACGGGGATGCCCTTTCTCCTGATTGTTAATCCTCATGTTGGTTCTCTGTCTAAAAATCCCAACGAAGTAAAACAGACCCTTTTTGATCTGTACCTAACAGAATGCGAAACATGTTTTCCTGCATTTATTATAGATTCAAAAACAACCCAGGGTGAAGTTTCTAATTTTTTTTCGAAGTATTCTGAACAAAGAGTGGGGCTGATTTATGAGTCTGAACCAACTGATCAGAATTTTGTGAACTTTCTTATAGGCCATTCGCAAGTCCAATATCATGTTTTTTTTGAGTATAAAACAAAACGTCAGATTAGAACCTTGTTAGACCCGTCAATGAAGGTGATTGTTGGTGATTGGTTTGAAAAGCAAGATAGAAATGCAGACTATCCATATGAAAGTTCATTCTCAGACCAATATCTGACTGTCCCGGATGATGAGTATGGAAATTTTGGTGATTTTTCTGTAATTGGTCGGGCATATTCGGCTTCTGGTGGCCGAGTTCATGCTGTGGCCCTTCACCACATCTATGCAAAATCAAATTCTGGAAATGCCCTGTTTGTAAGACACTTTGTCTCTGACAGGACAGATTCCCCTGTTGACCCTGGTGGAAAATTTATTGAAGCATTAACTAAACTTGTCAATGCACTGCCAACTTTTGGGCGACAAAATTCGACACCTATTGATGTCATATATCAATCTCTACATGCTGCTTCGCGGTACCCAGGGTTAGGAGTGGCAAAAAAACTTGCACTCAAGCACCACATGCACCTAATGCTTAGGCTTTTACCCTAGCTTTTGATACTGGGGTATTTACCGAGCGACGCAGATAATAAATCGGATATCTCGCAACGGTTATAACGAGTAACCCTTACCCCTCCTTCCACAAAACAAAAGAGCTGAAACCCGCAAAGGTTTCAGCTCTTTTCTAATCACGTACAAGCAAACTGGCGGAGGGGGAGGGATTTGAACCCCCGGAAGGCTCACACCTTCAACGGTTTTCAAGACCGCCGCGATCAACCGCTCTGCCACCCCTCCGCAGGGATGTTTTCTCCGGCTTTATGCAGAGGCGGCCAGAATGCCGCGTACATGGCGGGAGAAAATATCGACGGCGCGATTACCCTGTGTGAAGGCAATAGCGCCGCCGAAAAAATGTGTCGCTACGCCACTTACTTAATGGCGTCTTTCAGGCCCTTGCCGGGCGTGAACTTGGCAACCTTGCTGGCAGGAATGGTGATTTCCTTGCCGGTGCGGGGGTTGCGACCCTTGCGGGCGGCGCGCTCAACTACCTTGAAGCTGCCGAAACCGGTGAAGGTCACGGATTCGCCAGAGGCCAGGGCTTCGCGCAGCGAGGCCACCACGGCGTCAAGAGCTTCTTCGGCTTTGGCCTTGGTGGGCAGGCCGGCTTTGGCATGGATCTTTTCTACGAGCTCAGCTTTGGTCATGATGCTACTCCATAAAGGATTTCGGTTATTCCCTGCAAGCCGGATCGGGTAGACATGCCAGAAGTCTGGTGCCGGGGCCCGATTCGCCGCACTCAAATGAAACAGCCGCAAAAAAGCCGCCAAGGCTTTTTCACGTCATGGGGGAATCGTAAGCAAAACCGCTTCTACAGCGGTCAGAACTTTTGTTTCCTTACGTTAGGGGCGGTTTCCTGTCAACGAAAAAGCGCAGAATCCCGCGTCTGCTCTAGCTTTTCACGAAATACCGTTTGGGCAAACAGGCTCAATACAAGAGTCTGCCCCGTACTGGAAGTTTTTTATCTGTCCGAAAATAATGATTAAAAATACTGTTATAGATCGACCAGGCAAACTTCATCATCGCTGAGGTTGCGGCCCAGAAAAAGGCTGCCTGTCCGGGCAAAGCGGGCTGCATTATCTGTGGTCAAAAAGCGGTAGTGCGCGCCGCTATCCGCGGGCTGCAGCAGGTTGGTGGCCCGCAGCTCGTCAGCCACGCACAGCGCCGTGGTGGCGGCAGAATCCACTATGCGAACCTGCGGCCCCACCACGTTTTGCAGTGCTTCCTGCAACAGTGGAAAATGCGTGCAGCCCAGCAGCAGGGTATCGGGTTCCAGATTTCCTGCGGGGGCGGCTCCCTCAAATGGAAAAATATCAGCCAGATAGCGCCTTGCAACGCCTTCCACAATGGGGCCGTTCATCCAGCCTTCTTCGGCAAGGGGCACAAACAGGGTGCAGGCACGCCCGGTCACAACAGCGTCAGGCCGGATGCGCGCAATGGCCTTCTGGTATGCGCCGCCGGAGATGGTGGCTTCTGTCGCCACTACTACTATATGACCGTTGGCGCTGGCTGCGGCAGCCGCCTGCGCGCCAGGATCCACCACGCCCATGACCGGCAGCGGGGCAAACTGCTCCCGCACTGCGGAAAGCGCCGCAGAGGTAGCCGTATTGCAGGCAATAACGAGCATTTTAACGCCCAGGTCCACCAGCTTTTGGGCGGCCTTGAGCGTATAGCGCGTTATAGTGTCGCGCCCCTTGGTGCCGTAGGGCAGGCGGGCGGTGTCGCCAAGGTAGAGCAGATCTTCGCCGGGCAGACATTCTGCCAGAGCCTTGAAAACCGTGAGGCCGCCCATGCCGGAATCAAACAGGCCAATGGGCAACCGGGAAGAATCATTCATTGCAATTTCCTTTACAGTGCCGCGCGCGATACTGCAAAACGCGCGCCTTGGGGGCTTTGCTGCCTGCCCAAAACAGACGAAGCGCCTCCGGCGCTGCCCTGAGGCAGGTCGAAAGCGCTCCGGCCAGAAAAATTCCGGGCGGCAGCGGCGCTAGAAACCTTGGCCCAAATAGCGCACGGCTGTAAAGAGCAAAACTGCGGTCAAAAGGGCCTTCAAGGCAATGGAAGGCACAAACTTCTGACAACGCGCACCGGCATACATGCCGCACATGCCGCCAAGGCCCACCAGAACGCCCATGCGCCAGTCAGGCGCAACGGCCATATCCGGGTAAAAGGGCGCGAGCAGGGCGTAAAACGACACGCCCGCCACGGATGTTACAAAGGTGGCAAAGAGCGTGGAGCCAGCAACAACATAGACAGGCAGCCCGAAAAACGAAACCAGAAACGGCGCCATAATGGCACCGCCGCCGATGCCGTAAATGCCGCCCACAAGCCCCACCACAAGGCTCAGCAGCACAAGCGCGCGGGTGGCGACAACATACTTTGTTTCCTGAAACACAAAGGCCACTTCCTTCATGTTCCAGTAGAGCACATGGCAGCACATGAGCCTGCCGTTTTTGTCCTCGCAGGTGGGCATGTTCTCTTTTTTTTCCTTGCGCGACCACAGCGAGGCCCTGCCTTGCCAAGTGGTTATGGCCATGCGCCCGCCAATGTACAGCAGCACAAGGCCCGCAAAAATTTTAAAGCTCTGGGGATTGGGCAGCAGATTGATGCGCACGATGGCCCCTATAAACACGCCCGGCAATGTGCCCAAGGCAATGGTAAAGGCCAGCGGCCACACAAGCCGCCCCTCGTGCCAGTAACGCCATACGCCCGAGGGACAGGCCAGCACGTTAAAGAACTGGTTGGTGGCGCTGACGCTGGGGTTGGTATAACCCAGAACGCTCATCTGAAACGGCAGCAGCAAAAAAGCGCCCGAGATGCCGCCCATGGATGTGAAAAAAGAGATGCCAAGAGCCACCGCAAAAGGAACAAACGGGTTGCACTCAATGCCTGCAGTGGGAAAATACATGCTGGCCTCCTGCGCGAATGGCGTTGTAACTAGAGTAAAATATTAAATAAATTCTTTGCATGGGAAGTTCTAATGTTCACGGTTTCTATAATAACCGTGAACATTGAAATTGTCACGCCATTCCGCAAAAGGTTTGCCGCCGCCGCTTGCTGGCGCGCTGATTTTTCCTGCGATGCCGGGGCATCATGCCAGCCTGCGCGTTGCCTGCGCACCGGCAAAAAGGTATGATACATCTTTCAAAGCCACTAGCCGCCAATCCCCCCACGGCAACAACAAGCAGAGGATGCACCATGCTGGCCATTCTGGACTACAAGGCAGGCAATCAGACGAGCGTGCGCCGCGCCCTTGAACATTTGGGTATACCTTGCGCCATCACGGCGGACCCCGCAACACTGGAACGCGCCCACGGCATCATTTTCCCCGGTGTGGGCGCTGCCGGGCAGGCCATGCGCGCCCTGCACCCCACGGGCCTTGACGTGCTGCTGCGCGAGTGCGTCAAGCGCGGCCAGCCCCTGCTGGGTATCTGTCTGGGCTGCCAGATTCTGCTTGACCGCAGTGAAGAAAACGACACCACAACCCTTGGCATCGTGCCGGGCCTGTGCCGCCGTTTTGAAGACAACATGCGCGAAGAGGACGGCACCCCCGCGCCCATCCCGCATATGGGCTGGAACAGCCTGAAAGCGACCGCCCTCTGCCCTCTGCTCGCGGGCGTTGCCCCCACTGCGGAATTCTACTTCGTGCACAGCTATTATGTGGAGCCGGACCCCACCTTTGTGATTGCCACCACCACCTACGGCAAGGAATTCTGCTCCGTATACGGGCGCGACGGCCTGTGGGCCACCCAGTTCCATCCCGAAAAAAGCGGGCGACCGGGGCTGACAATTCTGCGCAACTTCTACGACTACTGCGAGGCGCGTCATGCTCAGTAAGCGAGTGATTCCCTGTCTGGATGTGCGCAACGGCCGACTGACCAAGGGCGTCAAATTCGTGGGCAACGAAGACATCGGCGATCCGGTTGAAACCGCGCGGCGGTACTATGAAGAAGGCGCGGACGAAATAGTGTTTTACGACATCACGGCCTCTGCCGAGGCGCGAGGTATCTTTATTGATGTAGTGGAGCACGTGGCGGAGCAGATTTTTATTCCATTTTCTGTTGGCGGCGGCATTTCCAGCGTGGCGGATATGCGCGCCGTGCTGCTGGCTGGGGCGGAAAAGGTTTCCGTCAATTCGGCTGCTGTCAAGGATCCGCACATCATCAGCGATGGCGCGGATGCTTTCGGTTCCCAGGCTATCGTGGTGGGCATGGACGTGCTGGCTGTTCCGGTAAGCGCAGAAATCCCCTCGGGCTACGAGATCGTCATCAACGGCGGTCGCAAGCGCATGGGGCTGGACGCCATTGCCTGGGCGCGCCGCTGTCAGGAGCTGGGTGCTGGCGAGCTCTGCGTCAATTCCATTGATGCGGACGGCACCAAGGATGGTTACGAACTCAAGCTGACCCGCGCCATAGTCGATGCCGTGTCCATCCCCGTGATCGCTTCCGGCGGTGCGGGCGAGCCGCGCCACATGCTCGAGGCAGTTACCGAAGGCGGGGCCTCTGCTGCGCTGATCGCGTCCATTGTTCACTACGGGCAGTACTCCATCCGGCAGTGCAAGGAATATATGGCCGGGCACGGGGCCAAGGTGCGTATGACCTGGTAGGCCCGGTCCAAGGCTTGTGCGGCCTTTTGTCGTATCAAGAGTAGAAGATATGAGTAAAAATCCTTTCCGCGCGGATCAGGTTCCAGCTGCGCTTGCCGCAGTGCTGCGCGATCTGCCCCGCCTGGCGGTGGCTTTTTCCGGCGGGCTGGACAGTCGTTTTTTATGCCACGCTGCCCTGTTGAGCGGTTGCGACGTGCTGGCCGTGCATGTTTACGGCCCGCACATCCCCCCGCAGGAAAGCGCCTGGGCCGCAGCCTGGGCGCGTGAGCGCGGCATGCGCCTGCACACGGCGCGGTTTGATCCTCTTGCCCTGGCGGAGGTGGAGACCAACAGCCCCCAGCGTTGCTACGGCTGTAAGACTGGGCTTGTGGCTCTGTTGCGCGGCGAGCTTGCCCCCATGGCGGAAGCTCATGACCGCGTGCTCTGCGATGGCACCAATGCGGATGATTTGCAGGCCTACAGACCGGGACTGCGCGCACTTGAAGAAGGCCGCGTGCGTTCCCCCCTGGCCGAAGCCGGGCTGACCAAGGCGCAAGTGCGCGAGGCCGCCCGCGCCACTGGGCTGGACAGGCCGTGGCAGCGCGCGCGGCCCTGCCTGCTGACGCGGCTGGCCTACGGCATGCGTCCCGAGGCCGGCACGCTGGCGCGTCTGGCGGCGGCGGAGGCCGATCTTGCGGCTTTGGGAGCAACAGCCTCCGCACAAGAGGAGTCGCAATGTGTTGTGCCGGAGGAGGGCAGCGTGGGCGCGCTGGGGGATTTTCGTCTGCGGCTCACGCCGGAGCCTGTGTTGCAGGCTGAAAAACTGCCGGAAGAACTGCTCCCCGAATTGCGGAACATCCTGATCCGTCATGGTTTCTGGCCGTGCGGGCTGGAGGCTGGCGGCAATATCAGCGGCTTTTACGATGCGGGCAACAGCGCCGGAAGGCACTAGACGAGGCAGATATTTTTCCGCCTGCGGTCAGTGTTTTCGGCCCGGAATGTGGCTCGGGGCTGGACTTTGCCGATCAAAGAGCATATGAATACCCACTTATATTAACGGGGCTTGCCCCTGGAGGGAATCATGGCACATAAGAAAATTGAGCGTAAGAAAGAACTGGATCGCCGCCGTAAGCGCCGTGAAGAGCGTCTGAAGCAGCGCGTGCGCGAAGCCAAGGCTGCCAAGGCCTAAGCTTCGGACACGGGAAACCGGCGTTCCGACGGCTGCGGATTGACGCGCCGTCACATATGGTGCTCGGCCCGGCTGCCTCCTGGCAGCCGCGCGGGGCGCAAACAAGCAGCAGCGGTCAGCGCGGCAGCATGCCGTGTCATGGCCTTTTTAGTGTTACCATGCCTATCTACGAATATCAGTGCCCCAAGTGTCAGCATACGTTTGAGGAATGGGTCAAGGCATCGGAATCCCACGGGCAGGAACCCTGCCCCAAGTGCGGTGAGCCTTCGCCCCGCATCATGTCGCACACCTCGTTCGTCCTCAAGGGCGGCGGCTGGTATGTGAGCGACTACGGCTACCGCAAGGGTGTCAAGGAAGAAGGCGGCTCAACGGCCTCCTCCTCCGACACCTCCGGCGGTTCCTCTGCTCCCGCTTCCGGCGGTACGGCAGGCGAAAAAGCCTCCGCATCAGCATCCGATTCTGGAAACAGCGCCGCCAAGGCGGCCCCCGCCCCTACGCCAACCACAGGGTCCGCAGCGTCGGCACCCACCAAAGCCGCCAGCTCGGCTTCATGAGGCAGCCATGATTGATCGCTACACCCGTCAGGAAATGGGCCGTATCTGGACCCTTGAGAACCGCTATCAGGCATGGCTTGATGTGGAAGTTGCCGTTTGCCGGGCCTGGAGCGACATGGGCCGCATCCCGGCCGCCGCGGTGGAAAATATTCAGGCCAAGGCTTCCATTGATGTGGATCGCATTCTGGCTATTGAGGAAGTGACCCGCCACGACGTCATCGCTTTTTTGACTTCGCTTGAAGAAAAGGTTGGCGCGGAAGACGCGCGCTACATCCATCTGGGCTGTACCTCCTCCGATATCGTGGATACGGCCAACGCCCTTCTGCTCATGCAGGCCGGGCGCCTGATTCTCAAGGACATCCGCGCGCTCCTGACCGCCATTGAAAGTCTGGCCCGCCGCCACAAGGGTGTGCTGTGCATGGGCCGCACCCACGGCATCCACGCGGAGCCCACCAGCTTTGGGCTCAAAATGGCCGGATTCTACGCCGAGTTTGAGCGGCACCTTGCCCGGGTTGAAGCCGGGATTGAAAGCGTGCGCGTGGGTAAAATCTCTGGCGCGGTGGGTACCTATGCATTTTTGTCGCCCGAGCTTGAGCAGCGCGCCCTGAGCTATCTTGAGCTTGAGGTTGATCCGCACTCCACCCAGATCATTCAGCGCGACCGTTACGCCCACTTCTTCACCTCGCTTGCCGTGCTGGCAGGCGGTGTGGAGCGCCTGTGCGTGGAACTGCGCCACCTGCAACGCACGGAAGTGCTCGAGGTGGAAGAAGGCTTTGCCAAGGGACAGAAGGGTTCGTCGGCCATGCCGCACAAAAAGAACCCCATCTCGGCAGAAAATATGAGCGGTCTTTCGCGCCTTTTGCGTACCAACGCTCTTGCCTCGCTGGAAAATCAGGCCCTGTGGCACGAGCGCGACATCAGCCATTCCTCCGTGGAACGGGTTATCATGCCCGATTCCACCATCTTGGCCGATTATGTGCTGACCCGCCTTACCAAGCTGCTTGAAGGGCTGGTGGTCAAGCCCGAGCGCATGCGTGAAAATATGGAACGTTCTTACGGCCTGTATTTTTCGCAGCGTGTGCTGACGGCCCTTATTGCCACCGGGCTTCCGCGCCAGCAGGCGTATGAAGCCGTGCAGCGCCTTGCCATGCAGAGCTGGGAAAGCCGCACGCCCTTCCCCGATCTGGTGCGCAACGATGCCGACATGAGCGGGCGGCTGGGCGCAGCTGCGCTGGCTGAGCTTTTTGATCCTTCGTACTACCTGCAGCACGAAGACGAAATTTTTGCCCGGGTGTTCAAGAACGCTGCGGCCAACAAGGCGTAAGGAGCTGTCATGCAAACTCTTTCTTCTGAAGAACTGCTGGCGCTCAAGCGCCGCCTTGCCCGCCTGCTGGTAGAAAAATCATACCGCGAGGGAGATTTTGTGCTGGCATCAGGCCGCAGAAGCGATTATTATTTTGATTGCCGCGTCACGGCGCTCCACGCCGAAGGATCGTGGCTTATTGGAACCCTGTTCAACCACATGCTCCGCGAGATGGACATCAAGGGTGTGGGCGGCATGACCATGGGCGCTGACCCGCTGGTTGCAGCTACCACTGTCATCTCGCATGAACAGGGCAGACCGCTGAACGGCCTTTTGGTCCGCAAGGAAGCCAAGGGGCACGGCACAGGGCAGTTTGTTGAAGGGCTGGGCAATTTCTGCGCGGGCGACCGCGTGGCCATGCTTGAAGACGTTGTTACCACCGGCGGTTCTCTGCTGAAGGCCTGTGATCGTATTACAGATGCTGGCCTGTCCATTGTGGCGGTTTGCGCCATTCTGGATCGCGAGGAAGGTGGCCGGGAAAAGCTCCGTGAGGCGGGATATGACCTGCTTGCGCTCTTTACCCGTGCGGAATTGGTGGACCTTGCGCGTTAAGGTTCTCACCGACCCGCGCGCCTTGCCCCATGTGGCATTGTCGCAACGTCTGGCTGGCTCTGCTGTCAGTTCCATTGTCAGGCCGTTGATCAGCTGTCTGGCCAATTGCCTTGTCAGATGCATGGCCTTGGGGCTGCTGATGGCCTTTGGCATTGGTTGCCCACTTGCCGCTCCACATCTGGCGCAGGCCGAAGAATGGCAAGCCTCTCTGTACAACGAGGGGCTTCCTACGCATTTGGTGGCTGTGGACAAAAAGCGCCAGACCTTCATGTTTTTTGAGAAGAAAAGCCCCCTCAAGCTCAAATACACCTATCCCTGCACCACAGGCCAGTTGCCCGGCGACAAACAGGCGCTCAACGATCTGCGTACGCCCGAAGGCATCTACTTTGTGGAATACAAAATTGCCAGCGGGCTGGATTTCAAGGAGTATGGCGGCATTGCCTATACCCTGAACTATCCTAACCCCGTGGATCGCCTGCGCGGCAAAACCGGCCACGGCATCTGGATTCACAGCAAGGGTTTTGGCATTGAACCGCTTTCCACCCGTGGCTGTGTGGCCATCGGGCTTAAGGAAATTGACGAGGTCGGGCCGCAGCTGACGCCCGGTACGGCCGTGGTTCTGGCCGATAAGATGGACGAGAACGCCCAGCCCCGGCCCGACAGCAGCACCGCCAACGAACGGCGCCGCCTGATGCAGAACTGGAGCAACGCCTGGGCCTCCCGTTCGGTCAAGATGTTTGATTACTATAATCCTGATGCCTATTCCAGGGCCATGACGGAAAATTTCACGGCCTTCCGGCAGAACAAGGAGCGTCTGTTCAAGTCGCTTCGGTTCATCAAGATTTTCAATCGCAAGATCAACGTGCTGGAAGGGCCGGGGTATTGGGTAACCTGGTCAGAGCAGCTCTATACGGCATCCAATCTTTCCACTGAAGGCGTGCGCCGTTTGTACTGGCAGCGAGATAACGACCAGAAGTTCCGCATTGTTGGTATGGAATGGACCCCGCGGGATCTGGGTATGCGCGCCGATTTTCAGAAGGGCCAGCTTGTGGCCGAAGCGCCCTTGCAGCAGGTCAGCGATGCTTCCTCTGAAGCACCTCAGCGCCCCCGGCTGGATATGCCCGAAGCCGCGCCTGAAAAAGCGGAGGCAACGGCTCTTGCCGCGCCGCAGCCCTCGCAGGACAAAACCGCTACCGCCAAGGCTGGTCAGGGCGACAAACTCATGGCGGCCAATGATCCTTTGGTGCCCCGCCGCAGCAATGCGACACCCCCGGCAGAAGTAAACTGGGGAGCGCGCCCCGCAATGGAAGAAGCGGCCCGCAGCGAGGCGGAATCCGCCCCCAAGGGCGCACCTGCCAAACCTGCCGATCAGGCGGCAAAACCCGCCGAGGTCCAGCAGGCTGTTAACTTGCCTGCACCGACGTCTGTTCCGGCTCCCATAGCAGCGCCGGCACAAGCCAATGCTCCCGTGGCAGCGGCAGCCCAGCAATTGAGCCTTACTCCGGAAGTCCGCGCCGCGCTGGAAAAGGCCGTGCAGGCCTGGAATGCGGATTTTTCCGCGCGTTCGACCAACATCGCCTCTCTTTACGATCAGGCCAAGTACAACCGAGAAGCCGGAACCCCTCGGGGATATTCCTACAATTCGACCATGCGCGAACTTGATCGTCGCTTTGCGGTGCCGTGGCTGCGCCTCATAAGCCGCAAGCCCAAGTTCGAGATCCAGGGTTCACTGGCTGTGAGTCATTGCGAGCAGCTTGTGGTGGCCCCCAACGGCATGGAGCAAGGTGTGCGTTCCTTCTGGTGGAGCCGGGACAACAAGGGCGATTTCCGCATTGTTGCTTCGCAGTTCAAGCCAGAAGAACTTGGCCTTGCAGCGGATTATCTGGATCAGGTCAGCGACGCCGCCAGCGCTATGGTTGAAAAATGGCGCAAGGCCTGGGAAGCTGGACGTCTGGACGAATACATTGAATACTATGCGGACGATGCCATCCAGCAGGGGCGTTGGGGCGCAAAGAATATTCAGAAGCAGAAGGAACTGCTCTGGCAGCGTGTGCAGCCCACATTGGTTCAGATCACGGGCCTGCGGCTGGTGGCTGACAAGCAGGGCCTGCGAGCCGACATGAATCAGGTCTATGCCGACAGCTCCGGCCATACGGACCGCGGCACCAAGACCCTTTTGCTGCGCTTTGACGGCAAGGCCTGGCGTATCGCCCGCGAGGACTGGGCACCTCTTGGCGCTCCCGTTGCTCCCATCGGAGAGGCAGGTCAATAGGGTCTTCTGCCGTTTTGTCTCCTTGGACAGTGGGCTGAGGCTGGTCAAACAGTTTGCCCCGTTTTATGGCGAGGTATCATAACAAGGTGTTGTGTGCGGCCATCCCGAAATTTCAAACGCAAAGTTCGTGAGGACCGTTTGAAGTACCGCGAAAATCTCAGCATAATCCTGATGCGGGATAACGGCCCCAGGCGCAGCTATCGAGTGCGCAGGGGGCGGTTTGTGGCGGCCCTTGGGGTGATGGCCTGCCTGCCCGTGGCCTGCGCTGTTCTGGGATGGCTGTGCTGGACTTTGTGGCAGCAGAACGTGCAGTTGCGGGACAATGTGCTGCGCTTTGAAAGCGATTCGCAGACGGCACAGGCCAATGCGGAACGGCTGGAACACCTTGAAGAACTGCTGCGTGAAGAAAATATACCAGGTCGGGAGCTTGTGCTGCGCAGGCTCAGCACTGGCGGCGCCGCTGCGGAAGCACCGGGTGAAGGCCCCGCAATTACAGGCGGGCCAGCGGCGGCAGACAAGCCTCAGGCCGGGGTCAGCGACGCGGCCCGCACCACCGAAGGGCCGGGGCATGAGGACTTTCCCTCCATTGACCTTGATTACGTCAAGGTAGGGAATGTGCAGGTGCGTGAAATCAGGGGCGGCAAGCTTCGCGTCGCACTGGATCTGCGTAATACCGACAGCCAGAAGATACTTTCTGGTATGGTCAGCGGCACGTTGCTGACAGCCGATGGCAAAAAATATTCCCTGCGTTTTGAGCCCGAAGATGTGGGCAGTTTTCGTATCAGCCGGTTCAAGCGCGCCGTCATGGTTGCTTCTGCCGAGCACCCCATGAGTCTCACCAACGCCCAGGTCATTCTTGAAGTGCGCAGCCAGGAAAATGGCGTTGTGTTCCGCAATATTTACGCCGTTGAGCATTAAGGCGATTTTCAACATCCGTTGCCGATGCACCCAGAGCAAGAGGTGCTGCTAACCGGCCTCTGACCATGGAAAAGCGGCCGGGGCCTTGGCATTGCGAGGCCTTTGTGGCTGAAAGTTCCACCCTGTTGTGCTATTTTGCCACCATCCACGCGGCCTGGCCCTGGATGCGGCAGACAGAAGACGGCAACGGCGCTCTGGGCCGTGCGCAATTTGTGCTGCCCCCGCCAGCCGCTCATTCCCCTTCATCGCTCCCCTCCTCGCTGGAAACTGCCAGCGCTTGGCTTGTGGTTGTTGACGAAGCCCCTGCGGGTTTCAGCACCACAGTGCCCCGTGAACGGCGTATCCTCTTTGTCACCGAGCCGCCTGAAATCAAGAAATATCCCCGTTCCTACCTCGGACAGTTCGGCACGGTGGTGTCGCCTTATGACTTGCGCGGTGTCGAGCGGCGCAGCATGGTCATCAGCAACCCCTGTCTGAGTTGGCACTACGGCGTCGAACGCTCATCAGGAAGAAATATAAGTAAATTCACCAATCTTAGTGAATTACGCGCATTTCCTATGCCAGAAAAAACAGGCTTGATTTCCGTAGTCTGTTCCACCAAGACGGCAACGTCGGCACAGCGCGCACGACTAGCACTGGTGAGTATGCTCAAGGAGAGGCTGGGGGACGCGCTGCATGTGTACGGGCGCGAATTCAATCCTGTGGACGACAAAATGTCGGCCATTGCGCCCTACAAGTATCATGTGGTGCTTGAAAACAACTACCTCGACAACTTCTGGACAGAAAAACTGTCCGATGCCTGGCTCGGCTGGGCGCTGCCGCTCTTTCTTGGAGCGCCCAACCTTGGCGCTGTTTGCCCAGCACCCGGATTTTTGCCCTTGCCGCTCGGCGATCTGGAAGCCTGCGTGCAGAGCATCCTGTCTGCAATCAAGAGCCATTTGTGGGAGGCCCGGCAAGCAGAGCTGGTTCTGTGCCGCAACTGGATGCTGGAAACCACCAATGTTTTTGCCCGCGCTGCCAGGATGATGGAAACAGCGCCGGATTATTGCCGCAGACTGCCTGCGCTGGGCAGACCGGAGCCCATATTTGGCGCGGGGCGCGATGATGTGGCCGCCATGTACAGGCAGGTGAGGGGGGAGGGTAAGTGAGTTCGTCCACGCCAGAAATCACTGTGGCAATGCCCGCCTATAATGCCGCCTCCCATCTGCTTGAAGCGATAGAGTCCATCCTGGCCCAGAGCTTTGAAGACTTTGAGCTGCTGGTGGTGGACGATGGTTCCACAGACAATACCCTTGCCCTTGCGAAGTCCTTTGACGACAAAAGGATTCGAGTTGAGCTGCTGCCATCCAACAAGGGGCGGGCCACGGCGCGCAATATGGCCTTGGGCCGTGCGCGTGGTCGGTATCTGGCCTGGATGGACGCGGACGACATTGCCATGCCCCACCGGCTGGAAGCGCAACATGCCTGCCTTGAGGCGCAATCCCAGATTCATATCTGCGGTGCTGGCGTGCAGTATTTCGAGCAATCAAGCGCGCTTGAGCTGTTTCCCGAACAGCCGGGCGCAACACGAGCCGCCACACTGTTTGGGGTGCCTGTGCCCAACTGTTGCGTCATGGTGCGGCTGGACGCGATGCGCGCCTTTGGCTTACGCTATGACGCCAGCCTGGCAAGGGCAGAAGACATGGCCTTTTGGGCCGATGCCCTGCTCAAGGCCGGATTGCAGGCGGTCAATTTGCAAGAGCCGCTGCTGCACTATCGTTATGCGCCAGCAGCCCATGCCCGCCAGTGGCACATGCGCGCACTGCTTGGGCATGTGTTCCCTCCGTTCGGTATCCGGGCGACAGGCGCACAGGCGGCACTGCACGCAGGGCTGATCTATGGCGGGCCTGCAGAGCCGGAAGCTGCGCTGCGCTGGCTTGATACCCTCTGGCAGGCCTGGACAGACCGTTATGGGTACGATGAATATATGCAACGTCATATGCTTGTTTTTATGGCGCGCATTCTGCGCGAAGCCTCGGCGGATGCAGCACAGGCGGATCGGGCAGGCAGGCTTTTGCGTACACTTTCGCTCGCCGCGCTGGCAGAAAATATCTGACGCTTACGCTCCGGCCCTGCGCTTTGGCCGCCCGCGCGTTTTTTACAGTCAGGAGGATACCATGCACGATTTCACGTACTACACGCCCACACGGGTGGTTTTCGGCAAAAATACAGAGCAGCAGACCGGCGCACTTGTCAAAGCCTGCAAATGCCGCAAGGTGCTTATCCACTTTGGCGGGCAGAGCGCCCTGCGTTCGGGTCTTGTGGACAGGATAAAAACCTCTCTTCAGGCTGAAGGACTTGCCTTTGTCACTCTTGGCGGCGTCGTGCCCAACCCCCGGCTTTCGCTGATCCGCGAGGGCATTGAACTGGCACGCAGTGAAGGGGTGGATTTTGTGCTGGCAGTGGGCGGCGGTAGCGTTATCGACTCGGCCAAGGCCATTGCCTACGGCGCCGCCAACGAGGGTGATGTGTGGGATTATTACATGGGCAAGCGCAAGCCGGACGCCTGCCTGCCCGTTGGCTGCGTGGTGACCATTGCCGCCGCAGGCAGCGAGATGAGCAGTTCAACTGTTGTGACCAACGAGGAAAACGGCTTCAAACGCAGCTTCAAAACGGATATGGCCCGTCCGGCCTTTGCCGTCATGAATCCCGAGCTGACCATGTCGTTGCCGCCCTTTCAGACGGCCTGCGGCTGCGTGGATATTCTCATGCACACCATGGAACGCTATTTCGGGCATGGCTCGAACATGGACATAACGGACAGCATCGGCGAGGGCCTCATGCGCGTGGTCATGCACCACGCCATCGTGCTACGCGATGACCCGGCCAACTACGATTCCAGAGCCGAAGTCATGTGGGCTGGCAGCCTTTCGCACAACGGTCTGACTGGCTGCGGCTCGGACGGCGGCGACTGGGCCACGCACATGATCGAGCACGAGTTGAGCGGCATGTTTGATGTGGCCCACGGTGCGGGGCTGTCTGCCATATGGGGCAGTTGGGCCCGCCATGTGCTGCCCTTGCGGCCTGATCGCTTTGCCCTGTTTGCAGAAAGGGTCATGGGCGTTGCCCCGGCGGAGACGGAAACCATCACAGGTCTGCGGGGCATTGAGGCCATGGAGCGGTTTTTCCGCTCGCTACGCATGCCCACATCGCTGAAGGATCTGCATCTTGCGCCCACGGATGCGCAGATTGCCGAAATGGCCGAGAAGGCCCTTGTGGGCAAAACCCACATTGGCAGCGTAAAAAAACTGCTGCCGCCCGATATTATCGCCATTTTTGCTGCCTCGCGGTAGGAGAAACTGTCGGAGATAGCATTGTTGGCCCGTTTCAGGCCGGGGTGGATACCAGACTGCCCCGTCTGCAACGGGCTTTTTCCGGTCCTGGGCCGGGGACATCGAGCAGCCTGCGGGCTGCGCAAAGCGACATCAGGAGCCAGCCATGCATGATGCATTTGAAGGCCGCATTGACGTGAGGTTTCCGCGCGCGGTGGTCACAGGCGTAACCGGCAACTGGGCCTTTGCCGCTGGCACGGTACTGCTGGCGCTTCGGCGGCATAATCCGGAAATGGAGGCCGACATCATCGTTTTTTGTGATGACTCCCTACTGGAAACCGATGCCGCGATATTGCGCAACCTTGGCGCGCAGCTTGTGCCCTTTACGCCTGTTCCCGCAAAGCTGACGGCTGAGGCGCTGGAGGTTTTTTCTCCGCTCAGTCTGGCCAAATTTGACTGCTTTGACTTGCTGCAACGCTATACATCTGTTGTATGGCTTGATGCGGACGTGCTGGTTCAGGATAGTCTGGAAGGGCTTTTTGATTGCGGCCCCCTTGGGCTGGCGCTGGAAGATCCCGAATTTTCAGACCCGCCAGGGGCCAAGCCTGCGCAGATCAATCTGCACGAACCTATTGAGGGGTTTGACGGCGGCGCAGACAACCTGAATTCGGGGGTCATTGTATTCCGCAATGATTTGCCAGCGCCGGACGCCTTGCGGCAGGGGTGTCTGGAGTTCATTTTCCGGCACGGCAGAATGCTGCGCTATCCCGATCAGGCGGCCTTTAACCTGCTGGCGCAGATGCTGCTGCGGCAGTACCCGCAGAGCGTTTTTCAACTACCCCAGGGGTTCAATATGCATCCGCGTAATCCGGCGGCGGCCTTTGCGCCAGTGGTGCATGCCTTTGGAGCGTACAAGTTATGGAATGACGGCCTCACCGCCACCTGTTTTCCTGAATGGCAGCGGGACTATGCCCGCTGGCAACGCCTTGGCGGCAGCCCCTATGCGGGAGCAGTGGAGAATGCTGAGTTTCTTGAGGGCGGCGCGTTTTCACTGCTCGGGGGGCTGTGCGGCACCATTGAAAAAGCCGAGGCCGCCATTGCCGAATTGCAGCAGAAGCTGGAAAAGGAAGCAATGGTTAGGACCAGACTCGAAGCTGTGGTCAGCAGGCTCGGATAATCTGCGGGGTGTTGCGCTGTCAGACGTATAGAGAAGGGTGATTGGATGGATATTCAACCGTCATTGCTAGGCTATATCTCTATCGCCAAGGATTGGCTGACGCTCATAATTGCGGGATGTGGCGTCTGGGTCGCGTGGCAAGGGCTGAGAACGTGGCGCAGGCAGCTCAAAGGCACTTCCCAGTTTGATGTTGCCAAACGGCTGATGCTCAAGGTGTATCAGATCAGGCGAGATATTGAGTATTGCAGATCATCTGTCCGTAAAATTTCCATCTTCACGCACAATGAGGATGGTAAACCTATTCCTGAAAGAGAACAGCTTCGTTATTCTTCAGATAGAGAGATGAAGAGCAGATTCAAATATACCCTAAAAACAATTAGTGAAATGGATTTCCTGTTATTTGAATCTGAAATTATACTTGATAAAAAATTACGTGAACTTTTTCAGCCCATTGAAGAAGTGTGTTATGTGCTGAGAGACAGTATTGAAGAATATACTGAAGATTATAATCAAAAAAATGGCAGATTTCGTGATGATGAGGAGCGAAATAGATATCGTGAATTAAGGCAGATTATTTATTCACGCAAAGGTGACGCTATTCAAACCAAGGTGAATTCGGCGGTGCGGGAGATAGAAAAATTTATTAAGCCTTACGTGCATGGTTAATTGCTATACACGCATGCTAACCAGCTCCTAGAATGAAAAAAGGTTGGGTGCATAGTCTGCATCCAACCTTTTGTCTTTTAATGGTGCGCCCGGCGAGATTCGAACTCACGGCCTTTGGCTCCGGAGGCCGAAGAATGTAAATTACACCTCCTTTCATTAGGCTTCATGAATACACCGCAAAATATTGACTACAAGCCACATTATGGATATTTTACATTCACAAACTTTCACGATTTTATGGCCCCTTTCATGCCCTTTTGGTGGCACAACGGTGGCACAAATCGAAGGTGGCACAGCATGGCGAGTGAATGGCAAAAGTTGGATGAGGGCATTAGGGCCAGAGTACACCCTACCCGCAAGCATGGTGTTAAGCCTGATCTCTATTTTGTACTTCGCTTCACTGTGGACGGGCAAAAGAAGCAAGAGGCCTTGGGCTGGGCTTCTGAGGGCTGGACGCTTGCAAAGGCGCGGGCAGAGCTTGCCAAGCTCAAGGAAGCAGCCAGAACGGGCAATGGCCCTGCCACCTTGCAGGAAAAGAGAGCGCAAGCGAAAGCTGCTCGTGAAGCAGAGCGTGCAAGGCCGACAATTATACGGCTTTGGGCAATCTACCGAGAGGCGAAGGGCGAATATTCCAATGGGCCAGCAGATTCAAGCAATTTTCAACACCTCTCTGCTTTCTATGGTCGCCAGCCAGAGGCCATAAAAACGCATGAAGTCAGCGCGTTGGCAAAAGAGCTTGAATTGCAAGGCAAATCTCCGCAGACAATACAGCACGTTCTTGAGTTACTGCGCCGCCTTATCAATTTTGGGGCGAGGCAAGAGCTTTGTTCACGCCCCGCTGGCCTACAATTCATTATGCCCAAGCTCGACAACCAAAAGACCGAATGTCTTACGCCGGAGCAAGGCCGCGCCTTGATTGATGCCCTGGACGCGGCCAAAGATCAAAACCTTGCTTCACTGGTTCGTCTGGCTTTGGCAACGGGTATGCGCCGAGGTGCGTTGCTGGCCCTGCAATGGGATGATCTGGATTTTCGCACCGGGCATATTACCTTGCGGGGCGAGTCAGCCAAGAGCGGCAAAACCTCGCAAATTCCTATGACAGCAGCGGCAAGGGGCATTCTTGAGGGCATAGAGCATACTGCTAGCCCGTATGTGTTCCCCGGCAAAGATGGGGGGAAGCGCGTTGAACTTCGCCGCTTTCTTAACGCCCTGCGCAAAGAGGCAGGCCTTCCTGCTGATTTTCGCCCCCTGCATGGCCTGCGCCACACTTATGCCTCATGGCTTGCCAGTAGCGGCAAGGTGGACTTGTTCACCCTGCAAAAGCTCATGACGCACGGCAGCCCACAAATGACACAGAGATATGCGCACTTGGCAGACGAAGCCATGAAACGGGCGGCATCTGTCATTGACGAATGCCTTGATCTTGCGGCCAATGCGGAACCAGCCCGGCCTGCTGGTGCAAAGGTGACAAGGTTTAAGAACGACTGAGAAAAGCAAATATTTTCCCCGGCTAGGTTCGGAGTAATTAACCGAGCCGAAAAGCGGAACCTTGACCGCTGCCGGGGGAATATTCAAGGGATACCCTTCAAGGGGGTTTTATGCCTATCAAGCAGCCAGCAATCGTTACATTTGATGAAATTACAGAAGAAAAACGCATACCCCCTAGGGTGATCACGGTTGATGCAAGCACGGATTCTGAATTCGTTGAATCTCCAAGCGGGACAGAGCTTGAAATCATGGAGATGGTTTATAAAAAGCACAATTGTTCACCAGAGGAATGGGAATCTTACACAGACGCCATGCGTTACGCATTGGGCGAACAGGCGACCAGCCAAAATAGTATGGAACCTAAAGACGGTGAAACTCCAAAGGGTTTTGCAGACCGCTTGCGTAGCGAAGGTGTGGCGCTAGGAACGATTATGCGCTTACTCTGCGAGCATCAAAATAAGGATTGGGATAAAATTCCCCAGTGGTTAGCTTCCGGGCTTGCAAGGGGAATCCCTTTTGCTGACGCAAAAGCCGACAGAAATAACCGTGCTCGTGACTATGCTTACCATGTGAACCAAAAGAAAAAATAACATGTAGAGTATTCAGTGCTGCTACTTATTCAGGCCGGGGGAACCCGGCTTTTTTATTTAGAAGTACAATTCTAGCAAAATTATCATCTTTGTATTTTTTTTGGTGGGTCACATGGGGGCGGGCTGACTGTAATTTATGTTCATACACTTCAACCTCAACACAGCAAAGGGGAAGGTTATGGACATTAATGCCCTGCCAATCGAAATCAAGGAATTGCCCGAAGTCTTTCAGCGCATGTATGAAGCTGCCCCGGCTGAGATTGTGCCGCTTGAATGGGTCGCCCGTCAGGCTGGATACAAACACGTTGGCAGTCTTCACAACAAAATCAGTGAAGGACATGGCCCTAGCAGCTTTATTTCGGGAAAGCGCAGAGTTTGTGATCGTAAAGATGCTGTCCTGTGGATTCACAGTCAGACACGCCCAAACTTGCGGGGGAGGGCTGCTTAGCATGGCAGCCGTTGAACAAGAAAGGCCCTGGGCGTTGCAGCGTCCAGAGCCTGAAAAATTGTGCAGCGTGGGAGCAGCACCAAGCAATGTTAGCCTGCCCCATGCTCGGCCTGTTCGTCAAGAATATTCCATCGCCACACCTTCAAACAACCGTTGCATAGATGGTTGTTTCTACTGCCGAGAAGTAATTACCCCGCAGGCCAGGGTGCGCAGAATATGCCAGTTTTGCGGACATAAGGTAAAAAAAGGTGATTACGCATGTGATTTCTTCCCTGGTCAACCGTGGGAGGTTTCGCATGACAACGCTTGATCAATCAGCAATTGCCAAGGCTCAAGCGGACTTTCTAGCTGCAACCCCGGTAAAGGAAGAACCGCAGACCCCGCCGGAATCTGCCGTTACCCCTTATCCTCTGGTAAGCGTGGGCATTGTTCTGGAATGCCCCCCGCTGCGCTGGCGTGTCAAAGGGTTAATCCCTGCGCGGGGTATTGGCCAGATATACGGGGCAAGCACGGCGGGTAAATCATTCCTGAGCTTTGATCTTGCCGTACATGTGGCCCGTGGGGCTGTTTGGTACGGCCATAAGACCAAGGCCGCGCCAGTGACCATTTTTAGCCTTGAGGGCCAAGAAGGCACGCGCAACCGCCTTGCCGCGTATATCGCCTATCACGGCGAAGAATTGCCCCCGAACCTAAGTATAGGAACCGCCCCCACCACGTTTTACAAGCCGGAAGACCTTGAAGCTATCGCGGCCAGCCTTCCCGATGTTTGTCTTTGCATTGTGGATACACAGGCTTGCGCCAGCGTGGGACTTGATGAAAACCGCACTGACGACATGACCTTGCTTATCGAAGGTTGCAAACAGCTTGCCGCCCGCAAGGATTGTTTTGTTCTGCTAGTTCACCATGCGGGCAAAGACCTAACCCGTGGGGCGCGAGGTTCGTCCACACAGTTACCAAGTTGGGATTGTTGTATTGAGGCCACCAGAAACGGCCAAAGCCGCGAATGGAAAGCAGTCAAAGTAAAAGATGGCGGCGGTGAAGGCGAAAAGCACCCATTCCGCTTGGCCGTGGTTGACCTTGGGCCAGATGAAGACGGCGACAGGATCACAAGCTGCGTGGCGTTGCCCGATGGGGAAGCCGTGCAGGACGAAAAGCCCTTGGCGGACAATCAGCGTTACACCCTGGATAGCCTTTGTGCTGCCCTTGAAGCGGCGGGGGCTGACTCTGTCCATTTGGAAGATTGGCGACCGATTTTTTATGCCGGACATACGGCGGACAAGCCGGACACGAAGTGCCGAGCCTTTGACCGTGGCAGGAAAGAATTGGTCAGTCGTGGGCTAATTTTTGTAACTAACGATTATTACAGCACAAAGGAATTAGCCGGACACGGACAATTGCCGGACATTGGCCGGACATGTCTTGCTGCCCAAAGCACCAAACAGACGGACGGACACGGACAGGGGTCTTTAGACCCTGTCCATCTGTCCGGCTTAGGTGATGGGGGGCTGTCCCATGAATAGTATTCTGACTTTTCTTACTTCTGCCATGAAGCCCAAGGGGCCGCACGAATTCGCCGGGCCATGCCCTCAGTGCGGCGGTGAAGATCGCTTTATTGTTTGGCCCGACAGGCCGCGCGGTGGAGCTTACCTTTGCCGTGGGTGCGGCTCTCAGGGTGACGGCATCCAGTTCATGCGCGAGTTTATGGGCATGAGCTACCCCGAAGCCTGCGCAGCTTTGGGCCTTGAGCAGAAACACACCACAAGCTTGCTATCTACACGGCGCACACATGTCCGGCCCCGTCCGGCGCTCCCGACACAGATGGCCTATGTACCGCCCAAGCCTGAGCCAGCCGTTATGCCCTGCAAGGAATGGATGGGCAGCGCCTCCGCGTTTCTCGCTGAGTGCCAGCGTGGGCTTGAAACTATCCCCGAAGCATTGCTTGCCATCTGCGGGCGCTTCCTGACCCCGTACACCGCGCTTGATTGCGGCATAGGCTGGAACCCTGCTGATCGCTATATCCTGCGCGAATCGTGGGGCTTGCCCGTTGTTGAGCTGGCAGGCGGCGGCATGCGTGACAAGCTGCTCTTGCCCTGTGCCCTTGTCATTGCCACACGCCGGAAGGCCGGAACCGTAGCCCTAACCGTGCGCTGTGCTGATGATCGCCCCGAAAGCCGCCCCAAATATTGGCAGACGCAGGGAAGCGGCAACGTGCCGTTTATTGCTGGACGTGCCGGGCTTCCGTTGCTTCTGGTTGAATCCGCTCTTGATGCCGTTCTAGTCTGGCAAGAATCATTCGGAAAACTGGCCGCTGTAGCCCTCATGGGCAACATGAAGGGGCTGGATTCAGACACCCACGCTTTTATCCAGGCTGCCCCCTTGCTGCTGGCTTGCCCCGACAATGACGAAGGCGGGCAAGTCGCCTGGCAGAGATGGAGTGCAGCTTATCCGCAAGCAATCCTTACCCCTGCCGTGGGAGCTAAAGACCTGGGCGACATGCACCGGGCCGCGCTGACATGGCCCATTAATCCCGACATCCCCAGCGTCATGGAGTGGATACCCGGTGTGCTGGCCTTCGCTTCTCGCAACTCAACCACCTACGCGCTTGCCACATAAAGGATATAGCCATGAAAAAACTTACCGCACTTGAAGCTATTCGCAAGTTCTGCCTGCAATGTCAGGGCGGCGTTTCCGCAAACGTGACTGAATGCCAGCACTCCGCTTGTCCCTTTTACGCCTACCGCTTGGGCGTGGCCTTGCCCGCAGGGAAGCACCGCCCCTTGAAAACTATCCGCGCATACTGCGTTGAAGAATGCCAAGCCGGGAACCAAGGGCAGGTTGACGACTGCCAAGGCGACACCGCCGCCGCTGGCCCTTGTCCCGCCTTCCCGTTTCGCATGGGCAAAAGCCCGAATGTCACGGCAGGAACGAGAGAGAAACGCCGGGCTGCCAATTTCAGGCAAACCGCAGCGGGCAAGAATGTGCTGGGTTCAATTTCCACTCGGCACAGTAAGCCATTTCAGGCCGCAGGATCGTCAAAAAGCACCCGGCCCGAAGTCGTGTAAGGGAGGGCAAAAAATGAACGCTCATTCTTATCAAAATCGGATTTTCTTGGGGGTGACTACATGCGCATAGTTCAGGACAGCCGAGAACAAGCCCCCTATGCCTTCAATGCCCCCAAATATGCGGGCGTTACCGTGGAGGTGGGTACGCTGCAAACTGGTGACTACAGTTTGCACGGCCTGACTGACCGCATTGCCCTTGAGCGAAAGAGCCTTTCCGACCTGTGCGGAACACTCACGGCAGGACGGGAACGGTTCAAGCGTGAGTGCGAGAGGGGCCGGGGGCTGGAATACTTCGGGCTGGTGATTGAGTCCTCAATGGACGATGTGCGCCGCCACAACTACCGCAGCGCCATGACACCGCAAAGCCTGCTGCAAACTCTGGCTGCGTGGTCTGTTCGCTACGGCCTGCATGTTCACTGGTGCGGGAGCCGTGAAGGCGGCGAATACATGGTTCACAGCCTGCTAGAGAAGTTTTTGAAGGAACAGCAAACCCGGCTTGCCGCGTTGGTTCGGGCGCATGGTGACGGCACTGAGGGAGGTGAAGCCGCATGAATCAGCTTGAACGTGATGCCCTGGCAACGATTGAAAAAGCCCTAGCAGGGCATGACAACCCGGCAATGTTCTGGAGCGGGGGCAAAGACAGCATTGTTGCCCTTCACCTGTTGCGGCAAGTTCACCCTTCCCCTGCCGTGATCTTTCTTGGGCATATCTACGGCAGCTCGTCTTGGCGTTGGAAATGGGCTTTGCAGGAGCTGACAGAGCAAAACTTGTGCGCCTTTTTCATGCCGCCCACCTGTTTTCAGCTTTGCCAGAACGGTGACAATTTCCTCTTGCTCGGTGCTTATGCCTTCAATGGGCAGCTTCTTTCAACAAGCGCATTCTTGCACTCAAAAGATAAGCGGGGCGATTCTGGCCCATTCACTTGCGCAAGGCATGAAATCTTATCGGCACCATTGGCCCCTCAAGGGCTAAAAGGCGCGTGGAATATGTTCGTTACGGGTCAAAGATCAAGTGACATTCTGAAATGCGCGTTTACGAGCGATATGAACCAAGGGGAGCCGTGGCAGGGTGAAAGCATTGCTCCGGCTGGTGGCGGGGTGCGGGTTACTCCTCTCCTGCACTGGCAACGCTCAGACGTGTGGGACTACATACGGCGGCATGGGCTGAGGTATCAGCGTGAACGCTATGAAGGCGGTTCGGCGGCAATGGACTTTGACAGCGGGCAAGCCTGCTGGGATTGCCTCGACACCCGGCACACAGGACAAACGGTGGTTTGCCCTAAGACCGGGCAGGAAATGACGGTGAATATCCCTGACGGCGTGTATCAAGCCTCACTGGAAAGCCTGACCGCTTGAGCGGCTAGCACCCTGTGTAACGGCTCTTTTTAGGTGTCGTTTAGGGTGTCGCTTTCTGTGCGTAGCCTAAACCTCGCGCGCGTGCGCGTGCGCGTACTGCGCGGCATCGGTAAAAAGCTAACTTCTCCGCGCTTCATCCGAGCTTCATCCGAGCTTCGCTCTTGGTTCATCCGTTGTTCTTCTGTTGTTCAACCTTTGTTCGCTTCACCTTCGGTTCGATAGGCACGGCAAAAGGGGAAGGCTACCCCGGCACCCCAAGCCCCCACAAACAACACGGCCCGGCGTAATCCCCACATGGAAAGGATTATTCCGGGCCATTTGGGTTCGCCTTATTCACGAATTGTTTCTGAGCCGGTTACGGGGTCAATTTCAATTCGATTGGGAATTTTCTTTCTCAACCCGTAAATATCACTAGAAATTGAACCTAACTCCAACCAATTTTTTTCATTTTGGTCGTTATTCTCACGGAGTAAATCTTCAATGCGAGATAGTTGGCTAGAAATGGTATTCAAATTTGATACGATTGCCATGCCAACGCATAAAATGAACAACGGCGATAACCATTCCATATTTACCCCCCCCTCTGTTGTTATTCATTGCTATCAGCCCGCACCAGAAGAAACAAGGACTCAGGCTTTATCTCTGCCGGGTAAATCGTTTCACGGAAAAATGTATAACACGCTGCACCATATTCGTAGCACAATAATTTTATGTGCTCAGGGTCGTTTTGTGAAACGCAGATAATCATTGAATATTTGTTTTTGGGCCATGTCTCATAAGAGTGATATGTAAACTTTACGAAACTTATTTCAACTTTAAATTGACATAAACAAATTTATCCCCCAAAGTAAAGCACAACAAACAAGGAGGGAAAATGATCGCTCCATTGACGGACGAAGAAAAGAGCACCCGCCCCCTTACATTGGAGGAAGCACAAGAATACTTGCGCGTTGGGCGCAATGTCATGCTGAGGCTTTTTCAAAATGGGGAAGTGCAGGCCCGAAAAGTCGGCAGAGAATGGCGAACCACAAAAGCCGCCCTCGATGACTACATGCGCGGCGAGTAAACAAAATAGCCCGGCAGGGAAGTAGTGATTCCCAACCGAGCCTAACCATGACCGATAGGAGGTCAAAGCTATGAGTATGCTATCTGCCGTCCTGCCAAAGTGCAACGGACAAACTCTGACCAAGGCTGTGCGGCAAAAAACTCTCGAGCTGCTGGATGTGTACTACCGCGCAAAGCTGGCAGGCCTGTCTGGCACGTTGCTAGACGGCACAACTTGGAATCTGACCACGGCCACAGAAGAAAGCTTCGGCTTCAACAAAAAAGATATACACAGATATCTCTGCCTGAACTTCTCAAACCCTGTAGCCCACGGTACCCTTATTAATGCCCGGTATGCCCCCAGATATGCGGACAATATCGAATATCATTATTTGGAGAGCAAAGCCTCGGGCGTGGATGCGCTAAAACGCCGTGGCTTTGAATTGGCAGAGCCAGACGACGAAGGCGCGTTCTGCGTTCGCTATGCTCGCAAAACAAGTACCGGCGTTTGCCGTCCTGCATAAGGGGGCCGACAATGAAAAAATTTAGCCTGACATTCTCCACTGCGACCCTGCCCGGACTGGTTCAAGCATATATGCAAGCAGAATTGGCCTTATCCCATTTTCAACCGAAGCCGGAAGACCTTTCGCGGGCGTTGGATAACCCTGCAACAAAGGAAACGTGCATATCCTGCTTGCAGCGCGGGGCAACTGCCTTGAATGCACTGGAAGCCTTGAGTGCGGGAGATGTAGAATATACAGCAACCTTGCTTGAGAACCTTATCAGTGGGGCATACAGCGAAGCCGCCGCACTGGGCAGGCCGAAGCGAACCCTCACAGTGAATGCCCGCCCTCTGTCGGTGGAGGCTGCCATGAATAACCCACAGTAGCCACCTAACGGCCTGAAATGAAAATCCCGACTCAGTTTCATGGGCCGGGATTTTTTATCGTTGGGGGTGTATTTATGATTTGTCATTATCAATCGCAGCCTCTGCTGCAGCCCATGCTTCAACCCCCATGCCATTCCCGAACTGATCGTCCATCATGCCAAGAAAGCAAGAAATGGCATTTTCGCTACCCAATCGGAGCCAATCCCCTCCGTTGCTCCGAATAAACATCTGATCGTTCTTAAAGCTTATTTCCCAAAAACCATCATCATATCCTTGTGTTGCAGAGACCGCCTGATAAAGTGAGTCAACCTGCCCGTACTCGTCAGGGTCTACGTTATCATCAAGCCACGCTTGAAAGTCATTAGTACTCATTGGTGCCTCCATTTGGTTATTGCATATCAATGAGCATATCATGCCAGATTCACGACCTTCCACGAAGTAAAATCTTTTTAAGTGGCACACAGGTGGCACAAATTGCCAAAGACCAAGAAAAAAGCGGCTAGCTTTTTACAGCTAACCGCTTGAATTCTTAATGGTGCGCTCGGCGAGATTCGAACTCACGGCCTTTGGCTCCGGAGGCCAACGCTCTATCCAACTGAGCTACGAGCGCATAAGAACATTTCTGATATGCTTTGTGCTGGCGGCTGTCAAGGCGTGGGCCTGAGCCGCCATGTTGACATCCGGCCCCAACCCCGGGGCGCGTCAAGGCTGGGCGGGTTTGCGCGCCGCGGCAATGTGCGTTAAAAATCAGGCTAAGGGGCAATAGCTCGGTGATATTTTATGCGGAGAATGCATGCGTGATATTCTTGTTGGGGTGAGCGGGGCCAGCGGCATGCCCTTGGCCCTGTGCCTCATGCGACTGCTGGCGGCCATGCCCGATGTGCGCACCCATTGCGTGGTTTCCGATGGCGCGCGGGCCGTGCTGCGGGCGGAATGCGGCGCGGACGCCGATCTACTCACGGCGCTGGCGCACACCGTGTATGCTGCGGAAGATCTGGGAGCAGGCCCGGCCAGCGGCTCGTGGTGGCGGCGTGGTAGCGAACCGGCGGCCATGCTGCTAGTGCCGTGCTCCATGGGAACAGTCGGGGCCATCGCCAGCGGCGCCACGCGCAACCTTGTGCACCGGGCTGCGGATGTAGCGCTGAAGGAGCGCTTGCCTCTGGTGATGGTCACGCGCGAAAGCCCGCTCTCTGCCATACATCTGCGCAATCTGCTTGCCTTGCGCGAGGCTGGCGCGGTGATCATGCCGTTTTCTCCCTGTTTTTACCTGCGGCCTGCTGGCGTGGAGGAACTGCTGGAGCAGTTCTGTGGCCGCATCTTTGATCAGGTGGGGCTAGCGCATGGTCTTGCCCGCTGGACAGGCCAAGCATAGCGCAAGCAAAAGGTGGTACCACGCCATTTCTCCTTCATTTGCCGTCTTCTGTTCCTTCCCGGTACGTATTTCCTGAATTGTTAAAGTCTTACGCTGGAGGCAGCATGAGCGACATAACCTGGTTTGGACATTCGGCATTCAAAATCAGCGCGCCTGGCGCGCAGGTGATTATTGATCCTTTTTTTGCTCCTTCTGCGGGAGTATCGTCCAGTGCTGCAGGTGATGTGGATATTGTGCTGGTGACCCACGACCACGGCGACCATGTGGGTGATGCCGTGTCCCTGTGCCGCCGCACCGGGGCGCAGTTGGGGGCCATTGTGGGCACGGCGGGCAAACTGGCCGAGGCTGGTGTGCCCCAAGAGCAGATTCTCAACGGCATCGGCTTTAACATGGGCGGCACCCTGACCCGCAAGGGCGTGAGCATGACCATGACGCAAGCCTACCATTCCAGCGATTCGGGCGCTCCGGCGGGCTACATTGTGCGTATGCCCGATGGCCTCACCGTATACCATGCGGGTGATACCTGTGTTTTTAGCGGGATGGAGCTATGGGGCCAGCTTTACAGCATAGACGTTGCCTTGCTGCCCGTGGGCGGCGTGTTTACCATGGATGCGCGTCAGGCTGCCCTGGCTTGCAAACTGTTGCGCTGCAAGGCTGCTGTTCCCATGCATTGGGGAACGTTCCCTGTGCTGGCGCAGAGCGCAGCCGGGTTCAGGGCAGAGATTGAAAATCTGCACCTGCCCTGCCGTTGTGTGGAAATGACCCCCGGCGAGACCGTAAGCTTCGGCTGATTTATTCCTGCGGTTGTACCGCCTTTTTCCCGCAAGGATTACCCATGAGCGTTTCACTTAAGTGCCAATACGGTTTGCGCGCCCTGTTCGAGCTTGCCAAGCGCACGGGTAGCGGCCCCACGCGCATTCAGGAGATTGCCGAGGCGCAGGCCATTCCCCCGCGTTTTCTTGAAAATATCCTCAACCAGCTCAGGCGCGGCGGCTTTGTGGACAGCCGTCGCGGCAAGGCTGGCGGCTTTATGCTGGCCCGGTCTGCCAGCCAGATCACCACGCTCGAAGTTATCCGTTTTCTGGACGGCCCCGTGCATCCTTTTGATTGCGAGGGCGACAACCCTGTACGCAAGTGCTCCCTTGGGCCGGACTGCGTGTTCATGCCTTTGTGGCAGCGGGCGCGGCAGGCGTTGGAAAACGTATACGGCGGCACGACGCTTCAGGACCTTGTGGACGCTCAGGCGGCAGCTATCCCCGATTTCAGCATTTGATGCGGGTTTACCTGCGCCTCTTCCCCGCGGGCAGAAATATTTTTGCATCAGGTCTTGCCTTTCAGGAGTTCTGTTATTATCACTTAGTCAGTCGAGTTAATGTAGTTAATGCCGGGACAGAGGTGTCATGCCCGCCCGACACGGCTGAACCATACAATCTGGATTGCACACAGCATCGCCAAGGCGGGCAAGGAGAACGCATATGTCCAGAATTTATCAGAATAATCCCCTTTCCATCGGCAATACTCCTCTGGTGCGGCTTAACCGCGTGGCCGGCCCCAAGGCCTTGGTGCTGGCCAAGATTGAGGGCCGCAATCCCTCCTATTCCGTCAAATGCCGCATTGGCGCGGCCATGATTGCCGATGCTGAGAGCCGTGGCCTGTTACGCCCCGGCGTTGGCATTGTGGAACCCACCAGCGGCAATACGGGCATTGCTCTGGCCTATGTGGCCGCCGCCAAGGGCTATGAGCTTACGCTCACCATGCCCGAAACAATGAGCCTCGAGCGCCGCCGCGTGGTGGCCATGCTGGGGGCCAAGCTGGTGCTCACACCCGGTGCGGAAGGCATGCCTGGGGCCATAAGAAAGGCCGAAGAACTGGTGGCTGCCAACCCCAGCGCGTATTTTATGCCTCAGCAGTTCAAGAACCCGGCCAATCCGGCCATACACGAAGCCACCACCGGTCCGGAAATCTGGAATGACACAGATGGGCAGGTGGACGCCATTGTGGCGGGCGTGGGCACAGGCGGCACCATCACGGGTATTTCGCGCTATCTCAAGCACACGCGGGGCAAGAACATTGTTTCCGTGGCCGTGGAGCCTGAGGCGAGCCCCGTGATCAGTCAGCATCTGGCGGGCAAACCCCTGCAACCGGGGCCGCACAAGATTCAGGGCATTGGTGCTGGCTTTATTCCTGAAACGCTGGATGTCAGCCTGCTGGACAGGGTGGAAACTGTGGCCAACGATGAGGCCATTGAATTTGCCCGCAGGCTGGCGCGCGAAGAGGGTATTCTTGCCGGTATTTCTTCTGGCGCTGCGGCAGCGGCGGCCGCGCGGCTGGCGGACTTGCCTGAATTTGAAGGCAAGACCATTGTGGTCATTCTGCCTGATGCGGGCGAGCGGTATTTGTCGTCTGCCCTGTACGAGGGCATTGGCGAGTAGAAGAGGAAAGAAAGGCAGGAAAGCAGAGAAGGGCTTGGCGGCGGGGGAGAGCCTGTCGAGCGCATTTACGCAAACCCGACTTTTACGCCCTGAATGCGTCAGCGCCGGGATTTTGAGCGCAGCGTACTCAAGTACGTGAGCATCAAAATCCCGGCGCTGACGCATTCAGGGCGTAAAACGCGCATTTTGCAAATTCGCCCAACACCAGCCATCGCCTCCGTTACGCTCCGGCGAGTTTAAGGAAGGCGACTCCACGACCATCCCCTGATAGCGAACAGGTTTTTCTAACTCGTAATATATCCTCCGGATTATGGTTGAATGATAATTGGCATCCCGTAGATGAAGTGAAACTGTCAGGCATGTTAGTGTTGGAATTTGATTTTCTTCAAGTTTGTGATGCACAAATATCCTGAAGCGACTGAAAAGGTACAAGGTCGTCCCCTGAACCAGTAATAGTATCAATGGTAGTTGGCTGAAGCGGATTTACATTCAAAGCGAAAGAGTTCTCTGGCATTTACGCGTCGCGGAGGGAGATCACCTGAGCGAGCGGAGCGAGTGAAGGAAGCTCCCGCAGCATAAGACGCGTTGCCCTCGTAGCTTGACGGAAATTGAAAGCACTTCTTAGGGGGTGTTCCGGGGGGAGTGCAGAGGGGGCCAAGGAGGGGCGCAGCCCCTAACAGGCCCCCTTTGCCCCGCGCCGGGGAGGCGAAATCGCACGCCGCGCAGGCGTCCCAAACTCCGCCGGGCGGCGGAATAACAAGCCCGTAGGGCAGAAAATTTCAAATCGCGCGCCGGGAAGGCAAAATCGCGCGCCGCGCAGGCGTCCCAAACTTTGCCGAAGGGCGAAATCCAGTGCCCGTAGGGCAAAAAATAACCAGGGCGCGCAAAAAACAAAACGGCCACATTCAGCAAGGAGTGCAGCCGCTCTGTCAAAAGAATATCAATCCCCTACAACTCATCCAGCGCACACAGCGCAGGCGTCAACTCACCCAAGCTATTGATAAGCGCCATGTTCTCGCTGTAGTCCACAGGGCAGGCCACCAGCGACACGCCGGGTTCGTTCAGAGCTTTTTGCAGGGTGGGCAAAAGCTCTGCGGCGCTTTCAATGCGGTATCCCTTGGCGCCAAAGCTTTCGGCATAGGTCACAAAGTCGGGATTGCCAAAGTCCACGCAGTCGTGCGAGCCGGATTCCATGTCCATCTTCCACTTGATGAGCCCGTAGCTGTCATCCACCCAGATCAGTATCTTGAGCGGAATATTCTCGCGCACGGCGGTTTCCATTTCCTGGGAATTCATCAAAAAGCTGCCATCGCCCATGACGGCAAGCACCTTGCGCTCGGGGCAGGCCAGATGCGCGCCGATGGCTCCCGGCAGGGAAAATGCCATGGTGGAAAGGCCGTTGGATACAATGCAGGTCAGGGGCGCATACGTGGGGTAGAGGCGCGCCATCCACATCTTGATGGCTCCGGTGTCGGCCAGCACTATATCCTCATCGCCCATTGCAGCGCGAATATCGCTTACAATGCGCTGCGGCTTGAGGGGGAAGGCGTCGCTCTCACGGCCCTTGGCAAGCTCGGCCTCCACGAGTTCGCGGATCCTCGCCCCGCGTCCGGCTGAAAGCAGCGGCTCCGCCCCAAGCTCCTTGGCCAGAGAGGCCAGGGCAAGGCCCACATCGGCCATGATGGTGACCTCGGGGTTATAGTGGGCGTCCACATCGGGCATGAATGTGTTGATATGGATGATACGCTTGTTTGATTGGGGATTGATGCGCATGGGAGTGAATTCCTGCAATTCGTAGCCGATGGAAAGGATCACGTCCGCCTGGTCGAAAGCGCAGTTTTCGTAGTCGTGCCGCATAAAGCCGATGACGCCCAGCGACTGGGGGCTGCGGTCGCTGATAACGCCCTTGCCCATGAAAGTCGTCGCCACGGGGATTTTGTAGCGCTCGGCAAAGGCGGCCAGTACGGCGGCATTGCCTGTGCGGGCCACGCCGTGCCCGGCCATGATGACGGGCTTGCGCGCGCAGCGCAGCAGGGCGGCGGCCTCCGCCACCGCAGCGGGGGAGGGGATGGCCTTGGCGCAGGGTGCCGCCTTTAGGGGCACGGCCTCTGGCATGGGGGCACCTTCCACATCTTCAGGAATGGCAAGGTAGGTCGCGCCGGGGCGTTCCTCCTGCGCTACCTGAAAGGCATTGCGCACCATTTCGGGCACGGCCTGGGGGGTCAGCACCGTATCTGCCCATTTGGTAACGGGCTTGAACATGCCCACAAGGTCAACAATCTGGTGCGACTCCTTGTAGATGCGCTTCAGCCCCACCTGGGCGGAAATGGCCACCAGAGGGCTTGAATTGGTCTGCGCGTCGGCAGCGCCCAACAGCAGGTTGATGGCCCCCGGCCCGAGAGTGGCGGTGCATACGCCCGCCTTGCCTGTCAGGCGGCCATAAATGTCGGCCATCAGGGATGCGCCCTGCTCGTGCCGGGCAAGAATAAAGCGGATGTCGCCGGAGGCGGCCACAGCCCGCACAAATTTGATATTTTCCTCACCGGGGATGCCGAAGACGTACTTAACTCCCTCGGTTCTGAGGCATGAAACAAGGAACTGGGCTACGTTCTGCTGATCCATGGCTAACCTCGCTGGGGGCGTTTGCCCAAGGCCCATGCCTTGGCGATGACTGGCCGGAAAGGGCTTGGTGCAATCCTGCCGTTTGCGGAATTTACGGTCGGGCCTATTTTTGCGCCACGGCGCGTTCAAGCACATCGGCCCAGTGGTGCAGAATGAAGATGTGGGCCTCCTGAATGCGGGCCGTGACATCGTGGGGGACGATAACAGCCATGTCGGCCAGCGATTCCAGCTTGCCGCCATCCCGACCCAGCAGGGCAATGCTGGCAATGCCCTGAGCGCGGGCCTCGTTGACGGCGGCGATGATGTTGGCCGAATTGCCGGAGGTGGAAATGCCCACAAAAACATCTCCGGGGCGGGCAAGTGCCTCTACCTGACGGGAGAAAACATCGTTGAAGCCGTAGTCGTTGCCAATGGCCGTGAGGTTTGACGTGTCCGTGGTCAGGGCGATGCAGGCCAGCGCCTTGCGGTTGCACTGAAAGCGCCCCACAAGCTCTGCTGCAAAGTGCTGAGCGTCCGCCGCAGAGCCGCCGTTGCCGGCAATAAGCACCTTGCCGCCTGCCCCAAGGGCTGCCCCAAGCCGCTCTGCCGCCGCTTCCACGGCGGGGCGCATGGTTTGTAACGCGCCAAAAAGCTCCAGATGGGCGGAGAGAGACATATCAAAAAGCGAATTCGTCATGATCTGGCCTTGCTGCACGGTTTGGGTTCCCCGTAGGGCATCGGTTTTTAAAACGTCTTGCAAGCCTAGCAAGGCCGGGAACAAAAGAAAAGCGTCCGCCGCCCGCGCTTGCGGCACCGGCGCGCATGCCGTACATGCAGGGGAGGAGGCATTATGAGCACATTCAAAGAGCAGTGGGCGCAACTGCTGGCCCCCAACCGCAAAACCGGCACGGGCATGAAGCTCGACACGCTGGACGCGGTGCGTAATCCCTTTCTGGTGGATTACGACCGGATCATCTTTTCCAGCTCATTCCGCAGGCTGGCAAGAAAAACCCAGGTGCACCCGCTGGTGCGCAACGACCATATCCACAACCGCCTTACCCATTCGCTTGAGGTGAGCTGCGTTGGGCGATCCCTTGGGCTTGGCGTGGGCGATGCCCTGCAGCGGCGCGGCGACCTGCCCGAGGGCTGCACGCCGGACCATCTGGGCCAGATCATTCAGGCCGCCTGCCTGGCGCACGACATAGGCAATCCTCCCTTTGGCCATGCGGGCGAGGAGGCTATCCGCGACTGGTTCAAGGATTCCGTCAATAAAGAGCAGTATTTCAAAAACCTGCTGCCCGCAGAGTGGGCCGACTTTACGGCTTTTGACGGCAACGCCCAGGGTTTCCGCGTCATCAACGCGCTTGAAAACAACAAGGACAGGGGCGGCTTTCGCCTGACATTCCCGGTCATTGCCGCACTGGTGAAGTACCCGCGTTCCGCCTATGAAGCGCAGGGCGTGGGCAAGAGCAAGTTCAATTTCTACACGGCGGAGCGCGAGCTTTTTGCCGAGATCTTCGGCGCGATGGGGCTTGCGGAAGGCGCGGGCTGGCGCAGGCATCCGCTTTCGTATCTTTTGGAAGCGGCGGACGACATCTGCTACCGCATTATCGATATGGAAGACGCGCGCGAGCTGCGCATCATCACCTATGCCGATTTTAAGGCTGCCATGACGCCTCTGCTGGATGTGAACTGTCTGGACGATCCGCGCCTTGATTCCATGGATTCCGACCGCAGACGCACCAGCATGCTGCGCACCACGGCCATGGGCCGCATGATTCCGTCCATCACGCAAACGTTTATGGATAATTATGAAGCCATCATGGAGGGCCGGCTTGAAGGCTGCCTGCTGAATCACGCCCGCGAGGATGTGGCCGGGTTCATGCGCGAGGCGGGGCGGGTTTTTAACAGCAAAATTATGAATAATCCGCAGAAGACGGCGCTGGAGATCGGCACCTATACGCTCTACCGACGGTTGCTTGACGTGTTCATTCCTGCCTGCTTCAACTTCACCAAGGGCAATGCCATGAGCTATCAGGAAACACGCGCCCTCACGCTCATGGGGGCCAATGCTCCGAGCAGGGAAGACAGCCTTTATATGGCCTATCTGCGGGTGCTGGATTTTGTGTCCGGCATGACGGATGACTACGCCGCGTTCATTTCGCAGCAGTTCTCCGGCACTGCCGGGCGGTGAGTATCTAGGGGCGGGAGCAACAAGCTCTGCCAATTCAGGATGCCGCGCAACGCGTGCCTTGGGCATGTGCTGCGCGGCATCTCTCGCCGAACCTGTCTATGCAGGTTATCAGGTGCGCCCCGTTAAAGGGCTATGGCGGCATTCATGAACGGCCCCGAAGCCTGCGGCAACATGCGGCGTCCGGTGTCGGCCCATTCGCGGTCTTGCGCGAGGGCGTCAAGCGTGAGGTCGCGCAGCTGCTCGTAACATTCCACCAGCGAATACCTGTCGGTATCAATGATGCTGTGGGGGCTGCGGGGTTCGTCAAAAGCGTCAAAAACTGAATCCAGGGTCGAAAGGTCGCCGCGTTCAGCCTTGGCATACAAGCCTTTGGCATCGCGCTGCACCAGGGTTTGCAGCGAGCAGCGCACCCACACCTCGCGGTACATGGGCAGCATGGCCCGGTTGCTCTGGCGCATGCTCTCATACGGGGTGGCGGCGGCTACCACGCATAGTTTACCCTGCGCCTGCAAGCTCAGCGCGTAATCGCGCAGGGCATCGGTATTGCGCACGCGATCCTCAGGGGTGGCGGCGGATAATCCGTTGCTGCGGCAAAAGGTGTCGGCGTCGATGAATTCAACGTCAAAGCCCTGCCCGTCAAGATACAGGCGCAGCAGTGAACCAAGGGTGGTTTTTCCGCTGCCGGAAAGTCCCAGCAACCAGATTGTCGGCGTCATACTATCCTCGCTTGCTTGCAGTGCGGTATTGCGTGTTGCAAACCTGCAATAGCTTATGCAAATTACCGGCCAGTGTTAAATTTTTTTAGTAAGTTTGTATTGTTAAAGAAAACCAATAAATTGGGGATGCGGCAATTTTGACAGTGCGGACACCATTCCGCCTTGGGCAATCCCTTGCGGGATCGCCCAAGGCGGTCATGCGAGCAAACACGTGCTGTGGGCGGGCTGGTTTGTGGCTGGCGAGAGAACAGCGGTTGTTATTTTGCAGAGCCCTGGACGGCATCGTTGACATAGGGGATGGGGAACCACTGATATCCCTGCCCCGCCTTGCCCACATGCCCAATGCCGGGAAAGGAAATGTGCGCCCCAGCCACAAGGTGTCCCTTTTCCGCGGCTTCCGCAAAAAGACGCTGCCTCTGCCTGACGGCTCCCTCCGGGTCAAGGTCATACTCAATGGCCGTATCCGGCAGGGGGAACTGCGCTTCCGCTACATGAACGGTATCTCCCCAGAACAACAGCTTTTCTCCATTGCTTTCAAGCAGATAACATGTGTGGCCAGGAGTGTGCCCCGGTGCGGCCACGGCGTATATTCCGGGCAGCACCATTTGGCCCGCTTCAAAATGGGCCACCTTGCCCGCGCTGAGGTATGGGGCCAGGGATTCCTGCCCTTTCACAAACATGGGCCTGAAATACTCCGGCGACTTGTCCATCTGGGCAGCGCTGAGCCAGAATTCGGCCTCAACGCGGTTCACATGCACGGTGGCAGACGGGAAAACCCTTTTGCCGTCCACTGTAAGCCCGCCAGAGTGGTCGCCGTGGATGTGCGTGAGCAGAATATCCGTGATATCGCCGGGTTTGAACCCGGCCCCCTCAAGGCTGGCTGCAAGTTTGTTTGCGGTTGGGCCGAGCAGCTTGCCTGAGCCAGTATCTACGAGGATACGGCGGTTTTGGGCGAGAATAAGAAAGGCATTGACAGAGGTAGGCCTGGGCGAGGGTACATAGGCCTTTTTAAGGGCTTCTTCTACCTGTCCCTGTTTGGCGCTGATCAGCCGTGCGTTGCTGGCCAATGTGCCATCGGAAATTGCCGCCACATGCACATCCCCCAGTTGCAGCCAGTAGTAGCCTGCCTGTCGGTAAAGCGGCGCGGGCGGCGGTGTAGCTGCGAGGGAAGGGTGCGGCAACAGCGCCGCACCGGGCAAAACAAGTGAAGCGACTGCTGCCTGTTGAAGAAACTGGCGTCTGTTCATGCGATCTCCTGTTTGGCTGGAGTCATCTGGGGCTAGGATGCCGCATATGCATGCTTGAATGCCCTCTATCCCCAGTATATGCTTGGTTTTGGCGGAATGCATATGCATATTGTTCATTAGTTCCGTTTTTATGAACTATTGGGACGGGTGTCAATATCGCCTGCGCAGGTTTGCCGTCTGGCGCCGTCCTTTTGCTTTTATACCAGGAAAAAATGATGAAAACCCTGCACCATCCGGCTGTTGAAAACGTAACGGTCGAAGGTCTTCTGCACGCCCTTTCTGATCCTGTGCGCGTACAGATTCTCAAGGAAATCATACGCTCAAATTCGCCAAAAATGTGTTCTGACTTCCTGAACATGCCGGACAGGGCCATACCCAAGTCGACCCTTTCGCAGCATTTCAGGATATTGCGCGAGGCTGGCCTGATCCGCAGTGAGAGAAGCGGTGTTGCGCTCAAGAATACCCCGCGGTGCCAGGAATTGCAGCCCCGTTTTGGGCGGATGATAGCCGAAATTCTGGCGGCGTATGCCGAAGAGTATGGCAGGAAAGATGTGGACGAATAGAGATGGACAGCCTGCTGATAGGACAGAAGGTGGTTGTGTGGTTCCGTGCAGACGGCGGAAGCAGCCCAAGAACCGACAGAAAGACTCCGTAGTTTTCGCAATGGATAAAAACAGGGCCGCCCTCGGTTGTGGGCGGCCCTTAATTTATTGCGCGTGGGCTACAATAAAAGAAACGGGAGGTCAGTGATCTGACCTCCCGGTGACTTCTGGCGGAGCGGAAGGGACTCGAACCCTCGGCCTCCGGCGTGACAGGCCGGCGTTATAACCGACTTAACTACCGCTCCGTTTTTGGGGATGGTGGGCAGTACAGGACTTGAACCTGTGGCCCCCGCCGTGTGAAGGCGGTGCTCTACCAGCTGAGCTAACTGCCCTCCCGGCGAAAATGAGTTCTACGCAAACACCCCCTCAGAGTCAAGCGAAAAAAAAGAAGTAAAAAAATTTTTACAAGGCAAAATTTTTAACATACTGATTTTTAACTAAAAGTTCGAAAAATGTCCCAGAATGCCCTTTTGCTTGTGTTGCGGTGCTTCATGGGGAGTGCTAGACCTCCCCTTAGCACATTACAGAACGCTGAACGCCGCTGTTTTCGCGCTTCCGGCGCAGAAGCAGCACAGTGAATGCGCCGCCGGGGAGGCGGTTTTCTGTTCTGGGCAATTCGCTGTTGAGGCACAAGAAAAATGAGATTTTTTTTCAAGCAGATATGCCTGGTAGCCTGCTTTTTTGCATTTGGGCTTGCTGCTCAGTCGGCGCAGGCACGTGTGGTGGAAGGCAACGTCATCATGGATCAACCCATGCGTGAGAACCTGTGCGCCCTCACCTTTGATGACGGTCCGTCGATAAACACCCCGCATCTGCTGGACATGCTGGAAGAATACGGCATCCCCGCCACGTTTTTTATGTTGGGCAGCCAGGCCGAGCGCCATCCCGATATCGTAAAGCGCGTCATCGCCGAGGGGCATGAGGTGGGCAACCACTCCTATTCGCACCCCAATCTGCGTGTGGTCAGCCTTGCCCGCAAGGAAGAAGAACTGCGCCGCACAGATACCATCTTGCGCAACCTCGGGGCTTCGCCCCAGTTCGTACGCCCGCCCTACGGTTCGTATGATGCCTCTACTGAAAAAGTGGCGGCCAGCCTTGGGCTTTCCCTCATGCTCTGGTCCATGGACAGCCGCGACTGGCAGCGCCTGCCAGACAATTACGCCACCCTGCGCAACAACAGGGGCACAGTCTATGCGCCGGGAACCCTGCGCGGTATTTTTCTGTTCCATGACTCGCACAAGCGTACTGTGGACGACCTGCCGCGCATCATTCGTGATCTGCGCGCTGGCGGCTGTCAGCGTTTTGTGACTGTGACCGACTATCTTGAGGGGCTTATGGATCCTGAACCCGGCCTGCTCATGACGCGCGTCAAGCGTGGCGCACCCGGCATGGATGAACCTCCCATGGTTGCCCGGCATCAGGTTGAGGGCGTGCACCAGTCGGAAGAACTGCCGCCGCACAGCTTCCCTGCCGGTTCGGCAGATATCCCTCTGGCGCGCAGCAGCACTCCCTGGCAACTGGAGGAAAGCCCAAGCCCTGAGATGGCTGGGCAGGCCGCATTGCCGGGCACTGCCGCGCATCCCGCGCAGGATGCTCCCCAGCCTGCCGGCAGCAGTGCAGTCCAGCCGAGAGAAGGCTCTGCCCTTTCCCCGGCGCAGGCTCCTGCCTCCTGATGCGGGATTAATGTTTCTTTTGACATTGCTCTGCCAAAGGCGTGTAATTCAGCTATGGCATGAGAGCATGCCTCCAGATTTTCCACTGTCCTCCCCCCCACAGGGAAGTACAAATGAAAGGCCCGGATCAACGATCCGGGCCTTTCTGCTTTCTAAAATAGAATAATACGAGGACAGTTATGTCCGCTTATGAAAGCCGCGTTCTAAAATCCTGGTAGCCAAATTCCCGCAGCATGCGAAAGCGCGTGTCGCCCGCTGCATCGGCCTCGCAAATGCCAATGGATGGCAGGCGCAGGCCGTTGAAAGTGGTGGTTTTGACCATGCTGTAAATGGCCATGTCTTCAAACACCAGCCGCTGACCAGGCACAAGAGGCGCGTTGAAAGAATATTCTCCTGCCACATCGCCCGCCAGGCAGGATTTTCCGGCAAGGCGGCATGTCCAGGCCTGTTCCCCGGCCTCGCCCGCCAGTTCGGCCACATTTGCAGATTCGTAGCGTACACGCGGGCGATAGGGCATTTCAATGACATCGGGCATGTGGCAGGGAACGCCGATATCAAGAATGGCCACAGGCATGTCGGCCTGCACCACATCCAGCACCGTTGCCACAAGCCAGCCTGCGTCCAGAGCTACAGCCTCTCCCGGCTCCAGGTATATCTGCGCGTTGTAGCGGTCGCGCCAGTCGGTCAGGCAGCGGCAGAGCAGATCAAGATCATAGCCGGGTTTGGTGATGTGGTGCCCGCCGCCAAAGTTGATCCAGCGGCACTGCGGCAACCACTGCCCAAAATGGCGCTCAACGGCCGCCAGGGTGCGCTCAAGGGCATCTGCCCCCTGTTCGCATAGGGTGTGGAAATGAAGCCCGGAAATGCCCTCCAGAGCCGCAGGATCAAAGTCCTTGGGCCTGATGCCCAGGCGCGAGCCAGGCGAGCAGGGATTGTAGATGGCGGCTGCTCCCTCGGAATGCTCAGGATTGATGCGCAGGCCGCACTGAATCTGACGATCCGGGCAGCGGCTCTTGTTCTGCATGGCCACTGCGGGCGCGAATTCGCGCCACTGGGCAATGGAGTTGAATACCAGATGGTCCACAAGGGTGAGCAGTTCGGCCATTTCGCGTCGGTTCCAGGCAGCGGCAAAGGCATGCACCTCGCCGCCAAAGTCCTCCCGTGCCAGCCGCGCTTCGTCCACGGAGCTTGCGCAGGCCCCCCACAAGGGGCCGTGCCCCTTGGCGCGCGAAAGAAGCGGAAAAGTTGCCCATGCTGCGTAGCCCTTGAGCGCAAGAAGAATTTTGGCCCCGGTGCGCTCCTGAACTGCGCCCAGAGTGGCGGCATTGGCCAGAAGCTGCGCTTCGTCCAGAACAAAACAGGGCGAAGGAATACGGGCGGGATCGAACAGAAGGTTCTGGCAGTGCATGGATATTCCTTTAAACAAAGAGAGTTTCAGTATGGTGTCGCGCCCGCGCTGGCTTATGCTTGCCAGACAAAGCGGTCGCGCCCTTCCCGTTTGGCTGTGTAAAGTTGGGCATCGGCCGCGTTGATGAGCGATTCGAGGTCGCTGGCCTTTTGCTCGGCCATACCGATGGAAACAGAAATGGCTATGCTGAGCGCGCCGATCTGCACTGGTTTTGAACTAACGGAAGTGCGAAAATTTTCAAGCCTTCGGGCAAAGTCGTCTTTATCCATGCTCGGCGCGACCACGCAAAACTCTTCGCCGCCGTAGCGCCCGCAGATGTAGGGAGCGGGAAACTCGTCGCGCAGCATGCCGCCAAGTTGCCGCAGGGCAATATCGCCCGCCAGGTGCCCGTAACGGTCATTGACCTGCTTGAAATAGTCAACGTCGATCATTGCGGCGGCCAGGGGGCGGCGGTCTTTTCTTGCCTCGGCCACAGCCTCTTGCGCCTCAGAGAAAAACTGACGGCGCACCAGCAGGTTGGTGAGGGCATCGCGCTCTGCCAGGGCGCGGTTTTTGCGGATAAGATCCTGTATGTCAAGATTCATGGAAATACGGCACAACAGCTCTTCAAAGGAGGAGGTTTTGAATACGTAATCATTGGCGCCTGACCGCAGAAATTGCGCACCCGCGTCCGTACCCACAGAAATGACAATAATGGACAGCTCGTCCATGGTGTGGGTTTTGCGGATGGCGGCGGTGAGTTTGATGCCGTCCATGCCGGGCATGTAGTGGTCGGCCAGCACAACGCGTATGGCGGGGTGCTCCTTGAGGATCTGCAAGGCTTCCAGACCGTTGCTCGCCGTGTAGGCGGTGATGCGCTGACGACGCAGCAACTCGGATACCTGCATACACCAGAGGTTGGAATCGTCCACGATCAGGGCTTCAACACCGCTGTTGGCGCGCAGGCGGCTCACCACGCGCATGAGGTACATCATATCATCGGGGGTGCGCTTGACGATGTAATCGGTAACACCCTGCAGCATGAGGCGTTTATAGATGTCTTCGTCAAAATGAGCGCTGACCACCACCACAGGGATGTTTCGGGCAAGGATGGCAGGGACAATTTCGCCGTTGGGGGCATCAGGCAGGTTGAGGTCGCAAAGGGCCAGAAAGTACTGCGAAGGGTTGTCCTCCAGCAGTTTCAAGGCTTGCTGGCGGTTCTCGGCGCATTCGTAGGAAAGCCCCAATTGTTCCTTGAGATTGTGCGCCATAAAACGTGCTGTTGTCCGGCTGTCTTCAACGATGAGAACTTTCTGCATGTTTGCTTCCGCATGGGGGATTGGTTTGGGGCAGGATAAAAAAATTGCGCCGTGCAAGAGTGCGGAACCTGCGCGGCGGCTGTGAATTCTAATCGTATTGATTTTTGCTCTTGCAGTCAAAAGGGATAAAGGCTCTTGCGTGCTATATTTGCAGAGTCTTCCCTGTACAGCGCAGTCAGCGAAACAGCGGGCCAGAGCAGCGGGAACCATTGCCAGCCGCAGTTTTTCCCAAGATAACAGGCAACAAGCCCTGCGCGTGCAGAGTCCGCTGGCAATTGTGGGCGGCATTACCGCAATGTATGTGGCTCCAACTGGTGTATTGCCCATTTTGCTTGGGGAAGCACGTTGCCTTGGCATTCTCCCGGCAAAGAGGTAGCAATGCCCATGTCGCCATCAATATTGCTCGCCATCCTCTTTGCCGCATTTTTACACGCGCTTTGGAATATTATTGTCAAAAGCGGCTCAAACAAGCTGTTTGAAACGGGTTTGAACGCTCTTGGCGCTTGCGCAGGCGCGTTGTGCCTGCTGCCTTTTTTGCCGCCTTTGCCGCAGGCCGCGTGGCCTTATCTTGGCATGTCGTGTCTGTGCCATCTTGGGTATTACATCTGCATTTCTGCCGCATATGAGCGGGTAGACATGTCTTTTGCCTATACCGTAATGCGCGGCTGCGCGCCCTTGCTCACCTCGCTGGCCCTGCTGGCCTTTGGCGTAAATATGTCTGCGGGCGCATGGTGCGGTGTGCTGACGCTGTGCGCCGGTATTCTGTGCCTTGCCACGGATAATATGCGCCGTGGCTATGGGTGGAGCGAAGTTTTTATCTCGTTGCGCACATCATGTGTCATTATGGGGTACACGCTGGCGGACGGCCTTGGTGCGCGCGAAAGCGGCAACGCTGCCACCTACACCACCTGGATTTTTTTGATCAACGCGCTCCCCGTGCATGTTTACATTCTGTGGCGGCATGGCTGGAGCTACGTGAGCTATGCCCGTAAGCGGCTTGCCGTGGGTACGTTTGGCGGCTTGGCGAGCATGGGCTCATACGGCATTGCCCTGTGGGCCATGACCCTTGCGCCCATTGCCGTGGTGGCGGCCCTGCGCGAAACCTCGGTGATCTTTGGCATGCTGCTGGCCATGTGGCTGCTGCACGAGCGTTTTACGCCCTTGCGCGGATTTTCTGTGCTGCTGGTTGTCGGTGGTGCCGCACTGCTCAAGCTGGCCTGATCAGGAGGCTGCAGGCTGGCGGACTAGCCGGTGATTATGGCGGCGGGCTATTGTGCGAATGTCTGCCATTGTTGATGTCTGGGCGCATGCCTCCCCGTGCGGCGGTAGTTCTGCCACTGGGGCAGGGTGCCAGCCCCGCGTGAGATCACGGGTACGCCCCCGACTCAATCTCCCCTCGCTGTTTGTTGCTGGCAGGCAACTGGCAGACAACAAGAAAGGGCGCTCCCTTGCGGGAACGCCCTTTTGTATTTTGAAGCAGAAACAGACTAGCTGTTTTCGCTTTCTTCAAACTTCTGCTTGAGCAGGTCGCCCAGGCTCTGACCGGCTTCTTGCGGGCCGGAATGGAATTCCTTGGGCTTGCGGCGTTCTTCTTCGTCCTTGATCTGCTTGATGGACAGGCCCAGACGGCGCTCTTCAGCGCTGACATGGATGACCTTGGCCTGGATTTCCTGGCCTTCCTTGTAGATCTCGGCGGGGGTCTTCACTTTCTTGCTGGAAAGTTCGGACACGTGCACCAGACCTTCAATGCCTTCTTCCACTTCAACAAAGAGGCCGAAGTCGGTGATGTTGGTCACGATACCCTTGATGGTGCAGCCCACGGGGTAGGTGTTGGGCACATGGCCCCACGGATCGTCCACCAGCTGCTTCACGCCGAGGGTGAACTTTTCGTTTTCCTGATCCACGGTCAGCACCTTGGCCTGCACGGTGTCGCCCACCTTGTACAGTTCGTTGGGATGACGCACTTTCTTGGTCCAGGAAATGTCGGAAACGTGGATAAGACCGTCGATGCCGTCCTCGATGCCAATGAACATGCCGAATTCGGTAATGTTCTTGATGACGCCTTCAAGGACGGTGCCTTCGGGGTACTTTTCAGCAACCAGTTCCCAGGGATTGGGGCGAACCTGCTTCATGCCGAGGCTGATGCGCTTCTTGTCGCCGTCCACGCCCAGGATGACCACTTCGACTTCGTCGCCGGTGTGAACCATCTGGGAAGGATGACGCAGCTTGCGGGTCCAGGACATTTCGGAAATGTGCACCAGGCCTTCAACGCCGGGTTCCAGTTCCACAAATGCGCCGTAGTCAACCAGGTTGGTGACCTTGCCGCTGCACTTGGCCCCTTCGGGGAAGCGAGCGGAGATGTCCTGCCACGGGTCGGGCACGAGCTGCTTGAGGCCGAGGGAAACTTTGTTGTTGTCGCGATCGAAGGAAAGCACCTTCAGGGTCAGTTCCTGACCGATGGTGATCATTTCCTTGGGATGGCGAATGCGCTTCCAGCTCATGTCGGTGATGTGCAGCAGGCCGTCGAGGCCGCCGAGGTCAACAAACACGCCGTATTCGGTGATGTTCTTGGCCTTACCGGTAACGATCTGGTTTTCTTCAAGGGTGCGCAGCAGATCCTGGCGTTTGGAATCGCGCTCCTCTTCAAGCAGCACGCGGCGAGAAACGATAACGTTGCTGCGGCGGCGGTTGATCTTGAGCACGCGGAATTCGAATTCCTGGTTGACCAGGGCATCCATATCCGGCACGGGGCGCAGATCCACATGTGAACCGGGCAAAAACGCTTCCACACCGCCGATGTCCACGGTGTAGCCACCCTTGATGCGGCGGACAATGTGGCCCTTGATGACCCGGTTGTTTTCCTGCACGTCTTCGAGCTGGTCGAACACCTGCATGCGCTTGGCTTTCTCGAAAGAAAGAGTGATGGTGCCGTCGTTTTCGTTCTTGCGAACAACGTAAACGTCAACACGATCGCCCACTTTGACGGAAATGTTGCCGGCGGGGTCGCGGAATTCTGCCGCGGGAATCTGCCCTTCGGACTTAAAGTTCACGTCAACAAGCACATTGTCATCATCCACGCGGACGATTTCGCCCTTCGTGATAGAGCCTTCCTCAAGATCGCCGAAATCGGGATTGAGGTAGTTTTCAAGGGCGCTTTCGAAATTGATTTCGTTGTCGTGCCCGGTTTCCAAACCTGCCATATGTCCAGCCTCCAAACATAATTTCCCCATAACAGGGAGGTGCCTTATTATCAGGATTTCAGTAAAAGAACAAGAAAAAATACGCGCCAAATCGGCTTTAGCCGCCGAAAAATCGGGATTCCACGCCGCTCCGGACGGCGCAGGCGCGGCAACCCGCGCGGGGCATACCCTGCAAGGGCCTGTCTGGCGGGGCTTGCAGGGTATGCCCACTTGACTTTTATTGCCGCATGAATTGTTTTGAAAAGGTCGGCGGGGAATTCCGTTAAAATCGGAAACAGTCGCGCTGCGGTAAGAGGGAACGAAGCTTCATCGTTCCGCCACATGGCGGGGCGCTACAGCCAGTCGCGCGAGCGGCGAAGGCGAAGTCTAGGCAAGGGGCGCAAGGCCCCCATGCCCTCAAGTCCGAATATCCTCCGGCATTTTATCCAACTTCAACCCGTCAACGCGCCATTGAGGAGGTTGCCATGCTGCGTACTACGCCGCATTTCATTCTGCATTTTTTCACCCGTACCCTTTTGCCCATTCTTTTGCTGTGCGCCGTCATGGGCGCGCCTGCGCTTGCCCCTGCCGCTGAATCCGGCGCAGAGAGCCCCAAGGCGGGCGTGCTGCTGGTGGCCTTTGGCACCAGTGTTCCCGAAGCCCTGGCTTCCATGAAGGCCGTGGATGCGGAGTTCAAGGCCGCTTTTCCCGGTCAGCCGGTGGTGTGGGCCTATACCTCGCAGATTATCCGCAAAAAAATAGCCGCCGAGGGGCATCCAGTGGGCGGCATCAGCGATGGCCTCGCCCAGCTTGCCAAGGACGGCGTGAAGGTCGTGCGCGTACAGTCGCTGCACGTCATGGCGGGCGAGGAGTTCAGCGCGCTTGAACGGGCCGTGCTTATCGATCTGCAAAAAAATCCGGGCCGCTTTGACTCCGTGTTTCTTGGCCGCCCCATGCTGGAATCGAAAAAAGACGCTCAGGAACTCATTCAGGCCATCAGGGAAGACGTGAAATCCCTGCGCGGCAAGGATGCAGCCCTGGTGCTCATGGGCCACGGCCAGAGCCACGGCCGGGCAGATCTGACCTTTGAAGGCACGCGCGCCGTGTTCCACGATGCGGATAAGCGCGTGTTTATGGCAACCGTTGAGGGCGCGCGCAGCGTGGACGACCTGCTGGTGGAGCTCAAGGCCGCCAAGGTCAAGAAAGTGGTTATCGAACCGCTCATGCTGGTGGCTGGCGATCATGCGCACAACGATCTGGCTGGGGATGAAGACGACTCCTGGGCCTCAAAGCTCAAGGCCGCAGGCTTCAAGGTGGAGACCAACCTCAAGGGTTTGGGCCAGATTGCCGGTGCGCGCGCCATACTGGTGCGCCATGCCCGCGAAGCTGCCGATGACCTGACCAAGGAACCCAAGAAGCAGTAGCGGGCGCTTCCTGCACCGCATATTTGTTGCGGGAGCCGCATAAGCCGGGACAGCGCGTCTGGTTTGTGCGGCTTCCGCATTTTTGTGCGGGAAAATTGGGAGTGCGGGAGGTGCTGCTTCCGGCGCAGGATTTTTGGGAATTTTCGTGGGGTTCAGTGCGCGTGAGTCTGTTTGTGTCTCAAGCCTGCCGGGCCACCAGCCAGGCCAACATGCCGCCCTGCGCCGCAATGGCGGCCGCAAAGGCCAGCCAGCAGCCCCAGAGGGGCAATGCCTTGGGCGCAATGCCCGCAGCCAGCGCCAGCATGCCCTGAAATGCCCGTTTGAGCGGCCACAGTAGTGCCAGGCCCGCCCACACTGAGGCGCTTAGGGTAAAAACCTGCAACTCCTTGATTTCCCACAGCCCCACCAGCGAAGCGTACAGATCCACCTTGCCCGCGTTGTAGGCATTGCCAATGAGTTCCAGCCTGTCCAGAGCCGGGCCGTCAGTGCAAATTGCGCCAAGAATGAAAAAAATGCCCACAAGACCAAGAAACAGCAGCAGAAAAAGACCGAAGGTGCGCATTTGCCAGCGGGAATGCGCCACGCCAGCAAAATCGCCGATACGGCGTGCAAGAAAATGCAGGGGAATTGCCAGAAGCGGCACTGGCACAATGAGCAGGCCCAGACCGGGCCTCACCAGCGCAAACGATCCCCCTGCAAGCATGAGGTAGCCTGCAAGCGAGAAAATGGATGCGGGTAAGGCGGCAAGGGGCATACGCGCTCCAGTGTCGGCGGTTCTGGCGCGTAGAACATGGGCGCGCTCGCATAAAATCCTATGCCAAAAAGGGGCAAAGGTCTATGCGGCAAAGGGAGTTGTGATAATTTGTCGGGGCTGGAGCGCACATGCGGCAATGCAAGCGTCCGCCGTCGGGCGAAGGGCTGGCGCTTTGTCCCACCCACTCTGGGCGGCGACTTTGATCTGATGTTCTGGCCTAGCGTTTGGGCGTGGCGAGAAAGGCGGGTATGCTGGCCGCAGCCGCACGGCAGGACGGAGCATCCGGGTCAAAGCAGCACAGGATGGCGCACCATGACCCGCCGTCGCGCTGTTGCGCCACGCAGCGGTCTAGCTGTCTGTCCGGGCAACTGGCGGCTGGGGCAAGGTCGGGCAGGGCAGCGCGGCAGGCAGCTTCAAGCCGCAGACATTCGGCTTGCACCTGAGTCTGATTTTTAGCTGGCGAACTGTGCCGGGCGCACCATTCTGGGCTGTCTACTTCTGCGATTTCTCTCGCGGAGGCAGCAGGGGGCAACAGGCACAGGGCCAGCAGGCATGCGGCGGCAAAGCCCATGATAAAGGCGCAGGGCAAAAACCCCGCGCCAGTGCAATCAATATTTTTTGCCACGCCTAGCGCTTGTCCACCACGCGCTTGGATTTGCTGAAGGTACGCGGCAGGCTGGCGTAGTCCGCCACGCTCACGGAAACACGGGCCATGATGGCCTTGTGGAGGCGGGTTTCAAGCTCGTGGGCCAGGGCGGCATCGTTGCCTGCGGTCTGCCCCTGCCCGCGTTCCACGGTGAGGGCCAGATGGTCGAGAGAGCGCTCGTCGCGGGTGAGTTCCACCTGATATTCGCCGCCAAGTTCCGCAAACTGGCCGATGACTTCCATGAGCTGACCGGGGTAGATGTTCACGCCACGGTATATGATCATGTCGTCCGAGCGCCCAAGGATGCGGTCATGGCGCGGCATGGCAAGGCCGCAGGAGCATTGGCCCGGCAGCAGGCGCGAAAGGTCGTGGGTGCGGTAGCGCAGCAGGGGCACGGCCTCCTTGCACAGGCTGGTCACGACCATTTCGCCCACTTCGCCCTCGGCAACAGGCTGCATGGTGGCAGGGTCGAGCACTTCAATGATGAAGAGGTCGGCCCAGTAGTGCAGGCCTTCGTGGGCATCGCAATCGATGGCGGTGCCGGGGCCGTACATTTCGGTCATGCCGCCGATGTCGTAACAGCCCTCAAGGCCGAGCTTGCTTTCAATGGCGAGGCGCATCTTTTCGCTGCGGGTTTCTGAGCCGCAGACCATGCGTTTGAGCTTGATTTTGCCGCGCAGATCGGCGCGCTCCACTTCTTCCGCCAGCAGCAGGGCCATGGATGCGGTGGCCGTAAAGCCTGTGGCCCCCAGATCCTGCAATAGCTGCAAGTGCATTTCAAGATTGCCCGGCCCCACTGGCACGGTGAGCATGCCAAGCCGTTCGCTGCCCGCCTGAAAGCCCGCGCCAGCCGTCCACAGGCCGTAGCCCACGGCAAGCTGCATGCGGTCTTCGGGGGTAAAGCCCGCCAGTTCAAAGCAGCGGGCAATCTGGAGGCTGAACGTATCAATATCGCGCTGGGTGTAGGCCAGAATCTTGCGTTTGCCAGTGGTGCCGCTGGAGGCATGGATGCGCACCACGTCATGTGGCGGTACGCACAGGAGTGGCAGGGGGTAGCCCTCGCGCAGGTCTTCCACGTCGCAGGTGGGCAGACGGCGCAGGTCGTCCAGGCTTGTGATGTCGTCCGGCTTCAGGCCGCAGGCTTCCAGCTTTGCCCTGTACTGGGGCGAATTCCAGGCCTGACGCACGGTGTAGCGCAGACCTTCAAGCTGTTTCTGGCGGATATCCTCATCGGTGAGCTGGGGAATAAAGCGATACGACATGAAGCTCTCCTGATTCCATTGGGGTCATGGGCTTGAAAAAGAAAATAAACCACACACTGCGGTTTTTTTGCGCCGCAGGCAAGCCCAAAGGGCGCTGTTGCCTACAGTTTGGCCCCAAGGGCGAACACTTCGCGCACTGAAAGCATGCGCTGCGCCGGTTCGGCATTCTTCTGCTGCTCCAGCGTCAGCATGAGCAGCACGCGGGCCTTGGCGGGTGAAAGCATGCCGCCGGGCACAAAGCCCTCGTATTCATCAAGGGGCGTCACCGGGCCGGAACCGGTGCGGCTGCACCGGATAACAGGGATGCCCCCGGCAATGGCCTGCCGCAGCTCGTGGCGCACGGCATCGGGCATGGAGCCATTGCCCATGCCAGCCAGCACTATGCCCGCGCTGCGCTCCACGGAATAGCGCACAAGATCAACAGGCATGCCCGCGCAACCGTAAATCACATCCACTCGCGGCAGATTTTGGCGGCCCGCAAGCTCGGCAAAGGTTCCGGCCAGAGCGGGATTTTCCTCCCTGCCGTAATAAAACTGGGGTTCGCCGTTGATAACCCGGCCAAGACAGCCCGATTCCAGGGCGCGGAAGGCCTCCACATCAAGAGTGGCGACCTTTACCGCCGTGCGGGCCGAGAGCACCCGGCTGTTCATGACCAGCAGCGCGCCGCGCGCCTGCGCCTGCGGGCAGGCCGCCACAGCCACGGCATCGCGTATGTTGATGGGGCCGTCTGCGCTCAGCGAGGTGGCGGGGCGCATGGAGCCGGTCAGCACCACGGGCTTGGGGCTGGCAAGGGTAAGGTGCAGATAGAAGGCCGATTCTTCCAGCGTGTCTGTACCGTGGGTCAGCACCACGCCGCAGATTTCGGGGTCGTCCAGCGCTTTGGCGCACTGCTCGCCCAGCATGGCCCAGTGTTCTGGGGTGATGTTTTCGCTGGGCAGGTTGCCGCACTGCACACTGGTGATGCGGGCCACACCCTCGATGCCGGGCAGGGTTTCGAGCATGCTGTCAACGGTGAGCACCCCCGCCTGATAGCTGATCTGCTCAAGCGGCGTGGGGGCAACGCCCGCAATGGTGCCGCCCGTGGCAATAAGGGCCACCTTGGGCAGGGAGATTGCGCTGGAACTGGCCGATGACGAAGAATGATTGCTCATGGTGGCTCCTGCGGCGCGCTTTGCCTATGGACGGCAGGTTGCAGCCGCGTTGTCGTGAACAGTGTGCGCCGCAGTCCAGAGCAGGCCTGTCTGCGGTTCGTTGGTATGCGGGCAGATGCTGCGCCCGGCGGGGATAAAACCCATGCGGGCATAGAATGCCAGTGCGCGGCTGTTTTTTTCGTATACAGTGCAGCGGAGGCTGGCGTTCTTTTGCTCGGGGAGTTCAGCCATCACCTGTTCCTGCACCAGTTCCAGCAGTTGCCGCCCAAGGCCTTTGCCCCACCAGCGGGGCAGCACGAACAATCCCGCCAGATACGTGCCGTTGCCATCCGGCAGGGTTGCGGCAAATGCGGCGGGCTCTCCATCGGCGGTCAGCAATAAGACCTGCGATGAAGGCAGATAGTGCTCCGCCATAACCGCCAGCTGCCCGCGCCAGAACGCGGCAGGCACAAAGTCATGCCCTGCCAGAGAGGCCGCCAGCCAGATGTCGGCGCAGATCGAATAATCTTTGGTAGATGCCGCCCTGACTGTTGTTGCAGCCGGGCGTGGTGCGGCATGCCCGGCGGGGGCGGGAAAAGTTGTCGTTTTCATGGCCTCCCTCTGCTTAAGCGAGCAAGTGCAGCGCGTCAACAGCCGGGAACGCAGTGCCGTCCCCGCGCTTGTGAAGCCGCGCGCGTTGCTTGGATTTGGAACAACATTGGTGTAGCGTGCCGCAATGGACAAAAAGAAAATACTCCTCGTGTCGTTAGGGCATTTGTCGTGCGATATTAACGGCGGGGCCTTGCCCGCCATACTGCCTTTTTTGCGGTCGGCTTTTGATTTGAGCTATCAGGCCACGGGCGGGCTGATGTTTGCATACTCCTGCCTGTCGTCCATGATCCAGCCGCTGTTCGGCCTGCTTTCAGACAGGTTTTCCAAACCCTGGTTTATCCCTGTGGGCGTGCTGCTGGCGGGCTGCGGCCTCGCGGCCATTGGCTGGATGTCCGGCTACTGGGGGATATTTGCGGCTATCGGCCTGAGCGGCATTGGCGCGGCCCTGTTCCACCCGGAAGGGGCGCGTTTTGCCAATGCGGTGTCGGGGCAGAACAAGGGCACGGGCATGAGCCTGTTTTCCATTGGCGGCAATGGGGGCTTTGTGCTTGGGCCGCTGCTGGCTACCGCCTGCCTTGGGGCCTTTGGCCTGACCGGGACGACAGTTTTTGCCGTGCTGGCTGTGATAACGGCGAGCATTCTGGTGTGGTCCATCGCCCGGATGGGCGCAACCAAGAATACGGGCGCATCTGCTGGCGGCAAGGCAGCGCCAGCCCTTGCGGCAGAGGGTGAAACGCCCGGTGAGAACAACTGGCGCGAATTTTCAAAGCTGACCGTTTCCATTGTGACTCGTTCCATCACCTTTGTGGGCTTTAACACGTTTATTCCGCTCTACTGGGTCAGCGCCTTCGGGCAGTCTACGGCAACGGGCGCGGTGGCCCTGACATTTTTCAGCGTATGCGGTGTTATCAGCAATGTTTTTGGCGGGATGCTTTCTGACAGATTCGGCTACCGCGCCGTCATCCGCGCGGTGTTCGCCCTGTTACCGCCTGTGGTGGCGGCATTCAGCCTGAGCGACAACCTGTATGCGGCCTGGGCCTTGCTGCCCCTGCTGGGTTTTGTGCTGTATGCGCCATTCAGCGCGCAGGTGGTGCTGGGCCAACAGTATCTTGCCAAGAACATCGGTTTTGCCTCGGGCATTACCCTTGGGTTGGCGACCAGCCTTGGCGGCGTGGTGGCCCCGCTGCTCGGCTGGATTGCAGACAACTACGGCATGCCAGCCACCTTTCAGTCGCTGGCGGCGCTTTCCATTGTGGGCGCGATTTTTGCCTATTCCCTCAAACCCGTAACCGTGAAGAAGGAAAAGAAGGCATGAACAGCAAACAAAAAAAAGAACCTCCCCATGCGGCGCATGCGCTGACGCGCGAAGTGCCGCTCATCGGCGCCGTGCGTATTGTGGAGCGCGGGGGAAGCATAGTCCGACTTGATCTTGGCCCCACGGCTCCTTTTGAAGCATTGAAAAATACCACGGAGCAGGAAACACCCCTGTTGCGTGAGGCCTTTAAGCAGCTTGACGAATATCTGACCGGGAAGCGCCGCGATTTTGATTTGCCCCTTGCCCCGGAGGGCACGGACTTTCAGCGCGGCGTGTGGCGTACCCTGCAAACGATACCCTACGGGCAGACCCGCAGCTACAGGCAGGTAGCCGAAGCCGCCAATTGCCCCAAGGGATACCGCGCGGTGGGCCTTGCCAATAATCGCAACCCCATTGCCATATTCATTCCCTGCCACCGCGTTATCGGCGCGGACGGCAGCATGGTTGGCTACGGCGGCGGATTGCCGATCAAGGAAGCCCTGTTGCATCTGGAGGGTTACATGTAGCCGCAGGCTTTTTCAGACGACACGTGTACCTTTTTCTAAGCCGTCCTTCGGGGCGGCTTTTTTGCGCGCACAGTCCTTTTTGCCCGGATGGTACGCCCACGCCGGGTGCCGCATCTTCCCACTTGCGTTTCTCCGCATATGACCGCGTTTCTTGTGTTGCTATGTGTGCGTTCTGCTCTGGCGATAATGTTCGCAAATAATGTAACACACTGAAAACATAATATTAATTTGCATGCTTGTTTGTGCATAATCTGGCCCTGCGGGCGCAAGAATGAACTCTGGTTCCGCTATTGGGCAGAATGTCGGCATTGTGCGCAAGAACAAAAAATGGGCGTAGATATTGTTCAAAAATATAATAACTTATTGTAATTTTTATGTTTGTTTTGAACATTTCAAGGATGGGCAGCCCTGCGACGTTGGGCAGGAACTCCAGCTCCTGCTTGCGGGGCACGTCCATTGCCTCGCGGCGCTCAAAAAACGGCAGCGGCAGGATGAAGGCTCCCCCTCCATTCTGCCGCTGCCGAAAATCAATTCCTTAAATGCGGGCGCTCAAATTGTGCGCAATTAATTTATTATTCTGTTATTATTGAAATAATTCTTTGAACAAACTGTTCCTAACCACCAAAGTATTGCGCCAAGCGCATGGGCCTGCTCAAGCGACGGGAATTACGGGTGCTGCGGACGCACGGGCAGCATGGGGCCAAGGTCTATGCCCGCAGGGCTGACGAGTGCGCGGAAGGGATACATCTCCACCCCTGCGGAGAGCGCTTCGTAAAACAGGGCGGCGTAGGCTGGATCAATGAAATCCGCCGGAGCAAAGCATTCTCCGTCCGGGCGCTGCACCAGATAGAACATGGCGGCGCGTTCGCCGCAGGCCACAATGTCCATAAGTTCGCGCAGGTGTTTTTGCCCGCGTTCGCTGGCGGCATCGGGGAAGCACGCGGCGTTGTCTTCCACCATCGTGACGTTTTTGCACTCCACCCACAGGGGCGGCAGATCGGGGGCCGTGAGCAGGCCGTCCAGCCTGCTTTGTCCGCGTTTGGCCTCGCGCACGAGGGTGGTGTAGCCTTGGGCAAAGGGCAGGCGGCGCGCGTGAAAAGCCGCCTCAAGCATGCGGTTGGGGGTGCTTGTGTTCACGCCAACCCAGAAGCCGCTGGCAGGGGAGTGAGCGCCAGATTCGTATGAGCCAGATTCGTGCGCGTTCTCAACCAGTTCTGGCACGGCCCTGCGCGCCAGCCACACGCATTCCTGCGTATATTTGAGCTTGCGGTCAGGGTTGCTTGCCGGGGATGCCAGCACCGGCGCGCCCGGCAGGCACAGACCCAGCATGCTGCCCGAATTGTTGCTGTGCACCCACAGGTCTGCGCCCTGATGCTGCAACAGCACGCTGAAGCGTTTGCGGCGCGCCACAAAGGCGGCCACAATGCAGTGGGGCGGCAAGGGCAGCAGCGGAGGAGTGCTCGCAGAGTTGGGCGCGGCTGCGCATGAAGGCTGGGAGAGATCGACAGCGGCTGCATGTGCTGCATTTTTGGGTTCAGAGCTCATTTACACCCCGATATGAAGCTGCTAGAAACAGCCAGTTGTGAGTACGCCTGCCGATTGCGGGTGCGTTGCATACGCCAAGGAGCCCCCTTATGCAGATTTCAGACCGTCTGAGCAGTATCAAACCTTCTCTGACACTCAGTGTCAACAGCCGCGCCCTCGAGCTTAAGGCCCAGGGCATTTCAGTAATCAGCCTTGCCGTGGGCGAGCCGGACTTTCCCACGCCCAAACACGTTTGCGAGGCTGCCAAAGCGGCTATTGACGACAATTTTTGCCGCTACACCGCCGTGCCGGGCATTCCCGAACTCCGCAAGGCTGCGGGCGCGTATTTTGAAAGAAACTACGGCGTTCCGGTTCCAATGGAATCCATTGTTATCGGCGCGGGCGGCAAGCACTGCCTCTATAATTTCATGCAGGCGACGCTCAACCCCGGCGACGAGGTGCTTGTGCCTGCCCCGTACTGGCTCAGCTACCCCGATATGGTCATGCTGACCGGCGCAACCCCCGTGCCTGTGCTGGCCGGGCCGGAGCAGGGCTTCAAGGTGACGCCCGCCATGCTTGAGGCGCATACCACGGATAAAACCAAGCTGCTCATTCTGAACTCGCCCAGCAATCCCACTGGCGCGGTCTACACCGAGGCCGAGTTTACAGCCATTATGGATTGGGCCATCGCGCGCGGGCTGTTTGTGCTCTCTGATGAAATTTACGACCAGCTTGTGTTCGCCCCTGCCAAAATGACCAGCGCCATCCGCTGGTTTGCCAAGTATCCAGAGCAGGTGGCCGTGCTCAACGGCCTCTCGAAGAGCTACGCCATGACAGGCTGGCGCGTGGGCTTTTTGGCTGCGCACCCGACCCTGATCAAAAAGATATCGGCCATGCAGGGCCACAGCACCTCGAATATCTGCTCCATCGCGCAGAAGGCGGGCCTTGCGGCCCTGACCGGCAGCATGGAATGCGTGGACAAAATGCGCGAGGCCTTTGTGCGGCGGCGCGATTTTGCCATGAAGATCATTGAGGGCTGGCCCTTTGCCATCTGCCCCAAGCCTGATGGCGCGTTCTACCTCTTTTTGGACGTCTCCAAGTGCTATGGCGGCAGCGTGCACAACTCCACCGACCTTTGCACCCTGCTGCTCGACAAAGCCCACGTGGCCGTGGTGCCGGGCGCGGCCTTTGGCGACGACAAGTGCATCCGCTTCTCGTATGCTGTGGGAGACGAAGTGCTCAAGGGCGCGCTGGAGAGCATTGGCGCAGTGCTTGCCGAGCTGGCTGCGGAGCCTAAATAGCGCCGGAAACCGTGGCAGGATTGCCGCCAAAACTGCCTCTGTAAAAAAAATGCAAAATTGTATTGACAGTTAGGCTGGTTTTGGTCATTCTGCTTTTCGCCGTGGGGCTGTAGCTCAGTTGGGAGAGCGCTTGAATGGCATTCAAGAGGTCAAGAGTTCAATTCTCTTCAGCTCCACCAGATAGGTAATAAAACCCCCGATCATTTTTCAATGATCGGGGGTTTTTGCGTGGCTAATTTTAGCCATGCGTGACATTGAATGCGTTTAGTGCAAAAATAGGTTTATTTCTTTGCGAGGTCCACATGGATAACTCTGTGGGTAGTGACAGTAATTCTGTGAAAATGTGGCTTGATTTTATCAAAAATCGTATAGAACGAACATATGCAAAGCAACGCACATCGGGTGTAACGACATGGATTTTGCTTAGTGTTGTTTTTTATCTCATATCACATGGGGTTGATGCTGTCTTTAATATGCATGAAGGGCAGTTCACTTTTTTCTTGTTATCGCTAACAACATTTGCAAACTTAATATGGCCCCTTTTTTATCTTTTGTCTGTTTTAAAAAACCTAAGTTCCCACAAAAAAACTACAATTTTATTCGGCGTCCAAAATAGCATATACAATGTTGTATGTGGTTTTTTCTTTGCACTATTTTTATCCGTTGCCATCTTAAATTGTTATGCGATTTATATAAAAGTAATACCTACCAATAATTTCTTTTATTGGTTTTTCATAATTTTTTACATATTGATTCTTGCTGGCACATTATTCCAAATTGTTTCAAGCATGAAGTATGGCTTTATAGTTGTAAATAATAAATTGAATTTAATAGATATATTGTGTTTTTTAGATTTATAACAAATATTTCTATCCTATTTTATGCTATATATTTTTGTTTCAATTTTTTAATTGAATTCAAAAGCGAATATATTTCCATGATGGCGGCATGTTCGTTTATTCTTTCAATCATAATTTTAATGCTCATTTGCTTAAGGCTTCATGGAGATAGTGTTATTGTCGCGCTACAAGGGCTTGAAGAAAAAATTATCATGGGGAAAGTATCTTATGAAAAAATAAGCCATGAATACAGCATAATTACAGATGGTTATGCTGTATCACAGTGGTGTGCCAGCAAGGAGCTCGAATTAAAAGAGATGGTTCGCAAAATTTTAAAAGAAAGTACTGTTATAACAGAAAAATTAGATAATGTTGCAAAAATTGATGGTGAAATGAAGTATGAAATTAAAGGGAGATTATGTGAGGCATTGGAGGAATTTACAACAATAAAAAATCAATATAATGATTTTATTAAAAAAACTATTATGCAATTAAAAAAGCTCAGAACTGAAGTGGTAGATGATGACATGAAACATCTAATGCATGCCGTTGATGCTTTAGACAATGAAATAAAAAACTCAAAAGTGCATTTTGATGCTCTACTTGAAAAAGCAAAAATGCTTAGTATGTAAATATTTATTATTTTGGTTTCTCAATTTAAGAAGTTTTAGATAACACCGTTTTATTAATGTCACGCATGGCTAAAATTAGCCACGCAAAAACCCCCGATCATTGAAAAATGATCGGGGGTTTTATTACCTATCTGGTGGAGCTGAAGAGAATTGAACTCTTGACCTCTTGAATGCCATTCAAGCGCTCTCCCAACTGAGCTACAGCCCCATGAGGAATTTGGAATTATACTTTTTCGCCGTGGGGTGCAAGTATTTATTTCATCTAGTCAAAAGAAAATGCCGAGAGCGGTGCGCCCATAGCCCTGCCGTGCCAGGCAAGCTTGCCCTGCGCGGCTCCGGCAGCTCCTGCAATCACCATCAGCGGGATCAGATGCTCCTCGCGCGGGTGGGCAAAGCGCGCACCGGGGGCCTTTTCCCATTCCGCAAGGGCAGCGTTGCGCATGGCGGCATTGGGGTTGCACACGGCATCCGCCAGCCAGTTGTCAAAAACATCCGCCCCTTCAATGGGCGTGTTATCCCCGTAGCGGAAGGCCCGCATGTTGTGAAAGCTCATGCCGCTGCCCACAAACAGCACGCCCTCATCGCGCAGCGGGGCCAGCGCCCGCCCCAGAGCCAGATGCTCCAGCGGATCAAGCCCCCGCCGCAGCGATATTTGTATCGTGGGCATCTGCGCCTCTGGATACATCAACAGGCCCGGCACAAACACGCCGTGGTCAAAGTCCCGCGTTGTGTCCTCTGCCAGCGGCAACCCTGCCGAGCGCATGCACTGGCCCACACGGTCAAACAGTTCCGGCGCTGGCGGCGCAGGCCACTGCAACTCATAGGTATGCGGCGGAAAGTCGTAGTAATCGTAATACAGGCCAGGGGTCCGCGTGGTCAGCAGGGTAAATTCCGACTGCTCCCAATGGGCGGAGAATACAATCTGCGCCCTTGGCTGTTGCGGCAACGTTGCCGGGATGGAGCGCATCCAGCCGCCAAGGGCATTCCAGGTGTCCGGCGGCATCCAGTCCATAAAAAAGCAGGGGCCGCCGCCGTGGGGGATGTAAAATGCGGGCATGGTCATGATGCGCCTCGCTGGTGGATGTGGATGTCACAAAACTAGCTTGAGGAGGGAAGATGCAGCTATCAGCGTAGCGCCAAATCCTGCCGGGGCCAAGAGCCGTAGCGACCAGTACAGACAAATTTTTGCGGGTGAAAGCAAGCCCATAATGAAGGCGGCATTCCGCAGAATACCCGCCTGTGCATGCAGTCATGTTTGCGGGCAACGCCCTTTATCCATCCTCGCGCCATGCGCCGCGCCCTGTTACCCACAGCCAGAGGCAGAGCACGCCGAGCAGCACGGCAAAACCAAGATGCACAAGGTCAATAAAGGTTGTCATACCCGGCGAAAACGTGATGGATGGCAGGTTTTTGGCAACGCGGGCCATGCCGCTCAGCACCACAACCCCCAGCACTGCCAGCCGCACCTTGCCCCAGTAGGCAAGGCGGCCCCGCAGCCTGCCGCGCACTTGCAGGGTCAGCCAATACAGGCCCATCGCCAGCAGCAGGGCAGCCAGAATATAGTGGACGTTCAGCGTGGTGTAAAAATCGCCTGTCCATGTGAGGCCGGGAACTTTGGCAATGCCGTATCGGCTTGCCACGGGCAGTTGCATCATGCCCGTAAAGCCGAGCAGCAGGGCCACGGTCACCCACAGCTTCTTGAGCAAGCCGCCGGAGAGGGCCGCTTCCGCCTTGGGGTCATGCAGCGCACCCTGAGGGCGGGCCTGCGTGTGGTTCGGGCCTTGCCCCTGGCGTGCCGCGCTCACCAGCGCCCCTGCCACGCCCACCAGCGGAGCCGTCATCAGCATGCGGGTGAGGTTGCCAGCCTGTGCCATGGAGTCCGCCACCGGGGCAAAGGTGGGCTTGCCGGGGCCGGGTTTGGCCTGCACCGCCAGTTCGGAAAACGGCACGGGCGACAGATAAAAAGTATTGGTGCCGCCGTTTTCCGTCACGCCATAAAGGTACGCGCCGCGCTCCTGCGCCAGCTTGCGGGCCTGCGCCAGAATCTCATCGCGCGGGCCAATGGTCTGCACCTGCTGGGGGCAAACCTCCACACAGGCGGGCAGTTGGCCGTGGGCAAAGCTGTCTGCGCAGCGGTCGCATTTGTACATGATGCCGTTGCCGGCAAAGCGCGGCATGAGGTCAAGATACAGCCCCACGCCCGATTGCCGCTGCGGGATGTGCCAGGGGCAGACCGTGCGGCATTTTGCCCCGCCAAGACAGGTCTGGCTGTCTATGCTCACCGTGCCGGTCTCTGGCTGGCGGCTGGCCGCGCCCCATGGGCAGAGGTTGGCGCAGGGCGGATTTGTGCAGTGCAGGCAGCGGCGGGGGATGTGCAGTTCAAGCGGCGCGCCGTCCTTTTGCACGGTAACGCTCTCAATATACAGCCAGTTATAGGGCGTGAGCCTGTCGTCCACATCCCGCTTGCCAGACCAGTCTTCATCCTTGGTTCCGGGCGGAAACATGACCGGCAGGGGCTTTTTGACTTCCGGATAGCGGCTCCCGTTACGCTCGCGGCAGCCCTCCACGCACTGCCCACAGCCAATGCATTTTTCAATGTCGAGCAGGGTCGCGTATTCCGCATGCTGGGCAGAGGCGCTCGCGCCATTGGTTTCGGCCCGGGCATCCAGCCCCGCAGCCGCAATGCCTGCCGCAGAGGCCGCGCCCACCAGAAAATTACGTCGGGTCAGTGCCATGTATGCTCCTCATCGGCATGTGCAGGCGCAAGGGTGCAGCCGAATTGCCGATTATTACGATTCATTCGCAATATGGCACATTCCGAAAAAGAGTGCAATTTATAGCATACTTTTATGGTATGGTTTGAAGAGACAGGCAAACAGGCAGAGCAAGGCAGAAAGCCTGAGCGCGAATGAGGGGGAGGGCCGTCAGGCCAGAAAATCAGACCCAAGAAGCTGGGAAGTCAGGCCCAATAGCCCGCAGCAGGGGGCAGGCTAGTCTTCGCGGGGCAGCACGGGCACATAGACATCGTGGGTGCCGGACTGAAAAAAGCGGCTGTCGTAGCGCTCAAAGCAGGGCTTGTCGGCAAGAACGGTATAGCCGCCCGGCGTTTGAGGCCATTCGTCATACATGTAGTCGTATGCTTCCTGAAGCATGCCTGCGGCGGGGATGCGGCAACAGGCATAGAGACCGCCCGGCAGGGTTACCGCGTCCATGCCTGCGGGAGGCGCGGCAAGTTCCGGAGCTTCCATTGCAGCCCAGTAATCAAAAGCCAGCCCCGCATGGTCTGTAAACAAGGAAAGCCCATAAGACGGCCCCTGATAGGTATTGCTGGGCTTGCCGCTCAGCTCTGGCATGCGGGGGGTAAAGACCTCATTCCACAGCCGGGGGCATTCCTGCGGGGCGTTGTGCAGGGTTGTGTGGATGCGCACACCGAAAAGGCGGACACTGTGGTGCTGCAACACCACAACGGCAAAAGGCATTGGCATGAACGCTCCTCGGCTGGTCTGATCACGGGCAACAGTTTCCGGCCTCAGGGGTGAAATGACGTCAGTCACCCGCATGCGCCGGTCAGCCGTTTTGCATGTACCAGTTATGTTTACATGTCAACCGGTATACCAATGTGATGAAATCGCCATAAGCATATATTACACTGAATTATATTTAAAATTAGTAAATGATAATTTGTAATTAATAGTGATTTGCTCACAAAAGCGAGGCGTGCCGCGCACCTATCCCACAGACAATACCACAGACCCTTGCCGCTGCTATGGCGCGCGTGGACAGCGCCCCCGGCTCCGGCTAGTGTGAGCCATGCCGTAAACCCCCAGTCTGGCGCGCAAACGCGTCGCAAGCAGGAGCCGTCATGCACCATGTCACTATGCTTCCACGCTATACCCGGCGCGCATTTTGCTCCTTTGCGCTGGGAACCTGCGCCGGTCTGCTGCTGCCCTGTTCCTGTATGGCCTCCATTGCGCAGGGCATCGGCAAGCCGGTGAGCGATGAGGCCCTCAAAGCCGAATTTGCGGGCATGTGCGCCGGGGCGGAGCAGATGCTTGCCGGGCAGCGGCCAGCGGAAGATTTGCGCGCCATGTTTGCCCAGGCAAGGCAGGCCCATGCCCGTCTGTTGCCTCTGCCGGATATTGGCGGGCCGGAAAACCTGACCTATCCCAGCTTTCTGGTAGGGCCGCAGTATGCGGCGCTGTACACGGCCATGCGCCCGCACGGATTCAGCGCCAGGGATGTGGGCAAGCTTGTGTACGATCTGGCGGTCTACAGTTTTGAGGAGCAGAAGGAAGCGTACCGCGCCAACGGGCAGCGGTTTTTTACGCCGGAGTATTTTGCCCTGTTGCAGGGCTGGGCCATGCGCAGCCAGCAGCGGCGCTACCCGCTGGATTGGGTGCAGACAGTATTTCAGGGTGATGGGCGCGATTTTGATATCGGCGTAAACTACACGGAATGCGGGCTGATGAAGTATTTTGCCTCGCTGGGCATGCCCGAGCTGGCTCCTTATCCCTGCCGGGTGGACTTTCCCACCGCAAGGGCGGAAGGCACGGGCCTTGCGCGCACCTCAACACTGGCTGAGGGCGGCAAGGTATGCGACTTCCGCTACAAGCAGGGACGGAAAACAACCCAGGGATGGGACATGGCGTGACGCGGCTGTTGCGCGGCGGCCTTGCAGCCATGCCGCGCACAGTCGTCAGCAGGTTTTGACCGCCAGCACGTCCTTTTCAACCAGCTTGCGCATGGTTTCCGCACAGCGAAAAATATCCCTGCCCACAATGTCTGCTTCTTCAAGCAGCGTGGTTTCGCCATCGGCATAGGCCAGCAGATCCATCATCAGATTGACCTGTTCCGTACAGGAAGTTTTTGTGCTCAGCGTGGGGTAGAGGCCGCACTTGCCCAACTGCGGTTCGCACAGCACACGCGGCTCGTAGGTGACGTTTTCTTCCAGCGCTTCAAGGATGCGCGTCATGATGTTCACGCTGCCTTCAAGCCCCTTTTGCGTGACAAGCGAGCAGTCGTCCAGCGAGGTGTGGTACTCGGGATAGACGTGGTATTTGCTGCGCATGACGCTGCACAGGGGCAGGTCGATGCCGGGCGCGCAGTACTGGCGCTCGTCGCTCTCGCGGTCAAGAAAGGTGTAGCGGATAAAATCGGGTGCAAAATGGTGCAACACGTGCAGGGCGGCCTTGTCGGCCAGAGTGTTGCCCTTGCGGCTGGGCAGATAGGAATAGGCCCGTTCATCGCCCATACAGGTGAGGTTGAAGCCCGCCACCACATTGCGGCGCAAGGCCTCGTGGTTGCGGCTCAGATAGGTGATGGAGCCGATGGTTTCCGGCACAAAGGCAAAACGGTAGGTGTAGCGGCGCGGGCGCTGCGCCACCCACTGCGCAAGGGCCGTGGCCACCACCGGGCCGGAAAGCTCGTTGTTGGCCATGGACGGATGGCAGATGTAGGTGGAAAGAAAAATTTCTTTTTCGCACTGGCCTGGAATCACGAGGTCGCCGTATGTCAGATGCCCCGGAGCCAGAGTGGAATCTATGGAGGCGTGGTACATGCCGGGGGCCAGCTTTTGCCGCTCGTCGTGCTTGATGCAGAATCCCCAGCGCCGGGCATAATATGATGTGATGTAAGGAATGGCATTGGGCATTTCGGGCAGGGAATGCAAATGATTTTGCAGATCCTCCAGCGAAATGTCGCAGTCAACGGGTTCGGAATACCCCATCACATGCAGATTGGTGTCGGCAAAGTCGGCAATCACTTCACCCGATGGGCCAGTCAGCCGCGCGCCCCTGATGTTCCATTCGTCCGGCACTGTCCAGTCAAAAACCTTGGATCCAGACGCTACCTCAAAGGTACGTAATCCCGGTAATTCTTCCTGCAACATGCGCAACGTCTGCCGCACCCCGTTGCCCGTAATACTGCGGCATATGGGAAAAAGACTGCGAAGAAAGTCATGGAAGCTCGTCATTATCCTTCCTTATGTTGGCATCGCGTGAGGCAGCAATTCCCAAAAGGGGCACTAACCCTGAGCGCCGAATTCCAGGGGGGGAATTTTTCGGCGGCAATGCCTGTCGCGAGCTTGCTTATGGCGACTAAGGCGCGCAGTCAAGCATCAATTTTCTGTAAAACGGAAAAAAGATGCCCGCTGCCCCCATACAGGGCTTTTGTTCCCGATCGTCGCGCAGGTCAGAACTGCCATTATGGCCGCGCGCGTGGAGCTTCAACGGCAGCACGGGCCAAGCGGGAGCCAGCGCGCCTTTTTAAGGTTAGCATTTAGTTTGTGCGTAGAAAAGCCCCAGGGCGGGCGCGCAAAACATCCTTTTCCGCCATCAACAATACTGGTATGCAAAAAGTGCTCGCGCAATGCAAGCAACTATAAGTAAAATCAGCTAGAATCTGGAGACTCCATGCCTCATATCAGCCTTACCGAAGCACAAAAAATGGGCGAAGACATTTTGCAGGCCCACAACGTCGGGCAGCGAAATGCCCAATTGACCATCGCCTCGCTCCTGCGGGCAGAAATGGAAGGCCTGCCTTCGCACGGATTTTCGCGCATTCCCTACTATGCATCCCAGGCGGCGGCAGGCAAGGTTGATGGCAACGCAGTTCCGGTGGTGGAACGCACAAAACCCGGCGTGGTGCTGGTTGACGCCTGCTGCGGTTTCGCCTTCAGCGCTTTTGCCGATGGCCTGCCCGTGGTGGCCAAGGCCGCCAGGGAGTCTGGCGTGGCCCTCATGGCCGTGCGCAATTCGCACCATGCGGGCGTGATGGGATTTCCCGTGGCGGATCTGGCGGCGCAGGGCCTGCTGGCCCTAGGCTTTGCCAACAGCCCCGCAGCATTGGCCCCCTACGGCGGCTCAAAGGTGACGTTTGGCACGAACCCTCTGGCCATGGCCTGCCCGCGCAAGGACGCCCCGCCCCTTGTAGTTGATCTTTCCATGGGGTTGCTGGCGCGCGGCAAGATTTTGCAGGCTGCAAAAAAAGGCGAGACTATTCCCGAGGGCGCGGCTGTAGATGCGGAGGGCAATCCCACCTGCGATCCGGTCAAGGCTTTCAACGGTGCGCTGCTGCCCTTTGGCGGCCCCAAGGGCTACGCCCTGGCTCTCATTGTGGAAATAATGTCGGCAGCGCTTACGGGGGCTTCCCTGGCCATTGAGGCCTCTTCGCTGTTCACGCCGGATGGCCCGCCGCCGCGTCTGGGGCAGAGCTTTCTGGTCATGGACCCTGCGGCAACGGCAGGGGCGAATTTTCTGGACCGCGTGGAGCAGTTGCTGGGCTTCATCAGCGACCAGCCGGGCGCGCGCCTTCCGGGCGATCGCCGTATCGGCCTCAGCCGCGCCGCCAGTGAGCGAAATAGTATTGATCTGCCAGAGGATCTGCTGGCCCAACTGCAATCGCTGCACTAGCCGCAGTGTTTAACCGGTTTTGCCCTCCGGCCTTGCGCGCCAGAGGGCAAAAACCTATTTCAGCCATGGTCGCAGGCCGGTTACTTGAAGGGAAAGTACAGCTCCCACAGGTGCGAAAGCGGCAAAATAATGGCCATCGCGGGCAGCATGTTGATGACCGGGAATATCTTGATATCGCACATGCGCAGGCCCGTGGCCACAAAGATGACGCCGCCGCAGGCGGTAAAGTCGTTGAGCATGGCCGGGGTCATGAACGGGGCAATGGTGGTGGCCCCCATGTAGATGAGCGCCAGAATAATAAACTGCGGCACGGCGATAAGGCTTACGGAAAAGCCCATGAAGGAGCCGAAAACCACGCCCGTGAACATGTCCAGCGCGGCCTTGGTCAGCAGAATGTCGGGCTTGCCGGTGAGGCCTTCATGAAAGGCCCCCAAAAAGCCCATGCTGCCAAAGCAGAATGCCGCCACCAAGGTTATGACCATCAGGGAAAAGTTTTCGTCGCCCATGCGCTTGCTCTTAAGCAGGCTAAAAATGGCCCGCAGGAACTTTTGCAGCAGGGCCTCAGCATACATGATTTCGCCCACCATGGTGCCGAGAATAAGCGAAATCGTCACGGCGGGCAGTGCTGCGGCCTTACCCACAAGGCTTGCGCCCAGACACAGGGTTATGACGCCAAAGATGGAAGGCAGCGCCTTTTTGAGCCGTTCAGGAAAAATGTCGGCAAAAATAACGCCGATGATGCCGCCGATGAAAAGTCCGCCACTGTTCACAATTGGCCCGATCATATGCGTGCTCCGCGTAATGGCATAGAAATCGTTCTGGAAGGCGGACAGGAAAAGTGGTCTGTAGGCCGGTGTGAATCGATGTGGTGATGCCAGGGTTTGTTGCCCCGAAAACAGCAAGGGCGCAGGCGCGGGGCCGCCAGTACGCCGGGATTATCCCTCAGGCAGGATGACTTGGTGTGCGGTTTGGGTACCACAAGGCATTTTCGTTGACAATGCGCCCCCGTCAGAGGCGGCGCAGGAGCAGACAGGAGACAGTATGATTGTGAGAACATGGCACGGCTGCGTGCCTGTAGTTATGGGGGACGCCTTTGCCGGGCATCTGCGCAAAACGGGCGAAGACCACGCCAAAAGCGTTCATGGCAATCTGGGTGTTGCGGTCAAACGCATGACCTTTCGCGGATGGGAGCACTTTTTCTTTGCCACATGGTGGGATTCTCTGGAGGCCATAAAGGCCTTTGCGGGCGAAAATTACCAGCTTGCCGTGCACTATCCCGATGACGAACGCTTTGAGCTGGTGGCAGATCCTTATGTGTTCCACCACGAGGTAGATCAGATTACGCCCCTGTAAACGCAAATCTGGGCGCGCAGAATGGAGAGGCCGTGGTATACGCACTTATTGCTCTATGCGGCATTGTGGCAGGGGCCATCAGCGGGGTGGTGGGCACCGGGTCGTCCATAATCCTGCTGCCAGTGCTGAGTCTGGCCTTCGGCCCCAAGGCCGCCATTCCCATCATGGCTGTTGCCTCCATCGCGGGCAATGCCTCGCGGGTGGTGGCCTGGCGGCGGCAGATAAGCCTCAGGGCCTTTGCCTGCTATTCGGTAACTGCCGTGCCTGCGGCGGTGCTGGGTGTGCGGACTCTCTGGATCATGCCCGCGGAAATTTCCAACCTGTGCATTGGGCTGTTCTTTTTTGCGCTCATCGGTTTGCGCCGGGCCAGCCGTACGCGCGGCATGCATCTTGGCTCCCCGCAGATGGCCCTGGCGGGTGGTCTTGTGGGATATCTGACCGGGGTAGTGTATTCCACCGGGCCGCTGACCATTCCCATATTTGCCGGTTTTGGCCTCGCCAAGGGCGCGCTGCTCGCCACCGAGGCGGCCGCGTCCATTGCCGTGTATGTTGCCAAGGCTCTGGCCTTCGGCGCTGTGGGCGGCTTGCCCCTGCCAGTGCTGTGCAATGGTCTTGTGGTTGGGGCGGCGCTGGCTGTTGGTACCTTTCTGGGCAAGCGTTTTGTGCTTGGCATGTCTGAAGCGACCTTCCGCCTGCTTATTGATATCATGCTTGCCTGCGCGGGCCTTGTAATGACGGGCAGCGCGCTGTTTGGGTAGAGCAAATGCGGCACGGAAGCGGAATTTTCCCCTCTTCACAAAAACCTGCATGAGGCATAACAGACCCTGAACGAACTGGCGCCGCGGCAGAATTGCGCGGAACAAGGCCCGGCGCTGCATTTGCGGCACAGCAACAAACAGGGACACGACTCATGGCACAGCATTACATGAAATACGGCGACAGGGAATTTTCTGTGGAGCTTGGCAACGGCCTCATCGCGGCGGAGCTGCATTCCAATGCGGTTGCGCTGCCCGCAAAAAGCGCGCTGGAGCACATTAACGAAGCTCTGGATAATCCCATCGGTTCGCCCCGGCTTGAGGAAATGCTCAAACCCGGCCAGACGGTCTGCATTGTCGTGCCTGACTCCACCCGCCTGTGGCAGTCGCCCAATGTTTATGTTCCTGCTGTGGTGGCCCGTCTGAACAAATGCGGCATCCGCGATGCGGACATTCGTATACTCACGGCCACGGGCACGCACCGTCCCATGACGCGCGAGGAGCACATCGCCATCGTTTCCGAGGATATTTACAACCGTATTCAGGTTATTGACCACAAGTGCCGCGATGCGGCGGATATGGTCAAGGCGGGCGTGACCAGCAACGGCACGGAGGTGTGGTTTAACCGCTTTGCCATGGAGTGCGACCATATCATCCTGACCGGCGGCGTGGTGTATCACTTTCTGGCCGGGTACGGCGGCGGCCCCAAGTATCTGCTGCCCGGCATCGCCAGCTACGAGACCATCCAGCGGCACCACAACCTGGCCCTGAACAAGGGCTTTGGCAGCGGCACCAATGCGGCGGTGCGCAGCGCCAATATGGAAACTAGCAATATTTTTCACGCCGATCTTGAAGAAGCCGCCCTGCTGGCCAAGCCCAGCTTCCTGCTCAACGTGGTGGTGGACGACAATTACAACATCATCAAGGCCGTGGCTGGCGACATGGTGCAGGCCCATCGCGAGGCCTGCGCGCTGGTTGACGCCATCGACGGCGTCAACGTGGGAGAACGCACTCCTCTGGTTATAGCAAGCGCTGGCGGCGCACCCAAGGACATCAATTTTTACCAGACCATCAAGACCCTGGCCAACGCCCTTGCGGTGGTGAGCGAGGGCGGCACCATCATCATTCTGTCCGCCTGCACCGAGGGCTTTGGCAGCCCGGATACCCAGCATCAGATTTGCGATTTCGACAACATGGACGCACGCGAAAAAGACCTGCGCGAGAATTTTTCCATAGGCAGCTATGTGGGCTTTCTGTTTGCGGAGTCGGCGGAAAAGCACAACCTCATCATGGTCAGCTCCATGAATGCCGCAGATTTTGCCAAAACAAAGATCCACATTACCACAACGCTGGATGAAGCCCTTGCGCTGGCAAAAAAGCTGAACGGCGGCAAAGACCTGCGGGCAACACTGCTGCCCCACGGGGCCAATACCCTGCCCAAGCTTCAGACGCCCAGGCGCTAGTGGCCGGGCCATCCGCCAAGGGGCTGACAAGAATACACTCTGTATGCCCCTTGTAGAATGCAGTGCTTTGATCTGCGGAAAGGTTCTCAGTGCTGCAAAGAGGCCATCAGTGGACAAACAAAGTTCATTTGACTATCGTTAAAAAATAACACAACCGTTAATTTTCTTTTCAGGTTTTATCCCATTGCGTAACAGGATGCCGCTGCCTTTCGCTCAAATGAACGGATTGAGGCTATGACCGCCTCATTTCTTCCAGGTTGGAAGAATCCCCGCGCAAATGAGCTTATCCACGCCTTCAGGTGCTCACGTCGGCTGCAAACAGTCGGCATTTTGCTGTTAGCAGCACGTTTTTCCTGTTTTTCACGCATTCTTTCTGAATTAGCATGCCGCTGGCTGGTGCCTGCCCTTTGGGCAGTCACCGGTCTGGCGGCTTTTGCTGCTGCACCTCCCGTAGCTTCACATCCCCCATCCGGCGTACGTGTTCCCTGTTCCCCCTCTGTATGGCCTGTGCTGCCCCAGCCCCGCACCAACCCGTCAGTTCCGGCGGGCTTTGGTAGTTTCCCCGCCACCTATAGCCACCTCAAACACCCATGATCGAAATCAAAAACCTGTCAAAATTTTATGGAACAGTGCAGGTGCTGGACAGCATCAATCTGACCATCAACAAGGGCGATGTATACGGCCTTGTTGGACGTAGCGGTGCAGGAAAATCCACCTTGTTGCGCTGCATCAACGGACTGGAGAAATTTTCTTCCGGCGGTATCACGGTTAACGGCATTGCCATTGAAGGTCTCAATGACAACATGCTGCGCGAAACAAGAAAAAATATCGGAATGATATTTCAGAATTTTTCGCTCATTGATCGCAAATCTGTTTACGACAATGTAGCCCTCCCCATGCAGTGCTGGCATAAACCTGTGCCGCAGCAAAAGGACAAGATTGAGTATGTTATTGAACTTGTAGGCCTTGCAGACAAAATAAATACCAAAACCAGAGATTTGAGCGGCGGTCAAAAACAGCGAGTGGCCATTGCGCGCGCGATGGTCATGGATCCGGCCATTCTGCTGAGCGATGAAGCCACCTCGGCCCTTGACCCCAGAACTACCGATGAAATCCTCGAGTTGCTCATGGGTCTCAATGAAAAACTTGGGGTCACCATTATTGCCGTTACCCACCAGATGTCTGTGGTGCGCAAAATCTGCACAAAGATGGCCATTCTGGAGAATGGCAGATGCGACACCACGGGCGATGTGCGCGAAATATTTATCCAGCAGCCGCCCGCCCTCATCAATCTGCTGGGTGAAGGAGAGGTGGAAATTCCGGCTGAGGGTTGTACGGTTCAGATTGTCACATTGGAGCAGCGCACCCAGCAGGAGCTCTTCTACAGAATGTCGTGCGATGTGGGGCACCCTTATCATCTGCTGGACAGCAAGGTGTCACGCCACAGGGGTGGCGTATATGGGGTGTTTGCCCTGAATTTCCCGAGTGAACGCGCGGATGTATTCCTGTCTTTTTTTCAGAAACAGGGCGTGCCCTGCAAAATTATTTCGCGGTAGGTTGCTGCAATGGTTGATTATCCTATGGAAGTTGTTTGGGCAAAGATACTTCTTCCCGCGCTTGTGGCCTCAGGCAAGATGCTGCTTTTTGGCTCGCTTCTCGGTGGTTTTTTTGGCTTTTTGCTTGCAGTTTCGCTGTTTGTGACCGGGCAGAACGGCCTCAGGCCAAACCCCAGAACCTATCAGGTGCTCAGCGCGCTGGTAAGCAGCATACGTTCCTTTCCTTTCGTGGTACTGATCGTGGCCATCATTCCTGTTACACGGTTTGTAACATCTTCTTCCATTGGCTGGGTGTCGGCCCTGCTGCCGCTTACTGTGGCCTCCACCCCGTTTTTTGGCAGAATGTTTGAGAACAGCCTGAAAGAAGTAAACCCTGCCCTCATTGAAGCCGCGCATTCATTCGGCGCCAGTAATTTTCAGATTATTTTTCGGGTAGTTGTGCCCGCCACTCTCCCCTCGCTCATCAGTGCGTCCGTGCTTGGGGTCATTCATATGCTTGGGCTTTCTACCATTGCCGGGACAATGGGAGCAGGCGGCGTGGGGGCTTCGGCACTCATTTACGGCTACCAGAGCTTTAACGACACTGTAATGTATCTTCTAGTTTTTATAATGTTTGTTATCGTCATGGGTATTCAGGCTATAGGAGACAGGCTGTACAAGTCTGCAAGCTGACATGGCGCGCCGCAATAAAGTTAGCACAAAGCTACCAGCATATAATAAATGATGAAAAAGGAATTTCACCAATGAAAAAGATTTTTGTTCTGCTTTCCGTCCTTGCCCTGTTGTGTCTGACCGCCTGCAATGAAACAAAGGAAAGTTCCAAGGCAGAGGCAAGCGCACAGCCAAAAACGTTGCGACTGGCCTGCATGGCCTACAATGAGCCAGAAGTTCAGGCAGGGGTGAAGGCACTTGAAGCCATGAACTACAAGGTTCAAGTAATTGTTCTGCAAAATGCAACAATAATGTTTGAAGCCATCGACAATAACGAAATTGATGCCTCCCTGCACGCTCACAAGCCCTGGATGGACAGCTACAATAAAACAAAATCAAAAAGCATAACCATGCTTACGCCGTATATTCATAAAAACGTCTTTGGTATTTTTTCCTCAAAGCATAAAAATATCAGTGAAATAAAAGAAGGTGCCAGCATAGCCATTCCGCAGGACGAATCCAACATGAGCCGCTCTCTGTTTCTGCTGGAGGAACTGGGTTTCATCAAGCTCAAGCCCGGCGTCACCAATCCCACCGACCTTGATATCGAAAGCAACATAAAACAAATCGAGATCATAAAGCTCGATACGCATCAGGTTATTTCTGCCCTTCAGGATGTTGACGCGGCATGCAGCGCCAAGCTTTTTATCGTGAGCAACAAGGTGGCTGACTTTACAGAACTGGCCCAGTCCAGCGATCTGGACAAGTTTGGCGTGGGCTTCACTGTTTCCAGCGCCAACAAGGACGCCCCGTGGACCAGGGATCTCATCAAGGCATATACCACTGAAGATGTTCGCAATGCCATCAATTCCCTGTACAAGGGCGGCAGCGTTGCCGGGTTCTAGCAGCCTTCAGCGCGGCGTATCTGGCGTTGTTTATCGTGCCGGATGCGGATTGTTGTCATTGATCCTAACCCTGCCGCGCAATGGCAGGACAAAAGTGTAATCATATAGGCAAATGCACTTTGCTAAACAGGATGCTGCCATGAAAATCACCAAGATCGACATAGTGATACTGGATACCCCCAATAACCCGCCCCTGTGGCGACCGGTCCTTTGCCGTGTGTACACGGATAACGGCCTTTATGGCGATGGCGAGGCCGCACTTGCTTATGGGCGGGGCGCGTATGCTGCCTTTGGCATGATCCGCGAGCTTGCGCCCCTGTTGATCGGCAAAAATCCTCTGGACAATGAACCCATATGGGAAACACTCTATAAATCCACATTCTGGGGGCAGAATGGCGGAGCCGTGGCTTTTGCCGGTATTTCAGCCCTTGATGTGGCCCTTTGGGATATCAAGGGTAAATACTACAAAGAACCGGTGTACAGGTTGCTCGGCGGCAAAAGACGTGAAAAACTGCGCTGTTATGCCAGCCAGTTGCAGTTTGGCTGGGATGAAGACGGTAAAAAGGCGGCAGTCAGCCCGGATGATTACGCGCGCTATGCCAAAAAAGCAGTTGGTGATGGCTATGATGCCATCAAGATTGATTTTTATGCCTTTGATGATAAGGGCAACCGCACCAACAGCGAACAAACCACCCGTCTTCAGCCGCCGCATGTCATGCGCATGCTGCGCGATCGCATCAGCGCCGTGCGCGAAGCCATTGGCCCGGATGTGGATCTGATAATGGAAAACCACTCCTACACGGATGTGCAGTCTGCCATCCAGATCGGGAACATGGCCAAGGAATATGGCATTCTGATTTTTGAAGAACCTTGCACCCCGGAACCGTCACTGAACAAATACGTCCACGACAATCTGGGCATTCCCATTGCTCAGGGGGAGCGCATCTATGGCAGATGGGGGTTTGCTCCGTACTTTCACAATGCCTCCATTCAGATGATCCAGCCGGACATCGGCAACTGCGGCGGCATAACCGAAGCAAAAAAAATATGTGATATGGCCCACACCTATGACGTGGGTGTACAGGTGCACGTGTGCTCAAGCCCCCTGCTTACGGCAGCGTCCCTGCATCTTGAGGCGGTGATTCCCAATTTCACCATCCACGAGCACCATGTATACAACTTGCACGGCTACAACAAACGCCTGTGCAAGTATGACTACCAGCCGGTGAACGGCATGTTCAGCATCCCGGATCTGCCCGGTCTTGGCAATGAGCTGAACCCCTGCGTTTTTGAAGAAGGCACACTGGTTACGGTAGAATAACTGGCAGTCTGGCTGAAGGTGGGCTGCCGGGAGCTGTTTAAGCTCGCACAACCCGCTGCTGATACTTCCCTGGCATAAAAGAGCGGGCATACGGCCAAGTAGATACACGCTCTTTTATGCCAGCGTTGATAACGCCCACTGCATTGCCGCCAGCTTGCGGAACAAGCGCCGCTCCCCTCATGCCTGCAATCGTCGGCATCGGTGAATGACTTGGACAAATGTAGAAAATGCGATATGTCCCAATAATGTGTTTTATGGGGGGGAGTATGCGCTTTATCTATAATCCTTGTACAGACGCCTCGTTCAATCTGGCGGCGGAAGAATGGCTGCTGCGCAATAGCGAAACCGACATTTTTATGCTCTGGCGTAATGCGGCTTCTGTTATTGTGGGGCGGAACCAGAACTCCCACTCCGAGATCAACGCCGATTATGTGCAGCAGCACGGCATCCCCGTTGTGCGCAGACTCACCGGCGGGGGAGCTGTTTTTCATGATCTGGGGAATATCAACTTTACCTTCATCAGCCTGAACAACCATTCAGGGTTGCTGGATTTCAAGCGCTTTGCCACGCCCATTACCGAAGCGCTCAATGCCCTTGGCGTCCCCTGTGAATTCAATGGCCGCAACGACATGGTCGTTGGCGAAAGCAAAATTTCCGGCAACGCGCAGCACATGCACCGCGACCGCCTGCTGCACCACGGCACCCTGCTGTATTCTGCCAACCTGGATTCTGTCTGTGCCGCGCTCAAGCCCAGCCCCGCAAAATACATTGATAAATCAGTCAAAAGCGTGCGTGGTCGTGTGGGCAATATTGTGGATTTTTTGCCCCAACCCATGCCCATTGAGGAATTCATAAACTACCTCATGCGCTTTGTGGCCGGGGAGGATTGGTCGGGGCAGACTGCCTTGAGCGCGGAAGAAATAACCGCCATTGAGGCTCTGGCAGAAGAACGCTACCGCTCCTGGTACTGGAATTTTGGCTATTCACCCAATTACGCCTTTGAACGCAGCACAAAGACCCCTGGCGGCGTACTTGACGTACACATGGATGTGCGTGACGGAATAATCGCCGATATCCGTCTGTTCGGCGACTATTTTGGCGTTCGGGATGTGACCGAACTTGAAGACATGCTCTGCGGATGCAGGCACGAACGTGGGGCTCTGGAACATCGGCTGGCTCTGGTGCACATTGACGCATTCATTCAGGGCATTGGCGATCGCATGTTTCTGGATTGCCTTTTTTAGTTGGCGCGACAGCGGTAAAGGGTTCAACGCGCTGGCGTCCAGCCCTGTTTTTAGGTTGTATTAATTTACGTATATTTTATTTACTTTATTTCCCGGGCTTTTTCCCATACTTTCCTGTTTGCCATATGCGCTCCAGCAGCGTGTTGCAGGTCTGCTTGGCAGGGTGATCCTCTGCGCGTGGTCTGATTCTGCGGGCTGATGTGTGCTTTTGAAAATTTTTCTGACTTGCGCGAGACGTTTGGATGTGGCAGTGCATAACATCTGGTGCCAAAATTAGTTTTGGGTTGGCACCATGCAGACGGCAAGAAAGTGTCAACTGCAAGCTGGCAACGCACACAATGGGGGCATTACAATGAGCGCTTCTACCAGAGACCTTGTTGGTATAATCATCAACCGCACCTCCCGCACATGGCGTACCAAGCTTGACGAGCGTCTTTCCCATCTGGGACTGACCCAGGCGCGCTGGCTGGTGCTCATGCACTTGTCGCGGATGAACGGTAAGGCCCTGCAAAAGGATCTGGCCGTTTCTGTGGGCGTGGAAGGCCCCACCCTGGTGCGGGTACTGGATGGCCTTGAACGCATGGGCCTTGTGGAGCGTGTGGGTGTGGAGGGCGACAGGCGCGCCAGACGGATATGTCTGACCCCCAAAGCGGACAACGTCATCACAGATATCCTGAATATTGGCAACCAATTGCGCACTGAAGCCCTGACGGGTATAGCCGATGCAGACCTTGAAGTTTTTTATAGCGTGATGGAAGTCATCCTGGCCAATCTGCTGTCCGCATCAGCAAAGTAGCGCTTGGTGCGCCTTTACAGCAGCGTTTATTATCCCCGGCATACTTGGGATGGCGCAGGCGCGCGGCCTGTTTGTTCAGCGCCTGTGCAGCAGGTGGGGCAGAGCCGTTGCGCAGAAAATACCGCCCAGAATGGCAAGGGCGCTCACCAGTAGCCGCAGGCCCAGAACTTCATTCATGAGCATGGTGCCGCCAAGGGCGGTGATGAGCGGTACGCTCAACTGCACCACAGCGGCAGAGGGCACGCTGAGCCAGCGCAAAACAGCATACCAGAGCACATAGCCAAGAGCCGAAGCCAGAGCTCCGGCAGCCAGGGCGCAGGCAACGCCTGCCCACGGCCACGCGGCGGGCATGCCAGCCTGGTCAAAGGCCGCAGCCCAAGCTAACAGCACTACAGCCAGCGGCACACAGCGGATAAAATTGCCAGCCGTGGCCGCAGCGGCATTGCCGCCCCCCCTGCCGTAAATTGTATAGGCCGCCCAGCACAGGCCAGAGCAGAAAATGACCGTAGCAGCCCCTGCTGGCGGCGCATCAAGCCCCGGAAGCAGCAGATAGACCAGGCCTGCCATGGCAAGCCCAATGCCCAGGCTCTGGGCCTTGCCGGGATGTTGCCCCAGCCGCAGCCCGGCCACGAGCATGCCAGCCTGCACGGCCACGGCAATAACCAGAGCGCCCGCCCCGGCAGATAGCCGAACATAAGCCCAGGAAAAGCAGGCCATATAGCCAAACAGCGCCAGCGCCGCGCCCCAGCTGCCGGCACGCAGCGGGTTGCCGCCGCGCCGCATCTGGAGCAGCCAGAGCATGGCAGCGGCAGAAATGGCCCTCAGGGCCGTATATACAGAGGGATTCAGGGGATGAGCGTTTTGCCCTTCGGCAAGCGCAAAACGGCAGAGCAGGGAGTTGGCGGCAAAAAGAATCATGACCAGGGTCGTCAAGGCCGCCACCACCAAGGGGGAAGCATGCGTCTTGACTGTCGCGTTGCCAGCCCTGACGCCCACACGCATCAGTCAATCCGCCGTGCGCCCTGCAACTTGCGGAACACCGTACTGCGGTTGATCTGGAACAGCTCCGCCACGCGCTGCACAGAGCCGTGCACTTCAATGGCCTTGAGCAGAAAATCCCGCTCCATTTCAGCCATGATATCGCGCAGGGGGCGGCGGGCGGCGAGGATGTCCTCGGTATAGCACGAGGCTTCACGGGGTGCGCCGGATATCTGCGGCGGCAGGTCGCGCGGGGAAATCAGCGGCCCGCTGAGCGTGATGACCAGACTGTGCACAAGGTTTTGCAGCTCACGCACGTTGCCGGGCCAGGAATAGGCCGTCATGATGTCGAGGGTCACGTCCATAAAGGCCATGGCCTTGTGGTATTTGGCAGTGTACTGGGCGAGGTAGTGTTCTGCCAGGGCGCGCACGTCTTCCTGCCTTTCGCGCAGTGGGGGGATGCGCACCGTGGCAACATTGAGGCGGTAGTACAGGTCGCGGCGGAAGGTCCCGGCCTCCACGCTTTCGGCCAGATCGCGGTTGGTGGCGGCAATGATGCGCACGTCCACCTTGCGCGGGCTGGAAGCGCCCACCCGCATGATTTCTCCGTCCTGGAGCACGCGTAAGAGCCGCGTCTGCATGGAAAGCGGCAACTCGCCCACTTCGTCCAGAAAGATGGTGCTGCCATCGGCAATTTCAAAATATCCGGCCTTGCCCTTGTTGGAAGCGCCCGTGAACGCCCCCGGCATGTAGCCGAACAGCTCGGATTCTGTGAGCGATTCAGAAATGCCGCCGCAGTCAACCTTGAGCAGGATTTTATCGTTGCGGGCCGATTGGGAGTGGGTGTAGCGGGCAAACACGTCCTTGCCCGCGCCGGTCTCGCCCAGAATAAGCACGGTCGCGTCCGTGTCCGCAAAGCGGCGCAGCAGGGAAACCACATCGCCCATGGCCCGGCTGGCATACACAGGTTCGCGCGATTTTGCCGCGCCCTGCGCAATGTAGGCCAACTGGTCGTTGATCTGGTCAATAAGCTTGCACTGCCCGGCCACCTGGGTCTGCAACTGGGCGAGCAGGGTGACATCGCGCGCAAACGTGACCACCAGACACAGATCCCCCTTGGCATCAAAAACGGGAAAGCCCGTAAGCACAAGCTTTTTACCGTTTTTGAGCTGCTGCACATGGGTGGTGGGCCTGCCCGTGCGCACGATCTCCGGGTTCAGGATGCAGTCAAACGTGCCTTCCTGTACCAGATCGCGCACATTCTTGCCGCGTATCTGTTCCTGGGTCAGCCCGGTCAGCTGCTCGTACATGCGGTTGACCCGCAGGCTGGTGCCAGAGGCGTCGCTTATAAAAACGCCTTCAGGCAGGGCGTCGAGTATGCGCTCCACATGTTTTGATAGAAGCTCGGAAGATTTGCATGCCATAGGTCGTCAGTTTGGGGTAAGTGGTTATCAGTGGGGTATGCGGAGCCGATCGCCCAGGATGCCCTGCGCCACAGCCTGAAGCCTGTTCATGTGCTCTGTTTCCAGCTTTACATCGCCCATGGGCACGGGCCTGTCGAGAAACTGGTATTTTTGCGTACCAAGGCGGTGGTAGGGCAGCATTTCGTATTCCACCCGCTCAAAAGGCTTGAGGAATCCGGCAATGGCGGCAATGGCTTCTTCGCTGTCGTTAAAGCCGGGAATTATCGGTGTGCGTGCCAGTATGGGCAGATCGGGAAATTCTTCTGCCAGAATGCGAAAATTTTCGAGGATACGCCTGTTGGGCAGGCCTGTCTGCGCTTCGTGCACTGCGCTGTCCATGTGCTTGATGTCGAACAGCACGTAATTGAGGTATGGCGCGGCCTCGCGGATGGTATCAGGCGAAACCATGCCGCAGGTTTCAACCGCGGTTTTGATGCGCCGGGTGCGGGCCTCGCGCAGCAGGGCCACGGCAAATTCCCCTTGCAATAGGGGTTCGCCTCCCGAAAGGGTCAGGCCGCCTCCAGAGCGGGCGTAGAAGGCCATATCTTGTTCAACGACATTCAGCACATCATCCACCGTACGCTCTTTGCCATAAACCAGCAAACCCTGGGCGGGGCAGGCAGCGGCGCAGGGCAGATCGCATTCGGCGCAGCGGCTGCGGTCAATGTTCAGCTTGTCGTCATCACCCAGGGTGATGGAGCCGTGCGGACAGGCCACAATGCAGTGCCCGCACTTGGAAACGCCCAGGCAGCGTCCGGCATTGAATGCCAGCTCCGGTTCGCGTTTTTGCGATTCAGGGTTGCTGCACCAGCGGCAGGAAAGGGCACAGCCCTTGAGAAAGACAATGGTTCTTATGCCGGGGCCGTCATGAACCGAATATTTCTGTATGTTAAAAACCATGCCCCGCTGTTGGCTGTCTTCCAGGCACATAAACCCTTCCTTTATGAAAAAAGCGCGGCAGCCCGGATGCTGAGGCTGCCGCGCGGTTGAATATTACATCACGTCGTGTTCAGTACGGGCAATCAGGTCGTTCTGCAGGTCGGGCGACAGATCCACAAAGTAGGCGCTGTACCCGGCAATGCGCACGATGAGGTTGCGGTACTTCTGCGGGTCTTTCTGCGCGGCCACCAGGGTCTGCTTGTTCACCACGTTGAACTGCACATGCCAGAGCTTGAGGTCGCAGAAGGTGCGGATAAAGGACACCAGCTTTTCCGTGCCCTGTTCGCCTTCCACGCACTTGGGCGTGAACTTGATGTTCAGCATGCGGGCGGCGCGGTCGCGCATGCCCATGTTCTTGGTCTGGTAGTTGGAGAGCAGCACGGCGGTGGGGCCGTTGACGTCCGCGCCGTGCGAAGCCGAGGAGCCGTCGGAAAGCGGGAAGCCGTCGGTACGGCCATTGGGCGTGGCGGAAACCACCTTGCCGAAGGGCACGTGCGAGGTGAAGGGCACGTAGCGCACATCGTTGTGGATGCCCAGCTCCTTCATGGAGTACTTTCCGCCGTATTCCACAGAAATCTTGTCGATTTCGCGGCCAATGGCGTCGGCGTATTCATCGTTGTTGCCGTAGCAGGGGGCGGAACGCAACATGGCGCGCACGTCGTCGTAGCCTTCAAAGTTGGCGTCAATGGCTGCCAGCAGCTTGTCCATGCTCAGTTTCTTTTCTTCAAACACCAGCTTTTTCACGGCGGCGAGGGAGTCCACGACCGTGCCAAGGCCCATGTATTCAAAGTAGCCCAGGTTGATGCCTTCGGGGATATGTTCCTGATGCAGGTCAATGCAGTGCTTCATGCACAGGTCGTGCATGGCCGAGCCCATGGGCTGGGCAAAGTGCTGGGCGCGCAGCTTGTTGATGATGTACTGCTGGGTAAAGGCCGCCTTGAGGAACAGCAGGTGCTGCTGCACGTAGGCGTTCCAGAATTCGTCCCAGGTCTTGAAGTTGCGCGGGTCGCCGGTTTCAACGCCCAGCAGCTGGTCGCCGTATTTTTTCATGCGGCCATTGCGCAGCACCATTTCCACGGCAGCGGCAAAGTTGATGTATGCGCCGCCGGAGGTATAGGTGTCGCGGTTGGGCATGCGGGCTTCGGTGCAGCCGGAAACCGCGTAGTCCAGGGCTTCCTCAAAGGTCGCGCCCTTGGAAACGTAGAGGGGCACGATTTCTTCGTCATTGATGAGCTTGGGGAAGCCGGAACCGTACTTGATGGTTTCGGCCACGTCCCACAGGTAGCGCTCAGGCGCGCGGGAGTGGATGCGGGCCGCGAGGTCGGGGTAATGCAGCGGGAACTCGCGTTTGGACTTGAGGATCAGGTAGGTCAGCGCGTTGCTGGCGTCGCGCCCATCGGTGGTCTGGCCGCCAACTGTCACGGCTTCCCAGTGGGCATAACCTTCGTTGAAAGCGCCGCCGGTGGGCGAAATGTACATGTCGATGAACTCGGCCATGCCTACCCACATGCATTCCAGCAGTTCCGTGGCCTGGGCATCGGTGATTTTGCCTTCGGCGCGGTCTTTGGCGTAGAAGGGGAAGAAGTACTGGTCCATGCGACCATTGGAGATCGTGGTGCCGGTCTTCTGCTCAATGCGCGAGAACATCTGGGTGAACCACTGGCTCTGGCAGGCTTCCCAGAAGTCGCGGGCGGGTTCGCCGGGCACGTGGTCTGCATTGTCGGCCATGCGCAGCAGTTCGGCCTTGCGGGTGGGGTCGGATTCCTTGGCGGCCATTTCGCGGGCAAGCACGGCGTGGCGCTTGGCCCACAGCACGATGGCATCGCACACGATGACGATGGCTTCAAGGAAGGGGCGCTTTTCGCAGGCGTCCTTGCAGCTCAGGGGATCAAGGGCGTCCAGCTTGTCTTGGGCTTCCTTCTTGATGCTGTTAAAGCCGCGCTTCAGGATCTTTTCATAGTCGTGCACCCACTGGATGGACGAACGGAAGGACGAAGTTTCGTTGACGATAAAGCGCGAGATAAGCCCCATGGGGTCGTCATAGGTCAGTTTGTGGATCTCGGCGGGCAGAGCGGCGTTAAGGGCCTCATGGTAGGTTTTGCCCTTCCAGTACGGCGCAATTTCTTCAATAACGCGCTTGGCGTCTTCAGGCGTGATCGTGGCGGGCGAGGTCTTGCGGGTGGGCAGATCGCGCACGGCGATATCCAGAAAATCGCCGTCCAGTTCGGGATACAGAATACCGTAACGGCCGTCGCAACCGGCGCGGCCAAGCAGCAACTGGTCTTCCTGCACGTAGACGGTCATGTTTTTCGCAATGTGCATGAGGGCCTTTGCCCATCGCAGTACCAGGGGCTGACCGTCTGTCTCCTGCATGGATTGGGTGAAGTACAGCGCGCGTTCAATGTCGATGCGCGGCTTCTGGCCCTCAAAGCGCTCCAGCAGCTTGAAAACGCGGGTGTGGGTTTTGCGGAACTTGTCTTCCCTGCCCTCAATCTTGTCGTACAAACGCTGTTCCTGGGGGGACCGGCATTCGCAAGTGGTGGTGCTCATCACGCTACTCCTGAAATATGAATATGTGGCGCGCGGTGCTGTTGTGGTGCCGCCGCGCGGAGAACGCCGATAGTTTGTGGCAATCCTCGGTTGCCCCCTATTTGCATGGGGTGTGCCAAATTTTATAATACTATGAAATAATTTTATTTTTTTAAAAATATGAATTTGCAGGCGCTCAGATGGCACCTGCGAGGGAAGGGATGATGCATGATTGCATCAGTCAGGATTGTTTTTTGATAAACTGGTACAGGAGTGCGACGCAATTTTGCGACATGCTGAGGAATTGCGGTTTGCCAAAGGGTCTCAAAATTGCGAAAATCCTATATGAAACATATTTCACAATGTGCCCAGAAGCGTTGTCGGCAGCAGGTATCAATAGGTGCGGATTTGCGACAGCAATAATCTTGCGCTGATTGGCTGCGCGCTTTGTTTATTATTAACTAGCTGTAAAATAAGTCTAAATTAGCCATACGCACTTTTAGATCCTGATTTTTAATGGCACGCATTGTGCAAAACAAAAAAATCACAAAGCGGAGGCCTTTGATGAGGCCGTCCTGGTTTATGTTTTACAACCCCCTACAGAGAGCGAGGAGAAACATGCGTAAACTATTTTTTGCAACCGCTCTTGCGGCTACAGCCTGCCTCGGCATGAGCCTTTTTTCGCAAGATGCCTTTGCTGAAAAGCCGCTGACCCTGAGGCTGGGACACCCCATGGCTCCGGGCAATAACGTGACCGTAGGGTATGAAAAGTTTAAGGAACTTGTTGAGCAGAAAAGCAACAAGAAAATCCGCATCCAGATTTTCGGCAACTGTCAGCTTGGCAGCGACCGCGTGACCACAGAAGCCGCTCAGGCTGGCACGCTTGATATGTCTTCAAGCTCTTCGCCCAACCTTGCCAGTTTTTCCAAGGCCTTTATGGCCATCGATCTGCCCTATGTGACTGACCCCAAAAATCAGGACAAGCTCTACAAGGCCCTGGACGAAGGCGATCTTGGCAAGGCTCTGGACAAGGTTGCAGGCGGTATCGGCCTCAAGACCATCATGTTCAGCGAATACGGCTACCGCAACTTTGTTTCTGCCAAAAAGCCCCTGAACAGCGTGCAGGATCTCATGAACCTCAAGGTGCGCACCACGGATTCCCCCGTGGAAGTGGCCGTGGCCACCGAACTGGGTATGAACCCGGCTCCTGTGGCCTGGGGTGAAACCTACACTGCGCTCCAGCAGGGCACTGTAGATGCCGAGGGCAACACATTCTCCCTGCTCAACGATGCCAAGCACACTGAAGTGCTTAAGTATGCCATGGATTCACAGCACAACTATTCCATGCATGTGCTGCTGATGAACAAGAAGAAGTGGGACAGCCTCACCCCCGAACAGCAGAAGATCATCGCCGAAGCGGCTCACGAAGCTCTGGTATGGCAGCGCGCGGAGACCGTGAAGCTTGAAAAGCTGGCCTGGCAGGCCTTCCGTGACCGGGGCATCACCATCCACATGCTCACTCCCGAACAGCGTGAGGAACTGAAAAAGAAGACCGCTCCTGTGCGCGAAAAGTTTGCCAAGGAAATTCCTGCTGAGTTGCTGGAACTGATCGCCGCAACGCAGAAGTAGTTATTGTCGGGGGGCCGCCAGTTTTGCTGGCAGGCCCCCCAACAAGAGTTAGCACTCACCGACGGGGAAAAGCATGAACGCCACAGAAGCAAAAAACAGTCCTCTGCGCTGGCTGAACCAGAATTTTGAAAGCATTTTCATGGTCGCTGGCCTGATCAGCATTATTTTATTCATTACCTGGCAGGTTATTTACCGCTACATCATTACCCAGTTCATTGAACGTGCCGGTGCGGCTGTATGGACTGAAGAGCTTTCGCGGTATATTTTTATCTGGATTTCCTATCTGGCCGTTTCTGTGGCTATCAGAAAGCGCTCGTCCATCCGCGTGGACATGCTGTATGACCACCTGCCTCCCCGCTGGCAGCGCATCAGTTGGATAACGGTTGAAACGCTGTTTTTATGCCTTACAGCCACCATCGCATGGTTCGGCTGGGGGCAGATAGAACGGTTGCTGACATTTCCCCAGTACACAACTGCTCTGGGCATGCCCTATCTTGTGCCGTACCTCATTCTGCCGCTGGGCTTCGGCCTCATGTGCCTGCGGCTTTTGCAGTCGCTCTACGGCCAGGTGAAGGAGTGCGGCGCGCTTGATACGCTCATTGGTCTGGCCCTGACAGCGCTCATTGCTTCTCCCTGTTTTATCTTTGATTATATTGAGCCTCTGACGGCGCTTTTTGGATACTTTGTGGTTTTGTGCGCCATTGGCGTGCCCATTGCCATTTCGCTGGGGCTTTCCACCCTTGCCACCATCATAAGCGCAGACACCCTGCCTATTGAGTACATGGCCCAGGTGTCGTTTACGTCCATCGACAGTTTCCCCATCATGGCCATCCCGTTCTTTATCGCTGCGGGCGTGTTCATGGGCGCTGGCGGCCTTTCGCGGCGTCTGCTCAGCCTTGCGGACGAGATAGTGGGCGGTCTGTATGGCGGCATGGGCCTTACGGCCATTGTGACCTGCATGTTCTTTGGGGCTATCAGCGGTTCCGGCCCGGCCACGGTGGCGGCCATTGGCGCACTGACCATCCCTGCCATGATCGAACGCGGGTACGACAAGTATTTTTCTGCCGCCCTGGTGGCTGCTGCTGGCTGCGTGGGCGTGATGATTCCGCCAAGCAACCCCTTTGTGGTCTACGGCGTATCCGCCCAGGTTTCCATCGGCGATCTGTTTATGAGCGGCATCGTGCCGGGTATCATGACCGGTTTTGTGCTCATGGGCTACTGCTACTTCTATTCACGCAAGCAGGGCTGGCGCGGCGAAAACAAGGTGCGCAACCTGCATACCCTGGGCAAGGCCTCGTGGGAAGCCAAGTGGGCGCTCATGGTGCCTGTAATCGTGCTTGGCGGCATTTACGGCGGCGTCATGACGCCCACCGAGGCCGCAGCCATCGCCGCTTTTTACGGAATGATCGTGGGGCTTTTTCTCTACCGCGAAATGGATATCAAGACATTCTTCGCTTCATGCGTTGAATCGTGCGAAACCTCGGCCATTATCATTGTGCTTATGGCGATGGCCACGCTTTTCGGCAACATCATGACCATTGAGGATGTGCCCGGCACCATTGCCCGCGCCATCCTGGGCTTCACAAACAGCAAGATCGTCATCCTGCTGCTCATCAATATCCTTCTGCTTATTGTGGGCACCTTCATGGAGGCTCTGGCCGCCATTGTCATCCTTACGCCCATACTGCTGCCCGTTGTCACGGGTGTGGGCGTGTCGCCCCTGCATTTCGGCGTCATCATCGTCGTAAACCTTGCCATTGGCTTCATCACGCCGCCAGTGGGCGTCAATCTGTTTGTGGCAAGCGGCGTTGCCAAGGCCAAACTGGAAAAGATAGCAGGTATGGCCCTGCCCATGATTGGCCTCATGGTGATCGTGCTGCTCATCTGCACCTATATTCCCGAAGTGCCCCTTTGCCTTGTAGGCGGCAAATAACGCACTTGGGTTGTTGAACTCTGTAGCCAGTTCAGGAGAACTGCACAATGAATACCATTGATTTTCGTTTTCGTCCCAATACGCCGGAGATCATCAACGGCATCAAGAACAGCTCCATGTTCAAGGCTGCCTGTAAGGCCATTGGCTTTGACAAGCGCAAGCCCCAGCCGCTTGAGGATATTGTGGCCGATCTTGACCGGCTTGGCGTAGACCTTGGCGTCATCACAGGCCGCGACTGCGAAACGACCTACGGTTTCCCGGCCAATAACGGCAGCGTGCTTGAATTCTGCCGGGCCTATCCCAACAAGTTTGTGGGCTTCTGGGGCATTGACCCGCACAAGAAAATGGCGGCGGTGCGCGAGATTGAGCAGGTTGTGGCCGAATACGGCATGAAGGGCATTGCCATTGACCCCTATCTTGCCCATATCCCTGCCTCTGAAGCCAGGTTTTATCCCCTGTACTCAAAGTGTTGCGAACTGAATATCCCCGTATTCATCACCATGGCTCCGCCGCCGCAGGTGCCTGGGGCCATTCTGGAATACGCCGACCCCCGCGATGTGGACAAAGTTGCCCGCGACTTCCCCGAGCTTACGCTCATCATGAGCCACGGCGCATACCCCTACGTGAACGAGGCCGTGTACACCTGCCTGCGCAATGCCAACGTGTACATGGATATTTCGGAATACGAGCGCGCGCCCATGGTTGACGTGTATGTGCGCGCCATGAACGATCTCATTCCCGACAAGGTGCTTTTTGCCAGCGCCCATCCCTTTGTGGAGCTTGCTGACGCCCTTGATGCCTATATCCACTTTGACCTCACTGAAGAAACCCGGCGCAAGGTCATGTATGAAAATGCCCGCCGTGTGCTGGGGCTGGATCGGGCGTAACACCCTGATCCTCTGATAACTTTGGAGTCTGGCCGCCGCTACGGCAGTTCTGCCGTGCAGGCTGGTTGGCACGTGGAGGGCTGACCGCCTGGCGTGCTGCCAGACCCCATTTGGAGAAACCCTCTCCTCCTGCCGGGGGCCGGGCTAATGCCAGCCCGCCCCCGTTCACAGTCCGGCCTGGGCGTGTGCTGCGTCACGCCGGGTCGGGCTGTTATTGGGCCAGACTGATATTGGCCGGACAGGCTTCGCACTATTGTCCGGCGTCTGTTATGGGAGCCTTTATGCTTGCGGCGCTTGCGGTTTCGTCATTTCTGGTGGGCGCGCTTATTGGCGCAACAGGGGTGGGCGGCGTGCTGCTGATCCCGGCCATCATGTTTTTCGGCGGGCTTGGCACGCATGAGGCCATGGCAACGGCGCTGTTCAGCTTTCTGTTTGCGGGCATTGTGGCAACGGCGAGCTATCAGCGCTACGGCACCATTGACTGGCGGGTTACCCTGCCTGTGGTGGCGGGCAGCTTTTTGTCGGGTTATGTGGGGGCGTACGTGGGGGCGTATGTTCCGGCGCGCGGGCTCAACATTCTGCTGGCCTGCCTGATAATCTTTTCCAGTCTGTATTCCATGCTTCCGGCGCGCAAGGGCACGGGCATGGCACAACGGCTCAGTCCAAGGGGCAATACGGCGCTGCTCTTTGGTATTGGCATTTTTACGGGATTTTTGTGCGGCATGACGGGGGCTGGCGGGGGCATCATTTCCGTGCCGGTCATGCTGCTGTTCAGCTATGCGCCCTTGCAGTGCATTGCCACAAGCCAGGTTTTGCAAATGGTTATTTCTGTTTCCGGCTCTGCAAGCAACATGAGCAACGGCTTTATTTCCTATTCCACGGTCTGGTGGGTCACGGCCTGCGAGCTTGTGGGCATAGCCGTGGGCGCGCATATTGCACACCGTGTGCCTGTGAGCCTGCTCAAGCGCATGGTCAGCGGGCTCTGCATGGCCATAGGCCTGTTCATCGCATGGCGGGCGCTGGGCTAGGCCAGCAGCGGGCTTTTCTGCACTTTAGCCTTTCCAGTGATATCTGGTCACGGGCCTGCCGTGGCCGCCGTAATCTTTTTCGCTGCCCAGGCGGTCAGTCGCCGCAAGGTAGTCGAAATATTTTTTCAGCGATATGCGCGAAATGCCCGTGAGCGGCTCAATATCCTTGAGACTGAACGGGCCGGAACAGCCCTGCAGCACCTGTATGATGTTTTGCAGTGTGGTGGCGTCTATGCCCTTTGGGGTATCTGCCGGAGGCTGACCAGATTTTTTAATAAATATGCGCTTGTCCAGGATTTCTTGCGTGATGGGCACCTCGGGCGATGTGAGCAGCTGGCGCTTTTCGCGCAGTTGCTCAAGGGCGGCGCGGAACCTCTCAACCGTGAAGGGCTTGACGATATAGTCTGCAACACCCATGCGCAGGGCGTTGAGAATGTCGTCGCTGTTCTGCGCGGCGGTTATCATGATGACGTCTGTATTGAAAAAATTGGTCTTGATGATGCGCAGCAGTTCCATGCCGGTCATGCCGGGCATGAACATGTCGAGCAGCACCAGATCAATCTCTCCGGCGCGCAGCAGTTCCAGCGCGGCCTCGCCGGAGCTGGCCCTGCCTTCAAGGCAAAAGCCCTCTATTCCCTCAAGATACACTGCCGCCAGATCTGCCACCATGGGATCGTCTTCAACGATGAGCACGCGGATCATTCCTGTTCTCCTTGCGCCAGCGCAGCCACAGGAACACGCACGGTAAAGACCGTGCCGTGCCCAGGTTTTGCGTCGATTTCCACAGAACCGTCCATTTCTTCCAGCGTAAGCAGCAGCATGTAAAGCCCGATGCCCCTGTTTGACCCCTTGGTGGAAAAGCCCTTGGTGAATATTTTTTCCAGATGTTCATCGGAAATGCCGCGTCCGGTATCGGACACGCTGATAACAAGTTCGTCGTACCCGCCCGCCTGAGCCGGGATATTTTCGATATTCAGGGTAATCCTTTTTTCTACAGCGTAGATGGTGGCTTCAAAGGCATTGTCAATGAGGTTGCCCACCACCGTGACCAAGGCGTGCGATCCCTTGGGCGAAAGCGGGGGGATCACGCCGTGCCCCTCAATCACCAGTGTCACGCCCATTTCATGGGCGCGGCTGTACTTGCTCTCCAGAAAACCCGCAACAATGGGATCCTTGACCAGCGCGGCAATGGCGGAAGTTTCCAGTTTTTTGCTGCCGATGATCTGCTCCAGGTAGGCATCAAGCTCCGCGTGGCGGCCATTGCGCAACAGACCGGAAATGACGTGCAGCTTGTTGAGGTACTCGTGCGAGCGCGAGCGCAGCGCCTCAACATAATTGCTGAGGCCGGTGAGGCGTTCGGCCTGGGCGCGCACGTCCGTCATGTCGCGGAAGGTCGCCACCGCGCCGATTATCTCTCCCTGCACCAGAATGGGCACGCGGTTGGTCAGCACCACGCTGCTGTTGATATTCTGCTCCTGGTCGTACTCCGGCCTGCCCTCCCTGACCACGGCGTCAAGACGGGTGCCGGGGATGGCGCTTTGCACGGGCTGGCCCTCCAACGGGCCGAAAACGCCCGCCGAACGCAGGATTTTTTCGGCCATTTCGTTAACAAGCACCAGGGTGCCGTCCTTGTTTACGGCGATAATTCCCTCGCGGGTGGTGCGCAGTATGGCGTTGCGTTCTTCAAGGAGCCGCGCGATCTGGTGCGGCTCCAGCCCGAAAAGAATTTTTTTAATGGTGCGCGAAAGCAGCACCGCCAGCACGATGCCAATAGCCAGCGAGAGCGCCAGCAGCCAGCCAAGAGGCCCGGTCAGGCGCGCCACGCCCGCTTCAATATCGCTGGACAGAATACCCGCGGAAGCCGCGCCCAGTTGATTGCCCTGCGCGTCAAAAATGGGCCGGAACGCCCGCAGCGAAAATCCGAATGTGCCGCGCGCCGATGAAAGGTAGGACTGCCCTTCAAGGGCCTTGCCTTCATCGCCGCCCATAAAGTGCTGACCGATTTTTGCAGCGTCGGGGTGAAAAAGGCGGATGCCCTGCATATCTATCAGCACGATAAATTTTACGTCCGAGGCACGGGTGAGCGTTTCAAGAAAGGCGGTCATCTGTCTGTACGCCTCGGGCTGGCGGGTGCGCATGGCCTCCACCACCAGCGGCGATTCCGCCGCAAGCTGCGCCACGCTTGAAACGGTGTTTTCCGCATCCTCATAGCCGTACTTGCTGATAAAATAGGAACCAGCCAGATGCCCAAGCAGCATGGGCGGGCAAAGCGCCAGACTGACCATAATAACAAGCTTTACAAACAGGCTGGAATTTCTGATGGCGTGCAGCATGGCAAACCGATGAGGGCGGTCATGCTGGCGGGCAGACCGGATTGTGGCGGCGGCCCGTGGCTGGGCTCCGCCTGTGAGTGTGCGGCACAATTGCGGCAGGCGTGGGCTTGCCCGCCAGGAGCTATCATATCAGGTGCGTTGTGGGGCCGCAAATGGCGGCAAGCGCGCTGAAAACGGGTATTGCTGCCAGATTGGGAGTGCTGCCGCAAATGGCAACATTTTGAAAATATCCCCTGAAACCGCACAGGTGTAGCGCGCGTAGCCCACACGTTCCACGGCCAAGTAAAAAATAGTGTGGAAAAATATCACCTGCGGAGTTAGGAATGGCGACCCCCCTATGTGTGCAGATTTTGGAAGGCTGTTGCGTTGGTCATTGAGTTACTGAACCAGGAAACGAAGATGGAGCCGGGGATGAAGAAAATTGCAGTGTTACTTTTGGTAGCCGGGATGTTGTGCGCAGTGCCCGGGGGAGCAAGCGCCATTGATTTTTCGGCCAAGGGCCGTTGGGCTTATAATTTCAGCTACGGCCAGCACGGCAATTTTACCGAGGGCGGGAACAAAACGGGCTACAGCTCCGGTGAAGACGAATTTGAAGCCGCCCAGCAGGTTCGCCTGCAACTGGACGCCAAGGCTTCTGAAAATCTTTCCGGCACGGTGCACTTTGAACTGGGCGGCTACAATCGCGGCATGATGCAATACTGGGGCGCCAGCAACAGCGGCGGCTCGCTGGGCGCGGACGGCAACTGGGTCAAGGTCAAGAACGCTTTTCTCGACTGGACTGTGCCGCAGACTGCCCTCAAGGTGCGCATGGGTATTCAGCCAATGCAGTTGCCCGACTACATCAACAACAGCCAGGTGCTGGCCGATGATGCGGCGGGCATCACCGCCTCCTACGCCTTTAATGAAAACGTTGGCGTGACGGCCTTCTGGGCGCGCCTTTTTAACGACAACACCACTGATGCAACCAACCGCAGCCCCGGCTATATGGATAACATGGACGCCGTGGGCCTGACCCTGCCCCTGACGCTTGACGGTGTAAGCCTCGCGCCCTGGGGCATGTATATGGGCATTGGCCCGGCCATCAACTACAACAACGTCAAAAATTCCCAGATCACCAGCTATACCAGCGTAGCCTCCGCCGGTGGCCCCAAGGCCGGTCTGCTGCCCCTGTACGGCGGCTTCCACAAGAGCAAGCTCAGCGAATACGGCAATGCCATGTGGATGGGCCTGCCCGGTCAGGTGACGTTGTTTGATCCTTTCCGCGTGTCGTGGGATGTTGTTTACGGCTCCGTGCAGTATGACGATGCCGCCATGAACCGCGCAGGCTGGCTGGCCTCGTTGCTGCTCGAATACAAGCTGGACTGGAGCACCCCTGGTCTCTACGGCTGGTACACCTCGGGCGACGACGACAATCTGGGCAACGGCTCCGAGCGCATGCCCAACATTCACCCCAACAACCCCAACGACTTTTCGGAATTCGCCTTTCACGGCGATCCCATTGTGGGCCGCGACAGCATTGTGGGCAAATCCATGACAGGCACCTGGGGCATTGGCGCGCGGCTCAAGGATATGAGCTTTATCGACAACCTCAGCCATACCTTCCGCATCAACTACATGGGCGGCACCAACGACCCGGCGATCCTGAAAAAGATCAAAAACGCCAATGGAAGCTGGATGGCCCCCAATGATGGTTCCGTGCCAGGCCGCGAGGGTCTGTACCTGACCCGCAACGACAGCCTTGTGGAATTTGGCCTGAGCACCAAGTACAAGATGTACGACAACTTCACCATCTACGTGGAAACAAACTATGATGCGCTCTTCCTCGACAAGAGCGCATCCGTGTGGGGCAACAGCAAGATGAATGGCAAGAGCGACCGCAGCGCCGATGCCTGGAATACAGCCGTGACCTTTGTGTATCAGTTCTAGGCCTCGCACGGTCAGCACCTGACGCACCGCAAAAATAAAGCGCCCATGATTTCATGGGCGCTTTCGCTTTTATCGGGACGTGCAGACGGCAGCGGTTGCTCACTCGGCGGTGCGGCTCCGGCTCATAAGCAGAACAGGCACAATGCCCAGCGCGGCGACCGCAGCCATGAGCAGATAAACGGCATCCATGCTCCAGAGGGAAGCAATGCCGCCAAACAGCACGGGCGTCAGCATGTTGATTATGCCGCGCCCGAAGGAATTGAACGAAAAAATGGCATCGTAGACGGTTGCGCCGCGTACCGGCTCCGTGATGATGGTCTGTATGACGGGCACAGTCCCCTTGGTCACAATACCGATGGCCAGGGATATAATCACCGTCAGTATGAGATTGCTTGACTGGAGCAGGGCGCAAAGCAGCAGGGCAAGGATAATACCGGCGATAACAAAGATTTTTCGGGTGCCGAAAATATCTATCAGGCGTCCGCAGGCCATCTTGCCCACGAAGGAACCGAGGGTGAAGCCAAGAGCGAACGAGCCGATGGTTTTGGCGTCTATGCCTTTTGCCACCAGCAGCAGGGGCAGAAAGGTAAAGATTCTGTCGTTGCTGAAAGCATTGAGCATGCTGGCAAGCATTGCCAGAAAGACATCCCGGTTTTTCAGTATGCTGAACCCGGCGAAAGGATTGCGCCTCGGGCGCGGGGGTGGGGCTGCCTCAGCACCGGGCAATGGATCAGAAGCGGGATCGCCCGGTTGCGTGCTGGCGTCTGCCGATGGGGATTTTTTTACGGCGGTGTAAAAGAGCCACAGGGCGGCGCACAGGGCCAGCACGCCATAGGCCAGGCAGACTGCCCGCCAGCCCGGCATGGTTCCCACAGAGTAGGCCGCCGCAAAGGCGGCAAAAGACACCAGCGGGATACGCCCCACATCGCCAATGGCGGTAAAGTCGCTCATGACCCGGCCAAGGCTCTGCCTTTCAGTATTGGCCGTGATGTAGGAAAAAGAAATGTTATGAAAGGCGGCAAAGCCCGCCATTGCCAGCACAAAGCACGCCCCGGCGGTGATCATGCTGCCCGCAAAAGCCGCGCCCAGATAGCCAAGCCCGGCAAGACCTATAAGCAGGGTCACAGAGCCGTAAAAGCCGAATCGCCGTGAGAACAGGCCCGTGCCAAGGCCAACGGCAGTACTCAGGGCCGCGCCCAGCGACACCACAAGGCCCACGTCTGTTTCTCCGCTGCCAAGGGCCAGCGCCATGAATGCCAGCACAACGGGAACGGAATCGAAAAGGCCGTCAATCAGAATGTGGTACAGATTCAGCATGATAAAGCGAGCGCGGGGTATCATGGGCAAGCTATACCGTTATGTCTGATAGGCGTCCAGTTGCTTGCAATGGGGCAGTGCGCAAAAAAGCTCCCCAAAGGCAGCCATTGGGGAGCTTGCGATCTTGTGGGGGATTACTCAGGCTGTCTGGCTTTGCGCCTTCATGTCCTTTATGAGCTGATGCAATATCTGGGTCTGCTGCATGAGGTCAGATACCGCCGTGGCGGCCTGTTCCATTGCCTGCGCTGTTTCTGCGGAGATGGTGGCAATCTGCTCAACAGAACGGTTGATCTCCTCGCTGGTTGCGGACTGCTGCTCGCTGGCCGTGGCAATGGACTGAACCTGATCATTGACCTGATCCACAAAGCCGAGGATATTTTTCAGCGAGTCGCCAGAGTGGGCGGAAAGGGCGGCGGCGTTTTCAATGGCCTTGACCACGGTTTCCACGCTGGAAATGTTTTTGCGCGTGCCAGCCTGAATTTCGTTCACCGCGCGGCCCACATCCTGGGTTGCCGTCATGGTTTTTTCCGCCAGTTTGCGCACCTCATCGGCCACCACGGCAAAGCCGCGACCCGCATCACCTGCGCGCGCAGCCTCAATGGCGGCGTTAAGCGCAAGCAGGTTGGTCTGGTCGGCGATGTCTGCAATGATGTTCATGACCTCCCCGATGCCGTCTGCCTGTTTGCCCAGCACCGCCATGTCTTCGCGAATGGCAAGGGAGTGGGCGCGTACGTCTTCAATGCCTTTGACCGCCTTGTCTACAACGGCGGCGCCGTCCTGAGCCTGCCCGCGCGTCTCGGTAGAGGCGCTGGCAGCCCGCTGGGAGTTTCTGGCGACCTCAAGCACGGTGGCGTTCATTTCTTCCATGGCTGTGGCGGTTTCCCGCACCCGGCCTGACTGCTCGTCCGCGCCCCGGCTGGACTGCTCAACGCGCGCAGAAAGCTGCTCGGAGGCCGCAGTCACAACACCCGCCACGCTCTCAAGCCTGTGGATTGTATCCACAAGTTTGTTGCGGTTCTCTTCCACCTTTTGTCTGGCTTCGTGCGCTTCTTCTGCTGCGCGGGTGGCCTTGGCAACCTCCTGCTCGGCAAGCTGGCTTTTTTCTTCCGCAAAAGAAATTTTGCGCTTCAGCTCCACAAGCATCGTGCTGAGGCTCGTTGCCAGCGTGCCAAAGTCGTCCTTTCTCTGCATGGTCATTTCTGAATCAAGCGCGCCGTTGCTGATGTTTTTTGCAAAACAGATGCACTCCCTGAGCGGCTTGATAATGCCCATGGCGATAGCCAGCGAGATCACCGTGATGAGCGCCAGACCGCAAATAAACATGGCGGTAAAGAAAATGCGCCCGGCTTCAACAACGCTGCGGCCCTCGTCCGAAACTTTTTTGGAATAGGCATCAAGCAGAATCGCAAGCTTGTCCACCACGCCCCGGTGCTTCTGATAGGCAGATGCAAGCTGGCTCAGGCAAATGCTTTCAGCTTCTGCCTTGTTGCCGGTCTGGAGAGCGGGTTTGAGCCTGGTTTCAAATATTTCAAAGATGGCCTTCCCCGTGGGGTACAGTTCCTGATTGAGAATTTCCTTGATCTTTGGGTCAATAGCGCCGGAATGCCAGAGTTCGTATTGCTGCTGGAATGCTTTTTTATGCTGGGCAATGGAAGCGTAAATTTTTTTAAGGCTTGCAGCATCATTGGTGTTAACGGTTTGCAATGCATCAAGATATGTTTCAACCACATAAAGCGGTGGAGGTAAAATATCGGCAAGCAAATCCTTGCTGTTTTCTATGGATTGATATGTTGTAGAGCCAATTGATGTTTTTGATATCGTGTATGTTGAAATAACAAAAAGGGCAGTCATGCCCAGAAATACAGAAGCTATAAGAATGGTGAACTTTCTGGCAACAGAGATATTTTTCAGCATTGCCGTTCCCTCGCAGTTATATCATAGAATGACTGATGTGATGCTTGGTTCTAAACGGACGCGCAGGGAAAAACAATAGGGGCAGCAGACCCTCGCCAATAGAACAGCACAAAAAAGTAACATTTGCCTGTTGGGCGCAAGGGCGTTTCCGCGCAATAGCTTGATATGATTGATATGATCAGCAGATATTGGAAAGGCTGTTTTGAACAGGGAGATGACGCGCATGTCGTAAATTTTGTAGGGGGAATCGCGCAGGCTTCTGTCAATGGGCGCATTGTCCGGGTGTTGCTTGATCTAGCGGCAGAATCGTATATCTGGCTATAATTACAGAGATATATTCCTGTTCTCCGGCAGAGGGTGTTTTGTTATGCTGCCTTTACACTGATAACCGTCATTGCTTTTCAAGCCCCTGCGCATAGTTAGGAAGCCGCCCATGACCGAAATTGAAAATTCTGATCCTTCTGCAACGCCCAGCCACGCGCCAAACCATGTGGCAGGCCACGCACCAGATACTGCCCCATACACTGTGCCAGACCTCGCCCCCGGTGGCGGAGTGTTGCCGCCGCTGACCAAGGCCTCGCTCAACACCCTTTGCGATTCCGGGGTAATCAGCACTGTAGCATGGCAGCGGGCCGTGGAATTTTGCGGTTTCAGGCCGGACGGCAAGGCCTGGCTCGCCTATTGGCGGCAGATGTTTTTGCTGGGCGGGGCGCTGTTTTTTCTGGCGGGCATGATCTGCTTCATTGCCTGGAACTGGGGAGCCATGACGCCCTTTGCGCGCATGGCGCTCACGGGTGCGCTTGTGGCAGGGAGCGGCCTTGGGGCTGTGCTGCTGGGGCCGGATACTCGGCTGGGGCAGGTTTTGCTGCTGGCCTGCGGCATTGCAATTGGGCCGATGCTGGCGGTGTTTGGGCAGACCTACCAGACAGGGGCCGAGCTGTGGGAGCTGTTCAGGGTATGGACGGCGTTGCTGGTGCTGCTTGCGCTGGCGGGCAGGCAGGCCGGGCTGTGGTTTGCCGCGTGGATTTCGGCCAATATCTTTGCGGCGCTCTGGCTTGGGCGTAGCCTTTCATCGCCTCTTGATGCCTTGGGGCAGTTTTTTATGGTGCCGGAATGGCTTGTTGCCATTGCCTGCGCCATTGCGTGCTGGGAGTGGATGGCCCGCAGGGCGGCAACCAGACTGCAACAGAATCTGGATGATGCCCCAGATAATCCCCAAGGCCAGAGCAAAGGGCAGAATGAAAGCCAAAGTAAAAACAAGGCCCATGCGCAGGCGTGGCTCTGCTCGCGCTGGATGCCCAGGCTGCTCTTTTTTGACATGGTTTCCCGCACCACGTTTTTTCTGATCGCCACCATTTTTGACCTGTATTTCAGGGATGGGCAGATGCTCTGGCTTTCGCCCAATTTTGTTGTGGGTTTTGCCCTGGTCGTGGCGGGTTTTTCGTGGTGGTGGTATCGCACCCGGCAACCCGACCTCTTCATGCTTGCAACCCTTCTGGCAGCGGGCGCGGCAGTGCTGCTTTCCGCTCTGGCGGAAGCGGAGCTGTTTTTCAGCGCCGGAAGCATGGCAACCTTTTTGCTGTGGGGTTTGCTTGTCACGGGCGTGACTGCGGGGCTGGCAAAGATACTCCTGCACCTGCAACGCAGCATGATGACGTCCCCCCGGCAGGAGGCCGAAACCGTGGCCTTTTTTCCTTCAATCCTTGCCCGCGCCACTGCCGGGAATAACTGGCAAACGCTGTGGGCGCACTTGCAGGCGGGCGCTTTTGTGCCTCTCAATCAATCGTTGTCTGACGCATTGGGCAGGCTGGGGGAGCAACCCTCCCCCTGGTATGTCAGGGGCATGCTTGCCTTTGGCGGATGGATGGCGGCGGTTTTCTTTATCGTCTTTTTTGGATTTTTGCTTTTTGAGAGTCTGGGGATCAGCTCCAATGAGGAACTGACAGTTTTTGCGGCATCTGTGCCGGTGCTGCTTATGGGGCGGGTGCTGCTGGCAAGGCAGCAGTTGTTTGCCCGGCACTTTGGCTTTGCCTTGGTGATTGCCGGAACTGTCGGGCTTGCCATTGCTCTGTGCGCCAGCATCAGGCCCGAAGGTTTGGCCTGTCTTGCGCTGGCGGGGGTGCTTTTGGTTCTCGGCATCCTCATGGGCAATGCTGGCTACGCAATGCTTGCGGCTATTGTGATCGGCAACTCAGTGGCGCTGGGGATTGCGTTCTTTTACGGGTATGCGCGCAATGGTTTTGCCGCCTCCGAAACGGGCGGCGCGGTGGAGCTGCTTTCGTTGTGGTGGGCGCTGGTTTGCGCGGGGCTGGCCTGCTATTGCCTGCGTGAACACAGGTGGCGCGGCACGGCGCGTGGCAAAGTGGCGGAAGGGTGGTTTTACGGCTTTTACGCTTCTGGGCTGATTTTTGAGATGTTCACCCTTGCTCCGGCGTATAGCCTCGCCAGCGATATGGGTTTGCCCGGTCTGGCAACGGGATATTTGGGGCTTGCCCCGGCTCTGGCTGTGGTCGCGCTGGCATTCTGGCTAGGCAAAGGCGCGGGCAGGCCCGCCCGGCTGCTCACAATGGCTGGCATGCCCCTTGTGTTTGCGCTGTCGTGGTATCTGCCGGGGGCGGGGCTGGCCCTTTTGGGGCTAACGCTGGCAAGGCGGATGGGCAGCGTGGTGATGCAGGGCTTTGTGCTGGCGTATCTCTTCGCCTACATGGTTTTTTATTATTACAGTCTGGCTGTACCGTTTTCGCAAAAATCCATCTATCTGATGGCAACAGGCCTTGGTTTGCTGGCGCTGGCCCTGATTCTGCGGCTATGGCAGGCAAAAACTGCGGCGCGGGAGGCAGCCCATGCGTAAGCTCTATATTCTTGCGGTGCTGGTTTTGTTTTTGGGCGGCTACGGCCTTTCCGTATACCGGATGGAAACAGTGCTGGCGGAAGGCAAGACAATCCTGCTGGCCCTTGCCCCGGTTGACCCGCGCGCGCCGCTCATGGGCGACTACATGGCCCTGCGTTATGTGGTGAACAACGATATTCGTAATGCACTGCGAAGGCAGAGCGCCACGCAGAGCGCGGGCCAAAAGGCAGCTCAAATGAATGCGGCAAACGGGGCACCGGAGGGCGGAGCTTCGGGCAATGCGGCAAACGGTGGGGGCGTGGATGGCGGGGCCAGTTCCCCCACAGCGAGCGCAAACAGCCGCAATACACATGATGAAAGCAGTAACGCGGAAGGCTTTGCCGTGCTCCGCATTACCAATGACCCGGTGCCGCACGCGGCATCATTTGTGCGGCTGGATGATGGCAGCCCCCTGCAAGCCGATGAATTTCTGCTGGCCTACAGGCTGCGCGGCTACGAAGTGCTCTCAGCCGCCCCGGCCTTCTATTTTCAGGAGGGAACCGCCCAGCAGTATACGGGTGCTAAGTTTGGGGTATTTAAGCTCGCGCCAGACGGCAAGACCCTGCTTGTGGGGCTGGGGTGAGGGGGGAGATAAAAATGAATGGCGACGAACATTATTCTGGTCGTGTCACAGCGATGCATAAAATTTTAATAAGATCTTATACCCGCAGTCTTTTGCCTATTCCAAATTCTGGGATATGTCGGAGTTGATTTTTTTGCGGTAAGTTTTTATCGATATTGATCGGAAGGGCGATTGTCTTAGATGTTTTGGCGCTATGGATCTCATAGAATTGCAATTGCATTGTCTAGTTCACAGGAGGTCTGGAAAATTGTGTATAGGGGATAGCGTTTCATGAATAACCGCGGAGTGTTGTCTGTCTCATTTGTTGCACTAATAGATAGATCTTTGCCTTCATAAAAAGGGGCAATTTTCAACATTGTTTCGTCGTGGGAGGTATTATGTCGCAAGATATTACATTCACTGACTTTATTAATATTGTGCAAAGTCCTGGTACGACAAAACTTTCTAAGATTAGGAATATAAAAAAACGAGTATACAGCCCCGCAACAGATTACTATAAAGGATTACGCGAAAAAATTATTGATGTGCTATCATCGAGTGATGATATAAATTGTATTTCAGATGCAGTATCGAGAGCCTCTGTGGCTAGGCAAGCGAATTACAGAATTATTGCAGATAATATGCTTGCTTGGCTCGGCAAACACCGTGGCTTAATTTGGTATGATCCGCCAAAAGCATACTATCGACCCAATAAAATTGGTATCAAAATCCATCCTGAATTGGCATTTGAAGAGGCTAATGGTACTATAAATGTTATAAAATTGCACATGAATAAGGATGCCCTTTCCAAAGGTAAACTCGAAGTTGCTGCATTTCTATTCTACAATGAATTGGCTCCAAAGTGCCCACAGAATACAGTATTTTCATTTTTAGATCTTCACCAAGGAAAGCTATTCCCCATTAGGCAACTTCATGAGTCAGGCTCTATTTTTTTGCAGGCAGAGATTGCTTACATAGAACAAATTTGGGATAGCGCGTAAGAGTGGCAAAGTCCATTGCAGTCTTTAAACAAAAAAGCCCTTACGGCTCGTCTCCGTAAGGGCTTGTATTATCTGGTTGCGGGGGCAGGATTTGAACCTACGACCTTCGGGTTATGAGCCCGACGAGCTACCGAGCTGCTCCACCCCGCGACACGTGCAGCGTTTCTCGCTGCGAGAACAGATATCTAAGCGCTTGGCCCCTGACTGTCAAGGAAATTAATAAATTTTTTTGAAAGAGCCTCATTTAAAAGTGATTACCTGAGGCTGAAATCCTTTATTGGCGCAGTGATGTTGCATTTTACTTCTCAAAAATATTTTTGCTCCGGGGCCACGTTTTCCAGTCGGCATAATCTCACTTGCCAGTTGCCGCAGTAACTGTCGTTCCTTTTTTTCATTTCATTCGTTGAGATTGCGGCTGGTTTTGCTGGTCAGCATCCACATTCGCCCCTCGCTCAACGCCCCAGCGATTGCAAACAGGCCCGCGCGGGGCTAAACTTCGGCTGTCAGCGCCGCCTTGCGTTTTGCAGGGCGACCCGCCGCATCAAATCCTTCGGATGTTTCGCCATGCTCACCCTTGTTCTGGCCGTTGTCATTGCTGTTGCCGTTTCCTTTACCTGTTCGCTGCTTGAGACGGTGCTGTATTCCCTTTCGTGGTCAACCATCGAGCGGCTGCGCAAGTCCGGGAGCAAGTCCGGCGAGCTGCTGTACGCCCTGCGCACCCAGGTGGACAAACCCATTGCCGCCATCCTCACGCTCAACACCATTGCCAACACCGCCGGGGCCACGGTGGCGGGCGCGGCCTTTCTGGCCGTGTACGGGCCGGAATACATGTCGATTTTTGCCGTGGGCTTTACGGTGTTGATTCTGACAATGGGCGAAATCCTGCCCAAGAATCTGGGCGTGACTAAGGCGGAGCCGCTCGGCGTAATGCTCGCCCGCCCGCTTGCCATCATGGTCAAGCTCATGTCGCCCCTGCTGTGGGTTACGAGCATGATAACGCGGCTTGTGTCCCCGCCGTCCGCTGGCCCGGTCATCTCCGAGGACGACATCCGCGCCGTAACGAGCCTTTCGCGTCAGGCGGGGCGCATCAAACCTTATGAAGAAGCCTTTATCCGCAACGTGCTGGCGCTGGACCAAAAGCGTGTGCGCGAGATCATGACCCCCCGCACGGTGGTTTTTGAGCTGCCGGACGACCTCACCGTGGAGCAGGCCTATACAGACCAGCGCACCTGGCATTTCAGCCGCATACCCGTGTACGGCGACAATAACGAAGACATCGTGGGCGTGGTGGAGCGCCGCACCCTGGGCCGCTGCATAAACGAGGGCCGCAAGGATGTGACCCTCGGCAAGATCATGCGCCCGGCGCACTTTATCCTTGAGAACCAGACGCTTGATGTGCTGCTGCACGATCTGCTCAAGGCCCGTGTGCATCTTTTTGTGGTGCTGGATGAATACGGTGGGCTTGCTGGCGTGGTGTCGCTGGAAGACGTGCTGGAAGAAATCCTCGGCAGCGAAATTGTGGACGAAAGCGATAATGTGGATGATCTGCGCGCGCTGGCCCGGCAGCGGCGGCGCGAACTGAGCGTGAACCGTCAGGGCTGATCTGTTACCCAGTGCTGCGCCCGCCACGTCCGGCTTGCAAAATCGGCGTGCCGCATTTTCGCGCCATCTGGAGCGGCTTGGGCAGCGAGGAATAATTGTATTATCCCTTGCGGCAGAAATCTTATTGCAGTAGTATGATAAGACGCAGGCCGCATTCTGCCTTGCCTGTGTGCTTATGCGTGCGCTTGTGCGGATGCCGCTCGTGCTTGCCTGTTGATGCAGTCGTGTGCGCCCGCACACAAAGCTTGCAGCAAGTGTGACCGCAATCACAGAACCCGCGCCCCAAGCTGCGTTATACTTCTATTAAAAATAATTCCTATCTTGTCAGCAGGTGTAAAATAGCGTAAGGTTTTGAGCAATCAGGGCCGGGCGGCCCAGGGCAAAAGCCCCAGCCCGGCAGGTTCGGTCTGCGCGCCCCTGCGGCGCAACAGGCCGAAGGTCATGGCCCCTTTCGGGCAGCACCAAACATGACCCAATGTTTCAGGAGAAACGCATGGCCCGCAAAAAAAATACTGGCATCTACATAGCCGCGCTGCTGCTCTTTTTGGGCGGGGTGGGCTATCTTGCATATTCCGGCTTTTCTGAAAACAGCGTGTATTTTCTGAACGTGTCGGAAGCCAAGGCCGCAACGCCCGAAAAACTCGTGGCTGCGCGGCTTTTTGGTACTGTGGCCGAAGACGGCATTGAGAAGCACCGGGGCGCGCCCGGTGTGGATTTTCGCCTTGAAGACAAGGACAACGCCAGCCAGACCATCCAGATAAGCTACTCCGGCGCGGTGCCGGATACCTTCAAGGCTGGCGCGGAAGTTATTGTTGAAGGCGGCATGGGGCCGGAAGGCCGCTTTCAGGCCAAGACGCTCATGACCAAATGCCCCTCCAAATACCAGAAAGAGAACCGCAATAGCTGAGCCTGCTCAGCGGCATTGCCGTTTGCGAGTGCGATTGGCCTGACTGCCCTTCGCCCTGTCAATAGTTGCGGGCCATATGCAGGCCACGGTCGCGGGCTTTCCCTGCAAAGATGGCCGGGTTTCAGTTCAGTGCGCAGAGCCGTAATCGGGCACCCGATGCCCAAACGATAGCAACGCCCCGCCCTGCGGCGGGCCGCCCCCTCAGCGGGATAAAGGAGTCTTATGTACGTTTTTGCCTTTGCCCTTCAACTGGTGGCCCTGCTGGCCGCACTTGGCGGCTGTGGTCTGGCCCTTCTGCAATTGTGGCAAAACCGGGAAGACTCCCTCGCCGTGGTGGAAAAAGCCCACCTCGTTATCAGCGGCGCGCTCTTGCTGGCCTCGGCACTGCTGCTGCACGCCCTGTTCTGGAACGACTTCAGCGTGGCCTACGTTGCCAGCTATACTGACCGCGTACTGCCCGTATTTTACCGCCTCACGGCCTTCTGGGCCGGGCAGCCCGGCTCCATGCTCTTCTGGGCGCTGGCAGTGGGCCTGAGCGGCAGCGCCTTTGCCCTCACGCGGGCCTACAGAAACCTCAGCCGCCCTACGCGCCTGTGGTACTGGAGCTTTTTTTACATCATCATGGGCTTTTTTGCCCTCATCCTCACCAGCTGGAGCAATCCCTTTGTGCTGCAATCGCCTGTTCCGGCAGACGGCAACGGCCTGAACCCCCTGCTCCAGAATCCCGGTATGATCTTTCATCCGCCGTTGCTGTTCCTTGGTTACGGCGGCTTTGCCGTGCCTGCCTGTCTGGCGCTGGCCCAGTGTCTTTCGGGGCAGAGCAGCAGCGAAGGCTCGTGGTTCCGCCTTTCGCGGCCCTTCATCATTCTGGCGTGGCTCTTCCTTACGGCGGGCATCGTGCTTGGTGCATGGTGGGCCTACATGGAGCTTGGCTGGGGCGGCTACTGGGCATGGGATCCAGTCGAAAACGCATCTCTGGTGCCCTGGCTTATCGCCACGGCCTCGCTGCATACCCTGATTGTTGAAGACCGCCGGGGCAAGCTTGGGCGCGTCAACGTTGCCATGATGGTGCTCACCACGGTTTCGGCCTTTTTTGCCACCTACCTCGTGCGCAGCGGCGTTATTGACTCCGTGCACGCCTTTGGCGACGGCAGCGTGGGGACGCCCCTGACCATCTTTGTGCTGGGCGGCCTTGTCATTGCCCTGTGGATTCCCTTTGCCACGCCCAAAACCGGCAAACCCCTTGCCGGGCTTGAAAGCCGCGAGGGCTTTCTGACCCTTGTGGCCTGGGTGCTGCTGGCGCTTGCCGTGATTATTCTGGTTGCCACCATGTGGCCCGTCATCAGCAAGTTGTGGTCTGCCGCGCCGCGCGGCCTTGACGCCCGCTTCTACAACCGCGTGTGCCTGCCCCTCGGCGCGTTGCTGGTGGTGATGATGGCGGCCTGCCCCTGGCTTGGCTGGGGCGGGGGCCTGCGCAACAAAAAGGGCTTTTTTGCCGTGATCGGGGCCTTTGTGGCCAGCGCCGGGGTTATCTGGGCGCTGGGCTACCATCAGCCCACGGCCCTGCTGGGCGCTTCCGCCGCTGTAGCTATCGTGCTTGGGGCCGTCATGCTGCTGGCAGACAAGGCCAACCGCTCGCAGCCTGTCACCATCGGGGCGTTGGGCGCGCACATCGGCATGGCGCTGGTCGCCATCGGCATATCCTTTTCAGGCCCGTACACCACTGACCGCGAAATGATCCTCGCCAAGGGCGAAAGCAGCACCGTGGGCAGCTATACTGCTACCCTGCTCGAACTGGGCGAGGGCCGCCGCGTTGACCATGAATTTATCGCCGCGCGGCTGGAAATCTTCAAGGACGGCAAATCCATAGGCATTGTCGCGCCGGAGCGCCGCCTGTACGACAAGTTCGGCACCATGCAGTTCTCCGAAGTGGACGTGATCCCCGGCCTTGGCAACGAAATCTACGCCTCCCTGCTGGGGCTGGATGAAAGTTCCAGGGTTGTGGTCAAGGTCAGCGTGGAACCGCTGGTCAACTGGCTGTGGATCGGCGGCACCATCATGTGCCTTCTGCCCCTCGCCGGTCTGCGCCGCCGCAAGAATCCCGCGCCGGAGTCGGACAGCGAGAACAGCGCGGCCTAGCCGCAGGAGGCCCTCTTGCTGGAACTTGTGCGCGTTGCCAAGGTCTATGGCGTCAAGGTCGTCTTTAAAGACGTAAGCTGCGCTCTTGCTGCGGGCAGTGTCTCGCTGCTCGTGGGCGGCAACGGCGCGGGCAAGAGCACCCTCATGCGCATTATGGCAGGGCTTTCCCGCCCAAGCGCTGGCGCTGCCAACGTGGCAGATCAGGCCCGCGTGGGCTATCTGGGGCACGCTACCTTTCTGTATCCCGGCCTCACGGCGGTGGAAAATCTGGCCTTCTGGCGCGATGCATACGGCCTCAAGCTGACGCGTGACGACATCATGGCAGGGCTGGCCCGCGTGGGGCTGGAAGCCCATGCCCACGAACGGGCGGGCGTGTTCTCGCGCGGCATGGCCCAGCGCCTCAATCTGGCACGGGTGCTCATGCAGGCCCCGGACGTGCTCCTGCTGGACGAACCCGGCACCGGCCTTGATGTGGCCTCGCTGGCGCTGCTGCGGCGAGAGATTCTTGCAGCGCGGCAACGCGGAGCCTGCGTGGTGCTTATCAGCCACGATCTGGCGGGCGATGCGCCTCTGGCCGACAGGCTGCTGGCGCTGGAACACCGCAAGCTGGCCTATGACGGCTCCCCCGCTGGCTTTGGCGGCTTTGCTCCGGTGGAAACACCGGCAGGCGCTGCCGCAGAGGCTTCTGAACGCGCGCAGGGAGGCCCCGCATGCTGCGCCTGATGTTTGCCATGGCCCGCAAGGATCTGGCCCTGACGCTGGCGCGCGGCAGCGGGCTGGTGCAGGCCTTGCTGCTCGGGCTTTTGCTGCTCTTTGTATTCAGCCTGTCGCAGGGCATTGGCGAGCGCATGGCTCCTCAAGGCGCTGCGGCTGTGTTCTGGATAAGCTCCGCCTTTTGTCAGGTGCTTATTTTCAACCAGCTCTATGCGCTGGAAGAAGTTAACAATTCCCGTCTCGGGCTTTTGCTCTGCCCCGCCCCGGTGCAGGCCGTATGGCTTGGCAAGGGCTGCGCGGGGCTTGCTCTGCTGGTGCTGGCGCAGGTTGTTTTTCTGCCTGCGGCGGTGGTTTTTCTGGGGCAGGAGCTTGGCGGGCCATTGCCCGAGGCTCTGCTGGCCCTTGTGCTGACTGATATCGGCATGTGCGCTCTCGGCTCCCTGCTTGGGGCGCTGGCGCAGGGGCAGGCCGCCCGTGAGTCTTTGCTGAGTATTGTGCTGTTTCCGCTGCTGACGCCGCTTTTGCTGGCGGGAATCAGCGTGGGGGCGCAGGCGCTCGGCGCGCCCAACCCGGATGGCCCGGGGGCGTGGCTCGGCGTTGCCGCCGCCTTTGACGCCGTTTTTCTGGGTGCCGGGCTTTTGCTGTTTGGATACATCTACGCGGGGGACGAGTAATGCCCAAGTGTTCGGCGTTGCCGCAGATTCTGGCCCTGCTGGGGGGCGTTGCCTTTGCCGCCTGTCAGTGGCTTGTGTTTGCCTATGCCCCCGAGGAAGTGACCCTGGGGCTGGCGCAAAAGATATTTTACATCCACCTGCCCATGTCGTGGTGGGCGCTGGTGAGCTTTTTTGTGGTGTTTGGCGCATCTGTGGCCTATCTGTGGCGGCGTAATCCCGCTGCGGACAGGCTGGCTGCCGCCGCCGCAGAAGTGGGCGTGCTGCTGGGCGGCCTTGCGCTGGTCACGGGCATGCTCTGGGCGCGCCGCTCATGGGGCGTGTGGTGGACGTGGGATCCGCGCCTGACCACAACCCTGATCATGTGGTTCGTGTACGCGGGTTATCTGGTTTTGCGCGGGCTTGATCTGCCGCCGCAGCGCCGCAATACGGTGTGCGCCGTGGTGGGCGTGGTGGCCTTTCTGGATGTGCCGCTGGTCTTTATGTCGGCGCGCATCTGGCGGTCAATCCATCCGGCTGTTTTTGGCAGCAAGGGCGGCGGGCTGGAACCTGAAATGCGCGTCACCGTCATGGCCTGCGTGGCCTGTTTTGGTCTGTTGTGGGCGGCCCTTGTGTGGCTGCGCAAGCGTCAGCTTGATCTGCGCGACCGCCTTGACGCGCTGGCGCAGAATCGGCTGAACGCCTGATATTTCGGCCCCTAACTGAAATCATTCACTCCACCCGGAGGAACTATGGATACACTGACATGGGTAATCATGGCCAATGCCGCCGTGTGGATTGGCATTGGCTCGTATATGGCTTTTCTGGCGGCTCGCCAGCGTTCACTGGCCGCGCGCCTTGCCCAGATGGAGATGCTCAACCATGACTGATACGAAAAAAGGCAACCTTTCCGCCCGTATCCTCATTATCGCGCTGGCTGTTGCGCTGGCTGTGATGCTTGGGGCCTCGCTCAAGGCGCGGTTCCAGAATCCCCACCTTACAGTGGCGGCCCGTCAACAGCAGGGAATGGGCGGGGGTGAAGCTGGCGAAGACGCCCAGACCGTGGGCAAGCTCATGCGTCAGGTGGCGGAAAATCCGCAGGATCTTGGCGCGCTTATTCACCTGATCGAGCATCTTGTGACCGCGCAGAACTGGGACGCGGCAGAAACCTTTGCCCAGCGTGCCGTGACCATGGACGTGAGCAATCCCAAGCCCCTGTATCTGCTCGGCGTTATCCAGCACAATCAAGGTCGCCACAAGGAAGCCGCTGAGGCCCTTGAGCAGGTCGTGAAGATCAAGGATGAGGCCTCCGTGCGCTACAGCCTCGGCGTGCTGTACATCTATTTTCTTGAAGATCCCAAGCGCGGCGCGGAACATTTGCGCGCGGGGTTGACCGACGCCACCGCCAGCGAGGAACTCAAGGCCGCCATCAAGCAGGAGCTGGAAAAGGTCCCCGCTGTGGAAGAAGCCCAGCCTGCCGCCGTCAAGCCCGATGCCAAGGCAGACGCCAAGGCGGACAAGAAAGCTGACAAAAAGACAGACAAGAAAGCCGCCAAGTAAGCAGCTCTCTTTCAGCATATTACGTAAAAAGGCCTCTGTGGATTCCCACAGAGGCCTTTTGGTGTTTTGAATACGAGATAGGAGAATAAAAAATTTAGGGGGAGGGGGTACGGGGGAGGAGACCCTTTTTAAAAGGGTCCCTCCCCCGCAAAACTCTCGCCTAGCTGTTGTAGAAATTGATCAGGCAGCCATCGAGGATGATCTTGCGTTCATCGCTGGTCAGTTCCTTGAGTGCGAGGCTGATCTGCTGGGCCTGCCCGCCTTCGCTGGCAACGTAGCCGGTGAAGGTGGGGTCGGCGTTCTGTACGGCGCTGCGCACGTTGGGCACCACAAGCCAGTCGCCGACTTTCAGGCTGTTGGCCAGCGAGGGATCAACGATAAAGGGCAGCATGCCCCAGTTGATAAGGTTGGAGCGGTAACGCTTGGTGGCGTATTCTACAGCCATATTGGCCCAGCCGCCCAGCACCTTCTGGCAGGAGGCCGCCTGTTCGCGGGCAGAGCCGTCGCCGGGCTTTACGGCAAAGATTGTGGAGCCAAGGCCCACCTGCTTGAGGTCGGCTGCGCCCTGCAATACATCAAGGCCGCACACGGCAAAGAGCCCGCGCGCCTTGGCAAGCAGTTCCGCATCGGCGGGATTGGCGAGGCGGGCGGCTTCCATGGCATTCACAGCCTTGGCGCGGCCCACATAGCCGGGGTCTTTGCGCGAAAGCGTGTATTCCGCCAGTTTGAGCGGGTTGGAGCGCAGGGAAGAAGTTTCGCCGGAGGGAATCAGCTCGTCCGTGGTGGTGACGGGGTCTGTGATCACGCTCACCACCTGCAGGAGCAGATGTTCTGGCAGAGGGCTCATGCTCGGCCAGTCGGCAATGTTGGGGCCGCGCACGAGCTGGGTTTCTGGTTCCGCCTTGCCAAAGCCGTTGTACACGCGGCTGTGGTAGATGAGCGGCTCAAAAGTATAGGAAAGATCAACATTGGCCAGCGCGGGCGCAGACCAGTCAAGCTCGGTCGCCGGGGTAAGGCGGCCGCCGTTGGCCGCAGTGGCGGCGATGGAGCGGGCGTCCATGAGGGCCACCGTGGAGACCTGCCCGTTGGAAGGCTTGGAGCCTTCGCGGTTGGGGAAGTTGCGGGTGGTGTGGCGGATGGAAAGCGCGCCGTGGGCCGGGGTGTCGCCCGCGCCGAAACAGGGGCCGCAGAAGGCCGTCTTCATCACAGCGCCTGCGAGCATGAGCTTGGCGGTTGCGCCGTTTTTGACGAGCGCAAGGCCTTGCGGTTCGCTGGCGGGGTACACGGCCAGATTGAAGGCCTGATTGCCCGTGGATTTGCCGTCCAGAATGGCGGCGGCCAGAGCGATGTTTTCAAAATTGCCGCCCGCGCAGCCAGCAATAATGCCCTGATCCACCCACACGCCGCCATCGCGCACCTTGGCGCGCATGTTCAGGCCCTTGGCCGCATCGCCAAACTGGCGCAGGGCTTCGGCTTCCACTTCGGCCAGCAGTTCGGCCCCGTGCTTGGCAACTTCGGCCACGGGGTACACGTTGCTGGGGTGGAAGGGCAGGGCGATCATGGGCACAATCCTGCTCAGATCAACGCGGATAAGGCCATCGTAACAGGCCGGGCCTTCAAGCCGCAGTTCGGCGTAGTCGCCCGCGCGGCCATGCATGGCCATGTAGTCGCGCACCTTTTCGTCCGTGGTCCAGATGGACGACAGGCAGGTGGTTTCTGTAGTCATGACGTCAATGCCGCAGCGGTATTCCACAGAAAGACCCGCTACGCCGGGGCCCATGAATTCCATGACCTTGTTCTTCACAAAGCCGTTTTTGAACACCGCGCCAATGATGGCAAGGGCCACGTCCTGCGGGCCAACGCCGGGGCGGGGCGCGCCTTCAAGCCAGACCACAACCTTTTGCGGATTGGTCACATCGTAGGTTTTGCCAAGCAGCTGCTTGACCAGTTCCGGCCCGCCTTCGCCAATGGCCATGACGCCCAGCGCCCCGTAGCGGGTGTGGCTGTCTGAGCCAAGGATCATACCGCCGCACCTGGTCATCATTTCGCGCACATACTGGTGGATAACCGCCAGATGCGGGGGCACGAAAATGCCGCCGTACTTGCGCGCTGCAGAAAGACCAAAGAGGTGGTCGTCTTCATTGATGGTGCCGCCCACGGCGCACAGGCTGTTGTGGCAGTTGGTCAGCGCGTAAGGGACGGGAAATTCCTTGAGGCCGCTGGCGCGGGCCGTCTGCACGATACCAACATAGGTGATGTCGTGCGAGGCCATGGCGTCAAAACGGATGCGCAGCACGTTGTCGTCCGTGCCGGTATTGTGCGCCGCCAGAATGCGGGCGGAAAGGCTGTTTTTGCGGGCGGATTCAATGTCCACGCCCTTGGCGCGGGCTTCTTCAGCCATGCGTATGCCGTTGGCGTCAATCACCACAGAACTGTTCACTATTTCGATCATGGCAGACCTTCAGGGGTTTGCGGGTCGCTGGCGCGACGCGGGTTAGCGAGCTTGCGCCGTGGCCAGTTTGAGGCCAAAGGCTATGAACACAAGGCCCGTGCAGCGCTGCATCCACTTCTGGAAGCGGCTGTTCTCAAAGATATGCCGGATGCGGCCCAACATATAGGCCAGCGGTACATACCAGAACAGACACAAGCCAGACATGATGCTGCCCAGGGTGAGAAACTGCGGGGCAAGCGGTGCGTGGGGATCCATGAACTGGGGGAGAAAGGTCAGAAAAATCAGTACGGCCTTGGGGTTCAGCACGTTGGTCAGAAATCCCTGGCCGAAGAAGTGCAGCCATTGGCGCAAGGTCAGGCGCTGCGACGCGCGGGGCGCATCAGGCTCCTGGGCGGTTTTGACCACAGTCGCACTTAACGGCTGCCCAGCACGTTGTCCGGCGCGTATGGCCTGAATGCCCAGCCAGACCAGATAGGCCGCCCCCACATATTTGAGGATGCTGAACCACAGCACGGACTGCGCGATGATGGCCGAAATGCCCAGCATGGCCGCCGTGGTGTGCACACAGATGCCAAGGGCCACGCCCACAGCGGCGGCCTGCCCTTGTGGACGCCCATTCATGAGTGAAATTTTGGCGATGAGTGCAAAATCCGGCCCCGGCAACATCACCAGAATGGCGGCCATGGGCACAAAGATCAGCAGAGTATCCAGCGAGATCATGGTGCAGTCCTTCATTCAAACCAGAGCAGGGGGGAGAAAAGGAGTGCCTTGCGGTTGCGCCCTCAGCCGGTTGACCTCCAGGCAGAGCCGTAAAACACTCCTTTTCTCCTCTTGCTACTAAAGACATATCAGCGGCAGCCACGCCACACCCTATGCCGTTGCGGGCAGGGTGTCGGGGCCAGCGCTGCGCATGCTACAGATTCGCGCCGATGATGTCGCCGAATTCCACGCAGCCCACAGTGCGCGAACCGGGCACCTGAGCGGCCAGGTCTTCAGTCACGGCCTTGGCGGCAATGGCCTTGCTCACGGCATTGCGGATGCGCTCGGCTGCCTTGGGCACGCCGATGTGTTCAAGCATCAGCGCACCGCACAAAATGACGCTGCCGGGGTTGGCCTTGTCCTTGCCCGCAATGGTGGGGGCAGTGCCGTGGGTGGCTTCGTAAAAGGCCAGGGTGTCCGACATGTTGACGCCGGGGGCCAGCCCAAGGCCGCCCACCTGCGCTGCCAGCGCGTCAGAGATGTAGTCGCCGTTGAGGTTGGGCGTGGCGAGAATCTGGTACTGCTCGGGGCGCAGCAGCGCCTCCTGAAACATGGCGTCGGCAATGCGGTCTTTGACCACCAGACGGCCAGCCACGGGTTCCTTTTCCGTGCAGGTCAGGTCGCCAAATTCCTGCGCGGCCACATCGTAGCCCCACTGACGGAAGGCGCCTTCGGTGAACTTCATGATATTGCCCTTGTGCACAAGGGTGAGGCTCTGCTGCTTCTGGTCCAGGGCAAAGCGCAGGGCGCGTCGTACAAGGCGCTTGGAGCCAGCCTCTGTCATGGGCTTGATGCCCACGGCGGCGGCATCGCCCACTTTGTTCACGCCCAGTTCTTCGCGCAAAAAGGTAATGAGCTTGCGGGCCTCGGGGGTCCCCGCGGCAAATTCCACACCGGCGTATACGTCTTCGGTGTTTTCGCGGAAAATGACCATGTTGACGCGCTCGGGGTGTTTGACGGGCGTTTCAAGCCCTTCGAAGTGACGCACCGGGCGGATGCAGGCGTAGAGGTCAAGCCCCTGGCGCAGGGCCACGTTGAGGCTGCGGATGCCCGTGCCCACGGGGGTGCCGAGGGGGCCCTTCATGGCAAGTTCTGCGGTGCGCAGGGTCTGCATGGTTTCTTCCGGCAGGGGAGAGCCGGTTTCTTTCACAGCCTTGTCGCCTGCCAGCAGCTCTGTCCACTCCAGATTGATGCCGGTGTTTTCGGCAGCAAGGGCAGCTTCAATGACAGGGCGCGCGGCCTTCCAGATTTCGGGGCCGATGCCGTCGCCTTCGATCCAGTAGATTCTCTTGTTCATGGAATTTCCTTACCTTAGTCGTTGTCGCTGTCGTCTGCTGCGGCCACTTCCTGCTGGAGTGCGCGCGCGCGTTTGAGAAGCTGTTCAAGCTGGATGTCCACGCCAATGACGCCCACGATGTTGTCCTTGTCATCAGTCACCGCGCATGAAACGGTGATGATGAGCTTGCTCGTGAAGTGCGACTGGTACACATCCATGATGTGCAGGTCGCCGGTTTTCATGGGCATCTTGAACCATTCGCGCTCCGAAAAATCGTAGCCGATGGGCAGTGCCTCGTAGGTTTCCCGGTACACCGGGTCGGTAATGGCCGAGCAGCGCAGCTTGCCCTGATCGTCTGTGAGGTAGCAGTACTGGATAAAGGGATATTCGCGTACAAATTCATCAAGCCGCGCGCAGGCATGCTTGTTGAGATCCAGCAGATCCTTGCTGCGGGCAAGGCGGATGATGATGTTGGCCGAAAGTTCGCCAGCAAGCTGCTTCATGTGGTCGTATTCGGAGGCGAAGAGCTCGGGCATGAAGCGCTGCACCAGAGCTTCCATTTCTTCGTGCGAGAAGCTGGTGGTGCGGCCCGTTTCTTCGTACACGGCCATGATGGCGTCGTATATCTGGCCCACGGCAGGGTGCTTTTTGGAGACCTGCTGGTCGTTGGGCAGATTGAGGTTGGCGTTGATCCAGTAGGCAACGCCAGCGCGGCCCGTTTTGTCGGTAATGATGATGGGCACCGGGCGGCCAAGCAGATGCTTGGTGTCGAAGATATTGTATATCTCTTCGTTCTTGGCCAGGCCGTCGGCATGCACGCCCGCGCTGGTGGCGTTGAAATCGCGGCCCACAAAAGGATAGTTGTGGGGGATGCGGTAGTGCAGTTCTTTTTCAAAGAATTCGGCAACTTCGCTCAGAATTGTGGTGTCTGCGGCGGCATCGTCGCCCGTAAGCGAAATGTATTCCACCAGCAGGGCTTCCAGCGGGGTGTTGCCCGTGCGCTCGCCAAAGCCGAACAGAGTGCCGTTGACCGCGCCGCAGCCATAGAGCCATGCGGTAACGCCGTTGACCAGCACCTTGTGGAAGTCGTTGTGTCCGTGCCACTCAAGCCACTGACCGGGGACGCCGGCCTCGTCCGTAAAGCAGCGCACAATGCGCTGCACCGAGCGGGGCAGCGCCGCGCCGGGGTAGGGAACGCCGTAGCCCATGGTGTCGCACAGACGGATTTTGACCGGCATGCCGCTCTCGCGCGAAAGCTCCATGAGCCGCTGGGCCAGGGGCAGGCAGAAGCCGTAAATATCGGCTCTGGTCACGTCTTCAAAGTGGCAGCGGGGGATGATGCCCCATTCCAGCGCCTGCTCGGCCATGCCCACATACATGTCCATGGCCTGCTGGCGGGTTTTGCCCAGCTTGAGAAAAATATGGTAGTCCGACACGCTGGTGAGCATGCCGGTCTCGTCAAATTCCATGTCGCGCGCTAGCTTGAGGTCGTCCTTGGTGGCGCGTATCCAGGCGGTTACGCGCGGAAAGCGGTAGCCTCTGGCGCGGCATACATCGATGCACTTGCGGTCTTTGGCCGAGTACAGAAAAAATTCCGAAGCCGTGATGAGTCCGGTTTTTCCGCCGAGTCGGTGCAGAAAATCGAACATCTTTGCCACTTGCTTGACCGTATAGGGGGGGCGGGCCTGCTGGCCGTCGCGAAAGGTCGTGTCGGTAATGCGCATCTGATCTGCCGGCCGGGGGGACAGCAGAACCTCGTCAAACGAGGTGCGGCAAACGCTGGTGTAAGGGAAAAGCTCACGGTAGAGCTGCGGTTTTTCCGGCTCCTGCATGACCAGGGTACGGCTGCCTCCAGTTTGGTGAATAATGTTGCTCATTGGGTGTCCGCCCTGCTCGCGCTATGCGAGTGGTAAAAATTGTTGCCGTAAGCCGCTAATATAGCGGTTTACAGCCCTTGCGTCCAGTATGTCTGGCGCTGCGCCCCCGGCGGCACTTGCCAGAAGGCCAAAAATAAAGGAATGTCTTTGGCTGCAAGCGCGACGGTCTATGGGAGAGCGGACGCGCTTTTTCTGAAGGAGCGGGCATGTCTGATTGTGTGCGCTACCCGGCGCCGGGTTGCGTGGTGGAATATATGGAAGGCAATGCCGTGCAGATTGCCCTGGTCACTGAAGAGGTCGGGGGCAGGCTGCGGCTGCTGTTGCCCAACAGAAGGGAAACCCGGCTCAATTCTTCGCGCCTGCTGCCCTGGATAGGCCCCATGCACGGGGCGGACATGGGGCGGGAAGACGCAGTGCGCGTGCTTGAAGCGCACAGAAAAACCCGCGAAGACATGGCCGCCCAGATCCCCGTCATGGACGTGTGGGAACTCGCCCAGGGCGAGGTGGAAGCGGCCCCGGCAAGCTGGTTTGCCGAGCTTTTTGAAAGCGACCCCACCACCGATCATATGGCTGCCTATGGCCGCGCCCTGCTGGCCTGCAAAAGTCACTTCCGTTTTCAGCCCCCGGATTTTCAGGTTTTTTCTGCCGACATGGTTGAAAAACGTATGGCCGAGGAGAAAATCCGCCTTGAGCGTGAATCGCTCATTGCAGGCGGAGCCGCCTTTTTGCGCCTTTTGTGGGATGTTGCCTGCCGCAAGCGCGAGCTGCCCCAGCCCCCGCGCGAGGGCGCTGCCCTTGGCGAATGGCCCCCGCAGGAAGTAGCCGAACGCCTTGAAGAAGTCCTTTTTTCCCGCATGATTGATCCTGAAAGTCAGGAGTGGGAAAACATCTGGCGCACCCTGAGCAAGGGCATGCCGGATGTGCCGCATCTGCCCCTGCAACTACTGGTGGCCTGGGGCAAGGTGCCGCCGCACTATAATTTCTGGCTTGACCGCGCGGGCTATGCCTCGGGCGATACATGGTGGCAGGCCTGCGCCGATGAGGTAGAATCCCTTGCCGCCGCTGGGCGCGCCCCCTTGGCGGCCCTTGCCAGAAACGGACAGGAAGGCAGCCTCGATGTCTGCGATCTGCCTTGCATCAGCATAGACAGCGCAACCACGCGCGACGTGGACGATGCCTTTCATGTGGAGGCGGAGGGCGACGGTTGGGCCCTGACCCTCATGCTGGCCTGCCCCTCGCTGTTCTGGAATTTTGGCGGGCCGCTGGACAAGATGGTGCTGCACCGCGGCACCAGCATTTATCTGCCGGAAGGCGACTGCCACATGCTGCCCGAAGTTCTGGGCACCGACGCCTACTCGCTGCTGGCAGGCCAGACGCGTCCCGCACTGAGCGTGCTCGTGCATGTGGCGGCGGACGGCACCCTTGGAGAGTGCGAAATTTCGGTTGTGCAGGTCGGTCTTGCCGCCAACCTGACCTATGTGGACAGCCAGGCCGTGCTTGACGCGCAGGCCGCAGGCGAGCCTCTGCCGCAGAATGCGGCCACGCCCTATGCCGAACAGCTGCGTCTGGGCCTTGAGCTTGCCCGTCAGCGGCAGACCGCCCGCATCGCGGACGGCGCGGTAATTATGGACAGGCCCGACCCTGTGATCCGTCTTGAGGGCGAAGGGGCAGAAGTGCGCGTGGAAGTTGGGCTGGATTATCAGGCCTCGGACGCGCAGATGCTGGTGGCGGAAATGATGATCCTTGCCAGCGCCGCTGTAGCCCAGTGGGCCGCCGATCACGGCGTCGCCATGCTGCACCGCGTGCAGGATGTGGCTCTGCCCAGGGAATACGCGGGCATCTGGACAACGCCCCAGGATATGACACGCATCATGCGCGCGCTCACGCCCTCCGGCCTTGAGGTGCAGGCACGCCCCCACGCGGCTCTCGGGCTTGCGCGTTACACTCCTGTGACCTCGCCGCTCAGGCGTTATCCCGATCTTGTCAACGAAGAACAGTTGGTGCATTTTTTCCGCACAGGCGCGCCGCGCTGGACAGAAACCGAGCTGACAGACCTGCTCAACGTGCTTTCGCCAGCGCTGGATGCGGCGGGCCAGGTGCAGCGCTTCCGCCCGCGCTACTGGAAGCTGCTTTTCTTCCGCCAGAAGGGCGACAAGGTCTGGTGGAACGGCGTCATCACTGAAGAAAACGATGCTTTTATTACCGTGAGCCTGCCCGATCAGGGTATGTTTGTGCGCGGTAAAAGGCGGCTTTTTGACGAGCGCTCGCACCCCGGCCTTGCCGTGGATGTGCGTATCGGCAAGGTGCAGCCTCTGTACAATGAAATCATGATTCTGGAAGCGGTTACGGCGGGCTAGACCGGTCTTTCGCTTCCGTCGGGCAGCATCCCGATCCGGCATGCGCGCCAGCAGCCACTTACGCTGCCATGCCATGGTGTTTTTAGGGGACTGTTTGGGGTTGCGGGCATATCTGCCCGTATTTTCAGAGGCTTGCAGCGGAGAATTATATGCTGGAAGTATTGTGGATTGCTCTGGCCTATGTGCTTGGTTCCGTGCCGTGGGGCCTTGTTATCGCCAAGACCTTTTGCCGTCTTGACCCGCGCGAGAGCGGCAGCCGCAACACCGGGGCCACCAATGTGGCGCGTCTGTGCGGCTTTGGCTGGGGTGTGGCAACCCTTGCGTGCGACGTCTGCAAGGGCGCGCTGCCGGTGTGGCTTGCGTTCCGCATCAATCCCTCGCCCGTATTTGTCAGCGTAGTGGGCTTGGCCTGCGTGCTTGGGCATGTGTTTTCCTGCTTCATGAAGTTCAAGGGCGGCAAGGCTGTTGCCACCAGCATAGGCGTGTTCATGCCCCTGGCTTTCTGGCAGTTGCTGGCAGCTTCTGCCCTGTGCTGTCTGATCATCTGGCGCAGCGGCTTTGTTTCGCTGGGTTCCCTGAGCCTCGTTGCCGCGCTGGTTGTGGCTTTGGCGGTTACAGGCCAATGGGTGTGGCTGCCTCTTTCCCTGTGCGTGCTGGCCGTGGTGGTCTGGAAGCACAAGGAAAATATCGCGCGCTTGCGCGCAGGTACCGAAAAAAGCTGGCTCAAGGGCAAGCATTCGGAAAAACAGGAAGACAAGGGATAGCCCCCGGCTTCCCGTAGATTTCGGCAATGCTGCGGCCTGCTGTGCCGCCATTGTCAGAGCCACAAGCGCCCCTGGCCGCAAAATGTTTTTGTGAACCGGGGGTGAGGATGGGGATTGCAAAGCCCCTTCCTGATGCAATTATCAAGGAGTTTCTCTCATGGCGCATGCGGATTTTCCGGCCTATCGCGGCCGCATGGAGTATGTTTGTCTTGACTGCGGCGCGCGTCATCCCGGCGACAGCCTGCTATACACCTGCCCGCAGTGCGGCGGCGTGTTTCTGCTGGAAAACCTGGATTTCGACAAACTGAAAGAACGCAGCGGCGCAGAGTGGCGCGAGCTTTTCGATGCCCGCTCCGCCAGCCGCAGCACCGCGCTTCGGGGGATATTCCGTTTTTATGAGCTGCTTGCTCCCCTGCTGGACGAAGACGATATCGTGTATCTGGGCGAAGGCATCACGCCGATTATTGAAGCGGCCCCGGCCCTGCGTGACCGCGTGGGCGTGCCCTTTGCCTACAAGAACGACGGTCAGAACCCCAGCGCGTCCTTCAAGGATCGCGGCATGGCCTGCGCGTTCAGCTACCTCAAGTGGCTGTGCCGCCGCAACAAGTGGGACGAAGTGCTGACCGTGTGCGCCTCCACTGGCGACACCTCGGCGGCGGCGGCCCTTTATGCCTCATACGTGGGCGCGCCCCTCAAGAGCGTGGTGCTTCTGCCCCACGGCAAGGTGACGCCCCAGCAGCTTTCGCAGCCCTTGGGCAGCGGAGCAACCGTGCTTGAACTGCCCGGCGTGTTTGACGACTGCATGAAGGTGGTTGAACTGCTGGCCGAAAATTATCGCGTGGCCCTGCTCAATTCCAAGAACAGCTGGCGCATCCTCGGGCAGGAATCCTACGCGTATGAAACAGCCCAGTGGTACGGCTGGGACATGACTGATCTCTGCCTCTTTGTGCCCATCGGCAATGCGGGCAACATCACGGCCATCATGTGCGGCTTCCTGAAAATGCTTGAGCTCGGCATCATCACCTCGCTGCCCCGCGTGTTTGGCGTGCAGTCCGAGCATGCCGACCCGGTGTGGCGCTATTATGATGCCCCCAAGGATGCCCGCCACTGGCAGCCCGTGACCGTCACGCCCAGCGTGGCGCAGGCCGCCATGATCGGTAATCCCGTTTCCTTCCCGCGAGTGCGCAAACTGGCGGAGATGTTTATCGAAAAGGGCGGCGAAGGGGCCTTTCAGGTGGTGCGCGTGACTGAGCAGCAGATTATGGATGCCATGATTGTTGCCAACCGTCACGGCCACATTGCCTGCACCCAGGGCGGCGAATGCCTTGCGGGTCTCATGAACGCCAAGGCCCTTGGCCTGATCAGCAACAAAGAGCATGCCGTGCTTGACGCAACGGCCCATGCCCTCAAGTTCGCAGGTTTTCAGGACATGTATTTCAACGATTCCTTCCCGGCGGAGTACGGCGTCACGCCCGACAAGAGCCTGGCCAACAAGCCGGAACTGCTCCTGCCCGAAAGCGCCCGCAAGGGGCGCGAAGTGGCCGAATTTGCCCGCATGGGGGCGGATGCCGTGGCAGATCGACTTTCTTTACAAAAAAAGTAAAGTTTATATTATAGAAGCCGATAATCAAAGAAGCGGCAGCGCAGGTCTGTTGCGCTGCCGCTTCTTTTTTGCTGTGCGGCAATACCGTGCCAGCGCAGGGGAAGCAGCGTTGATGGCATTATGCGGATAACAGCCACGCTGCGGCCTGTCTTGGCGTGTCCCCATGGAAAATTATCGACCTTCAGAAATGAGGGGGATGCCGCATATGAAATGTTATGAATCAAGGTGTTCAGGTGACTAGTTTTATTACGTAAAGGAAGCTGTTATGTTTTCACGCAGTATCAGAACTGCCATGTTGCTGGTCATCAGCATTGTGGTACTGGCGGTGCAGTCGGCTCTGGTTGTTGTCGTAACGCGCATGGGGGATGAGGCGAACCTTAAGGCAAGCACTCACGAAATGGATCTCACCGCGGACACGGTAAGCAAATCTCTGGGCGATTTTGGAACCCAGCTCAGCATGTTCATCAACGGTGTCTCCAAACCGCCGCGACTGCGTGAATTCCTGCTCACGGGCGAAGACAAAAAAGGCGCGGAGGTATTTCTTGCTGCCATGTCCAAAGCAGCGCCTGAAATCAACACAATTTACCTCTTTGACACCGCCGGAAAACAGCTCATTACCTATGCGCAAGGGCAGCCCGGCAAGCTCAGCGACCTTGCCGACCGCGAATACATCAAGGCGGCCCTGGCCAACAAGCCGGGCTTCAGTTCCGCACCTACAAAAAGTATAGCCACAGGCAAGCTTATCGTCAGCGTAACCGCACCCATCCTTGACGATAAAGGCAAGGTCGTGGGCGGCGTGGGCATGTCATACGACATTGACAGCCTGACAAAAAATCTCAAGGCAATCAGTATTGGCAAGACGGGCCGCGTCATTGTTGTTTCGCCCCAGGGCGTTGTGATCAGCCACGTAAACAGCGATTACATCCTCAAGAATATGGCTGGTGAACCGGGCGTCAGCGATATGGTCAAGGTTGATTCCGGCAGCGGCGTGGAATTTATGCGTGAAGGCGAAAAGCGCATGCTGGCCTGGGATGTGGCTCCCAACTGGAACTGGCGCGTAGGCGTGACCATGGCCCTTGATGAAATAGAAGCTCCGGCCCGCGAGCAGCGCAACGTCATGCTGGTGCTCGGCTTTGTTACTATCTTGGCATTGGTAGGCATTTGCCTGTTTGCGCTGGACAAAGTGGTTGTGCGCCCCTTGCGGCAGTTGCAGACTTTTGCTTCAGACGTAGCGGACGGTAATCTTGAATCTTCTTTGACAATCGACCTGCGCAATGAAATCGGCAAATTGGCAGACAGCCTGCGGAGTATGGTGAGCAGCCTCAAGGCCAAGATAGCCGAGGCCGATGAGAAAAGCCGTCTGGCTCAGGAAGAATCTGAACGCGCAGCCAGCGCAACAAAAGAGGCCGAAGCCGCGCGCATGGCCGCCGAACAGGCCAAGGCCGATGGCATGCTGCATGCCGCCACCAAGCTTGAAGGCGTTGTGGAAGCCGTAACCACCGCTTCGGAAGAACTCTCGGCCCAGGTGGAACAGGCCAGCCGCGGTGCTGAAAGCCAGACTGTCCGTGTGGGTGAAACAGCCACCGCCATGGAAGAAATGAACGCCACTGTGCTTGAAGTGGCGCGCAACGCCGGGCAGGCTGCGGAATCCGCAAAAACTGCCAAGAGCAAGGCTGAAAGCGGCGCCGATGTGGTAGCCCGCGTGGTGAAGGACATCAGCCGCATCCAGACCAGCGCCGTGGAACTGAAAACGGAAATGACCTCCCTCGGCAAGCAGGCCGAGAGTACGGGGCAGATCCTCGGCGTTATTTCAGACATTGCCGACCAGACGAATCTGCTGGCCCTCAATGCGGCCATTGAAGCCGCGCGCGCTGGCGAAGCCGGGCGAGGATTTGCCGTGGTTGCAGATGAAGTGCGCAAACTGGCGGAAAAAACCATGACCGCCACCAAGGAAGTGGGCGACGCCATCCGCGATATCCAGAACGGCACCCGCAAAAACGTGGGCAATGTGGAACAGGTTGTGGGCATGATTGACACCGCCACCACGCTTGCAAGCACCTCGGGCGAGGCCCTGAATGAAATTGTGGAGCTGGTGGACGCCACAGCCCAACAGGTGCAGTCCATCGCAACAGCTGCAGAAGAACAGTCCTCCACCAGCGAGGAGATCAACCGCTCCATTGAGGACGTGAACCGTATCTCGCTCGAAACCAGTTCCGCCATGCAGCATTCTGCCGGGGCGGTTTCAGACATGGCCCAGCAAGCCCAGGTGCTGCGCGGACTTATCAGCAGTATGAAGTCCGGAAACTAGCCAGTGATGATGGAAAACAGTGGCAGGTACGCCATAACATGCTGAACTTGTAGTTGAAGTATTCTAAAATCAGGCCTTGCTACCTGACTGCAAGCGGCTCCTGCTTATGTGGGGGCCGCTTTTTTCACCTTTTTTGCCGCTGCCCACAAGGCGCACATGCAGACATCACTGTTAATTATTTTAATATCAGTGTTAACAAATGAGGGCATATGGGAGCGTGGCGTGAAGTAATCAAGATTCAGATAACAATAAATTCTTAGTTATTTCACATGATAAGTATAAAATAAAACATCTTGATATATTGGAATATATATTGCATCCGCCTTCAATTTGATGTTTTTGGCAAGATCGCAGTGGACAGCCTGAATTGAAATGATCTGTTTTGCAGTGAGGAGGCTAGTTTATGTCGGTACGCAGCATCAGAATGGCAATGATGCTTCTTGTGGGCGGGGTGGTCTTTGCGGTGCAGTCGGCTCTGATTGTCGTTGTCGCCCGCTACAGCTATGAAGCCAGCCTGACGTCAAGCGTTGATCAGATGCGCCTCCTGGCTGGCACCATTGCCAAGTCGCTGGGCGACTTTGGCGAACAGCAGCAGATGGTGCTGCACGGAGCGGTGCTGCAACCTGCCCTCAAGGAATATTTGCGTAACCGGCATGATAATGGCGAGGCCGCAGGTTTTCTCTCGGCCATGTCGCGCTCGGCAGACGAAGTAAACTCCTTCTTTCTGTTTGACACGGAAGGCACCCAGCTGATCAACCGCGTTCACGGCAAGGAAGGCAGCCTCAAAAATTTTGCCCATCGCGAGTACATTCGCCAGACGTTCAAGGGCAAGCCCGGCCTGAGCGACACACCGTCAAAGAGCTCGATCACGGGCAAGGCCATTGTGGGCGTTGCCGATGCCATAGTGGACGACAGCGGCAAGGTCATTGGCGGCGTGGGCATGGCCTATGCCATTGACGGCCTGATGGAAAACTATATTAACGACATCCATCTGGGCAAAACGGGCTATCCGTTTATTGTCGCGCCCACAGGCGTCATGGTCGGGCACCCCGACAGCGAGCGCGTACTCAAGGATGTTTCCAAGGAAGAAGGCATTGCCAAGATTCTTGCCACTCCGTCGGGCGTGGAATCCTTCACCCGTGGCGGCGTGGAAAAAATGCTGGCGTGGGCTCCGGTTCCGGGCTGGAACTGGAAGGTTGTCATCACCATGGATCGCGCGGAGATTGAAGCCTCGGCCAACAACCAGCGCAACCTCATGGTTGGCGCGGGCTTTGCCGCAATTCTGCTGCTTGTGGGCATTACCCTGCTGGCCCTTGAAAAGATCATCGTCAAACCCCTGCAAGAGCTGGAATCCTATGCCCGGTCTGTGGCGTCGGGCGAGCTTGACCGCAGCCTGACGCTTGTGCGGCGTAATGAAATTGGTCATCTGGCAGACAGCCTGCGCAGCATGGTGGGCAGCCTTAAAGACAAGATAGCCGAGGCTGACGGAAAAAGCCGCCTGGCTCAGGAAGAATCTGAACGCGCAGCCAGCGCAACAAAAGAGGCCGAAGCCGCCCGTATTGCTGCGGAACAGGCCAAGGCCGACGGCATGCAGCATGCCGCCACCGAGCTTGAGGGCGTTGTGGAGGCCGTAACTACGGCTTCGGAAGAACTCTCGGCCCAGGTGGAACAGGCCAGCCGCGGCGCTGAAAGCCAGACCGCGCGCGTGGGCGAAACAGCCACCGCCATGGAAGAAATGAACGCTACCGTGCTTGAAGTGGCGCGTAACGCCGGGCAGGCGGCGGAATCCGCCAAAGCTGCCAAGAGCAAGGCTGAAAGCGGCGCGGATGTGGTGGCCAGTGTGGTAAAGGATATCAGCCGTATCCAGACCAGCGCAGTGGAACTGAAATCAGAAATGACCACGCTCGGCAAGCAGGCCGAGAGTACGGGGCAGATCCTGGGAGTTATTTCGGATATTGCCGACCAAACCAATCTGCTGGCCCTCAATGCGGCCATTGAAGCGGCGCGCGCTGGCGAAGCCGGGCGAGGATTTGCCGTGGTTGCTGACGAGGTGCGCAAACTGGCGGAAAAGACCATGACCGCCACCAAGGAAGTGGGCGACGCCATCCGCGATATCCAGAATGGCACCCGCAAAAACGTAGGCAACGTGGAGCAGGTTGTGAACATGATTGACACCGCCACCACGCTTGCGGGCACCTCGGGCGAGGCACTGCATGAAATTGTGAATCTGGTGGACGCCACAGCCCAGCAGGTGCAATCCATCGCCACTGCTGCGGAAGAACAATCCTCCACCAGTGAGGAGATCAATCGCTCCATTGAGGACGTGAACCGCATCTCGCTCGAGACCAGTTCCGCCATGCAGCATTCTGCCGGGGCGGTTTCCGACATGGCCCAGCAGGCCCAGGTGTTGCGCGGGCTTATCAGCAGTTTGAAATCCGGGCATTAGCCGTCTGCCTGTACGTACCAATGTGGGGGGGCCTTGCCGCATGGCAGGGCCCCCTTTTATCTGCCTTCCCGGGGCAGCTTTTAGGGTTGCTCACAGAGGCTTGCAAAAGAACGCTGCATCAGTAGTGTGGAAAAAACACCAGCAAACCCGGAGGCTCCATGCGGCAGACCACAATCATTGCTCTTTTGTTCATGCTGCTGGCGGCAACCGCCAGTGCGGCAGATTACAAGGACGTTGCCTCCGGCGTGCGCTATACGCACATCGGCGATTACAGCGTTGAACGGCTGAACAAAATTCTTACATCAGAAGTGGCGGCATTCAGCAATTTCAAGATGCAGTACCCGGAAGCCGCCAATGGTGTGAGCCTGTACAAGGTGCTGTATACAACCATGATCCCGGAACAGGGCAATCGGCCCACGCTGGCTTCCGGCCTTGTAGCGGTGCCGCAAACCACGCAAAAGAAGCTGCCAGTGGTTTCATATCAGCATGGCACGGTATTTACCCGCACTGCGGTGCCCTCCCGCCCCGAGGAATCGGATGAAACGCGCATTGTAACCGCGCGGCTGGCCGGGAACGGCTATGTGGTGATAGGTGCGGACTACATTGGCAAGGGTGATTCCACAGAGCCGGACAGCTACATGGTACGCGAGTCAACCGTGCAGGCCTGCATGGATATGCTTTTTGCCGCCCGTGCCGTGCTGGCGGATCTGGGCATTGAAGAGAATGGGCTTTATCTCAGCGGCTGGTCTCAGGGTAGCTGGAGCACCCAGCAGTTCCGCCATCGGCTCGAATCCCTGAACATGCCCGTCAAGGCGGCGGCAACGGCGGCTACGCCAGCCGATCTGTATCTGCTGCTGACCCGCTGGATAAACAACCCCTCATCGCTTGACGCCACGTGGCTGGCGGGCAGCGTTATCCTGTTTACCTATTCCTACGCCTACTATTACGACATGCCCGGCCTGCCCCAGACCATCATCAGGCCAGAGTATCAGGCTGTTTGCCGCGATTTTTACGAAAACAAGATCGGCTGGGAAGAGCTGCAACCGCAGATACCCGCCAAGGTTGCCGATCTGGTGCAAGAGGAAGTTATGGCGCAGTCTTCGGCGGGTATGGATACCTTTTTTCGCAGGCTGCGCGACAATCAGGCCTTCATGTGGCGCTCGGCAACGCCTTGCCGCTACTATTACGGCAAGGTGGATGAGGTCATGCCGCCCTACGTGTCCACCCTTGCCGTGGGCTACACCATCACCGCCGGGGGAGCCAGGGCTGAGGCCGTGTATGCTGGCGACACCGCCGACCACCGGGGTGCGTTTTTGTATGGGGTGGGGGATCAGAAGGATTTTTTTGACAGCAAGCGTTAAGCCGTTCCTTTGTCCGCTGGCTGTTTAAGACAGCCTTGCCGGGAAAAGACAATTCAAAAGGCAGGATTGCTCTGTTGACGGGATTTTGGGCCCTGCGGTCAGGAGGCTGAAAACCAGCCCCTGACCGCAGTTTTTTTATAACCATGTGTTGTAGCGGCGCATAAAGGCCCCCTTTACCAACGTGGCCAGGGCAAGATAACCCGCGAGCACCGCAGCCAGCCAGGGGAAGTAGCTGGCTGGCAGCGCGCCCATATCCAGCCCCTGACCCAGCGCGGTAAAGGGAATGGCCGTGCCCACGGCAACGCCAAGGCTCGTGAGCAGGGTCACCTGCCATGCGGCGCGGCTGTGCAGCAGGGGAACGCCCGGGGTGCGCAGCATGTGGATGACCATGGTCTGCGTCCACAGCGATTCCACAAACCAGCCCGCCTGAAACAGGGCGGCAAAGCTTGCCTGATCGACGCTGCTCATGGCCTGCCAGCCGCCTGCTGGCATGGGCACCACGGCAGGGCAGATTACCCAGAACAGCAAGGCGTAGGTTGTGAGGTCAAAGACCGAGCTGGTAGGCCCGAGCCAGAACATGAATCGCCGGATGCTGTCCGTGTTCCAGTTGCGGGGCTTGCGCAGAAACTCCTCATCCACATTGTCCCAGGGCATTGCCGTGCAGGAGACGTCGTAGAGCAGGTTGAGCACCAGTATCTGCAGGGGCGTCATGGGCAAGAAAGGTAAAAATACACTGGCCGCCAGCACGGAAAACATGTTGCCGAAGTTGGAACTTACCGTAATTTTTATATATTTGATTATATTTGCATAGGTGCGGCGTCCTTCCATCACCCCGGCTTCAAGCACGGTGAGGTCTTTCTCAAGCAGGATGACGCCCGCGGATTCCCGCGCCACATCCACAGCGGAATCAACGGAAATACCCACATCGGCGTTCTTCATGGCCGGGGCATCGTTGATGCCGTCGCCCATAAAGCCCACCACATGGCCGTTGCCGCGCAGGCAGGTCACAATGCGGGCTTTTTGGCGCGGGCTGAGCTTGGCGAAAATGTCGGTTTCTTCAACGGCGGTTTTCAGGGCCGCATCGTCCATCCCTTCTATTTCTACGCCCAGCAGAATGTTTTTTCCCGGCAGCCCCACCTGACGGCATACGCTGCGGGTAACGGCATCGTTGTCGCCTGTCAGCACCTTTACGCGTACGCCATGCTCGTTGAGCGCTGCCAGCGCCTTTGATGCGGAATCCTTGGGCGGATCAAGAAAGGCCAGATAGCCCAGCAGCACCATGTCTTTTTCGTCCGCCACAGAAAAAACTCCGCCCGGCGCTGACATGGTTTTGTGCGCCACGCCCACCACACGCATGCCGTCGTTGTTGTAACGCCGCACGCGCTCCAGTATTTCGGCCTGGAGTTCGGGCGTGAGCGGTTCTACCTGCCCGTGGTATTCGGCATAGGAGCACACGGTGAGCATTTCTTCCAGCGCGCCCTTGGTGATGATCTGGGTTTTGCCCGTGGTGTCGGCCACCACAACGCTCATACGGCGGCGGCTGAAATCAAAGGGCATTTCGTCCACAAGGCTGTATTCCTTGCGCAAGGGCTGCATGCTCAGTTCATCGGCGTGGTTGACGATGGCGGCGTCCAGCAGGTTTTTGAGGCCGGTCTGAAACCAGCTGTTCAAAAAGGCATGGCGCAGCACACGGGCGTCTTCCGTACCGTGAATATCGAGCGAATACTCAAGCACAATCCTGTCTTGCGTGAGGGTGCCCGTCTTGTCGGTACACAGCACATCCATGGCCCCAAGATTCTGGATGGCGTTGAGGCGGCGGGCAATAACCTTCTTGCGGGCCATAAACACGGCTCCGCGCACCAGATTGGCGGATACCACGGTGGGCAGCATCTCGGGCGTAAGGCCCACGGCAACGGAAAGGGCAAACAAGGCGGCTTCCACCCAGTCGCCCTTGGTAAAACCGTTGATAAAAAGCACCACCGGGGCCATGCAGAACATGAACCGCAAAAGCAGCCAGGAAACGGAATTCACGCCTTTGTCAAAGCTGGTGGGCGTTGTGGTGGCCGCAATCTGGCGCGCCAGAGAGCCAAAAAGCGTTGCTCCGCCCACAGCCAGCACAAGACCGTAGGCCGCGCCGCTGACAACGTTGCTGCCCATGAAGGCCAGATTGTCGCAATCAAGGGGCGAGGCGGCGGCCAGGTCGGCGGGCAGGGCATGGGGGAATTTTTCCACAGGCTCGCTTTCGCCCGTGAGGGAAGACTGGCTGACAAAAAGATCCTTGGCCCGTAAAATCCGCATGTCGGCGGGGATCATATCGCCTGCGGCCAGGCGCACCACATCGCCTACCACCAGCGAATTGATGGGCAGCTCCTTGCCCTCGCCCTCGCGCACCACTTCAATGGTGGTTTTGACCAGCGATTCAAGGCGGGCCACTGCATTGCCGGAACGGGCCTCCTGCACGAAATGCAGTACGCCGCTGATGCAGACCATGACCGTCACGATGATAACGGCGGTGAGGTCTCTTTCTCCGGCATCTGCCAGCAGATAGTCGGTAAAGAACGAAATGCAGGCCAGCAGCAGGAGCACAACGCTGAAAGGATTGATAAACGAGGTGAACAGGCGTTTGGGCAGGCTGTCCCTGCCCTTGGCGGCAAGGATATTGGCCCCGTACTGCTGGCGCATCGCATGCACCTGATGGCGGGTAAGACCATCGGGCGAGGAGTTGAACGTCTGCAGGGCTTCGTCCGGCTCAACGCGGGCGGCGTCAAGCAGGCGGGTTGCAGCCTGGCGAACCAGTTCAGTACTGACGGTATGTGAGGCGGCGTGGCCTTTGCGGCCAAAAAAACGGGCAAACGGCACAACAAGGCCGTGCGGCAGAAAAGAGCGCAGAACCATAAAATCCTCCTGGGAGCACGCGCAACGCGTTACCCGCAGGAAGATTTTCAGCTACGGGAACGGAATGGCGTGGAAAGAGTGGTGCGACGTAAACTGTCAGGTTCCGAAGGGGAACTGTGGCAACTGTCGGACGACATGTAGGATGCTCCTTCCAAGGGTTGAGGGTGACCGCCAGCCAGAAGGCAGACGCATAAAAAGTGCATGGCCGCAAAAGGCCATCTGCGCGGAACCTATTCGCTCCGGGCATTATTGTCAAAGGGTGAAATTTAAGCCCTATTCTGCCGTATCGTCTTCAAAGCCGGGTTTTCTGCGGTTTGGCTCGGCGGATTGTGCCATTTCGTCAAGAAAGTCATGCAAAAAACATATGGCGTCTACCGAAACGGATTCGCAAAGATGCGGTGGATCATTGGGATGGATGCCACCGGGCCTCAAATCCTTGCAGGAGAGGCTGCCAAAGCGTTCAGTGAACTGGGTTGCAAATCTGGCGCACAGATCAACAATTTCTGATTCTTCCTTGCCCAGCTCTGCGCCGCGCAGGCCGATGAGCAGTAAGCCGCCCTCCACAAGGCCGCACTGCCCGCCAGTGCCGCCAGCGCCGTGGCAACCCACTGTGGCAGTGTAAATCTGCGGGTGCAGCGGTTCTTTGAGAACAGTTTCCAGACAACGCAGGGTTGTGCGGGCGCAGTTGAGATCTCTGTCCCAATAGTAGTGGCGCACCAGGGCGGCCACTCTGTCGTGCGTACTCATGATTTTCCTCTCAGGTGCAGCAGTGTTTTCCATTTGGGAAGATCGACGTTCAGGTCAAGATATTCAGGTGGAAGGTGCAGGGGCGCTGCTGTTTGCAGCGCGCGGGCCACATCGTCCACGCTGCCGGTGCGCGGCAGGCTGGCTACATCTTGCAAGGGGCAGAGGTCAAAGTCGTCTGTGGGCAGCATGGCCACCACGGGCAGTCCCTTGATGGCGGCTTCAAGCGCCACGGTGGTGGAATTGGAGGCCCAGACCACCACGCCGGGGGCAAGCTGGTCGGCAATGGGGCCGTCTACCACCTGCACATCCTGCGCACGGCGGCCCAGCAAGGCCTTCAACCTTTCCTGAACCGGCAGGTAGGGGTGCGGCTTTACGCGGATTTCCCAGCCGTCAAGCAGGCCTGCATGCAGCGAACGGGCAAGCAGGGCCAGATGGGCCTCGGTTTCGTCCGCAAAAAAACTGGTTACGGCCAGCAACCGCCGGGGAGCAGGCGTGGAATCATGGCTCGCAGCAGCACTGGCATCTTGCGCGTCATTGTTCGCCAGATAGAGGTAACGCAGAGCTTCCACTTCGCCCAGGCGCTCGGCGGGCACGCCTGCCTCGCGCCACTGGGAACAGGCGGACTGCCCGTTGCCCCGCACCATATCGGGCTGGAATTCTGCCAGATCGCCCGTAAAGGTGCGCGGGTCGTCAAAATAGCGAAAGTCTGTGGGCCGGATGGTGGAGTGCTGCGCGCCGATGACCGGGCCGTTATTCGCCTCGTGCATGGTCTGGGTGAGCATGCGCTCCCACGGGCAGTTCTCCAGCGGAAAGAGCGTCCAGCGCTGCGGGCCGGCCATAGCGGCATATCGCTTGAATGCCCGGTGTTGCAGGCAGCGTTCAAGGCAACGCCAGCCCCGGAACGATTCCGCCCAGTAGGGGCCAAGGTAGGCCCAGAAATCAAGCTTTGAGCCTGCAAAACGAAAGGCCGCGCGGGCTTCTTTTTCCAGCCGCAGGCTGGCAAGGCACAGGCGCGCGTAGCGGAACAGGGCGGCTATGAGGTCGCCTGTGGTCAGAAATTCTTCAAGATAATGAAAGCTCGCGCCGTCCCTGCCTTCACGGCGAAAGCGGCCCCGCAGGGCAAGGCACTGGGCCAGACTGAGCTGGGGCGCGGGAAAGCGGATGAAAAGCCAGCGCACAAAGTGCCCGGCGGTCTGGGCATGCTCCCCGGCGCTTCCCTGTTCTTGCGTTTCCACCCCGGCGGTGGCGTTCAGCGCATCGTGCAGGCTCTCCCAGTAGCGGGAACGATAGCGGCCATTTTCCGCAGCCTTCATGTCCACATTGGGAAAGTAGGTGGCGATGGTGGCAGCCTGCCCCTGAGCGGGCGGCAGCAGGCTTTTGGCCGAAACTGGAGGCATGTGGCGGCGTACAGTCCACCACCAGTGGGCGTAGCGGGCCAGCGCGCGCAAGGGGGGAGGCGTTGCGTCATAAACCTTGCGCAGCAGACAGCGGGCTGGCTCAAGCGGAACCGGAGCTTCGCTGCATTCCGCAAACAGCCTGTGGCCTGACTTGCACATGCGCGCAAGCGCGCCGCGCAGGTCTTCATCCCCGCCAAAAACGCGCAGGGAGGCAAAGCCGCCCTCGTCCATGAGGCGCTCAAGGGAGCGTAATTTGTAAACAGTGTAGAGGCCGGGCGTCATCTTGGGATGGCGCTCGTACAGCAGCGAACACCACCACATGGAGAGCTTTTCGCCGCAACGCAGATGCTGCTGCATCTCGCGCCCGCCAACGCGCATGCGTCCCAAATCGTGCGCCCAGGCCATATGCTCGGCGCGGATGGCCGTCAGCTCATCGCGCAGGCGCGCAGACAGCGAAATTTCGCCATTGGGCGCTTCCCACCCGTCCCAGTGGGCAACAAGCCGTTCGGGCAGGGCCTGACCCGACTCTGTTTCGGCCTTGCCGCTGGGGCTGTAGCCCGGGGCCGTGCACAGCGCGCGTGCCGCATCCGGCAGTGCCGGGCCAATGACAAGAACAAGCTCTTTCATACTGAACCCCTAACGCTCAATAATCCCGGCGTCATCGGCTTCGGGCGCGGCGCTGGCCTCGTTGAGGGCTGCCCAGATGGCAAGCCCGTAGGGCGGCTGCAACACGCCTTTTTCGGTGATGATGCCGGTGATGAGTTCTGCCGGGGTTACGTCAAAAGCAAAATTGTACACGGGCACATCTGCGGGCGTAAGGCGCGTATCGCCCACGTGGGTGACCTCACGTTCCGGGCGCTGCTCAATGGGTATGCCGCTGCCGTCGGACGTTGTGGGGTCAATGGTGGAGAGCGGGGCAGCCACGTAGAAGGGAATATTGAAGTGCTTTGCCAGCAGGGCAACGCCATAGGTGCCGATCTTGTTGGCCGCGTCGCCGTTGGCGGCAATGCGGTCTGCCCCCACCACCACAGACTGCACAAGCCCCTTGCTCATGAGGAGCGCGCAGGCATTGTCGCAGGCAACGGTAACGGGGATATTGTCCTTGTGCAGCTCCCAGGCCGTGAGGCGTGCGCCCTGGAGGAAGGGCCGCGTTTCATCGGCAATAACCTTGATGCGTTTGCCCTGCTCCACAGCGCCGCGAATAACCCCAAGCGCCGTGCCATAGCCCGCAGTGGCCAGAGCCCCGGCATTGCAGTGGGTGAGCACGGTGTCGCCGTCTTTCAGGCAATCCGCGCCAAAGCGCCCCAGAGTCTTGCATGCTTCCACATCTTCGGCCTGCATTCTGGCGGCCTCGTCAAGAAAGGCCGCGAGCAGGGGTTCGCGGTCGCCGCTTCCGCTGTTGATGACCTTCCACCAGCATTTACGCATGCGTTCAACGGCCCATCGCAGGTTTACGGCTGTGGGCCGGGCATTGGCGATGCGGTCAAGCAGTTCTTCAAGCTGGGTGGCCCAGCCGGGGCCGCTGGTTTCGTTCAGCGCAAGGGCGCAGCCCCAGGCCGCAGTGACGCCAATGGCCGGAGCCCCGCGCACAACCATGGTTTGTAAAGCCGATACAATGTCGTCTGTATTGCGGCAGATCACTTCGGTTTCCTGCTCTGGCAGCAAGCGCTGGTCAAGCAGGTGCAGCGCAAGATTTTGCCTGTCAAAGCGAATATGATCTTCCATGGTTTGCCTCCGCAGGAATCAAGATATTTATCAAGGATACACAACTATGCGCGGAAGGCAAAGCGCAGTTGGCGGCATTCCGCCGGAAACCATATAAAAAACATGCCCCATCAAGGGGTTCGGCGGCCCGCAATGCTTTACAAACAGGCGCGCGGCTGGCTATGCTGCGGCATGACAAAATCGTTTCCGGCGCGTTGTGAGCGCCCGGTAAACGCACTGGCTTCCTGTGGGGCTGCGCGGCAGGGTGGAGTCCATGCCTGCATGGTGCGGGCGTGACCTGTTGCGAGCGCATGGGACAGACTGCATGTCGATCAACTTAGGAGCTATCAGACATGGAAGAGTTTTCGCGGATTCGCCGCCTCCCCCCCTATGTTTTTGCGGTGGTGGGAGACCTCAAGATGCGGCTGCGTCGGCAGAATATCGACATCGTGGACTTCAGCATGGGCAATCCGGACATCGCAACGCCCGCACCCATCGTCGACAAGCTTGTTGAGGCAGCACAGAAGCCGGTGAACCACCGCTACTCGCTTTCGCGCGGTATTCCGAACCTGCGCAAAGCCATCTGTGATCGCTACGCGCGCCACTACGGCGTGCAGCTCGACCCTGACAGCGAAGCCATCGTGACCCTGGGTTCCAAGGAAGGTCTGGCCCACCTTTCGCTGGCTATTCTTGAGCCTGGCGACGTGGTGCTCGCACCCGATCCGACCTACCCCATCCACAAGTACGCGCCCATCATTGCAGGCGCGGACGTGCGCAGCGTGCCCATCGGCCCTGGCCGCAACTTTTTTGAAGACCTTGAGGCCGCCATGCGTCAGGCCTGGCCCAAGCCCAAGGTGCTTTTCATCTGCTATCCGCACAACCCCACCACCGAAGTGACGGATCTGGAATTCTTCCAGAAGATTGTGGATTTCGCCAAGGAAAACCACATCTGGGTTGTGCATGATCTGGCATACGCCGATCTGGTTTTTGACGGCTATAAGGCCCCCAGCTTTTTGCAGGCCAAGGGCGCCAAGGATGTGGGCGTGGAATTTTACTCCCTGTCCAAGAGCTATTCCATGCCCGGCTGGCGCGTGGGTTTTGCCGTGGGCAACAAGGATCTTATCCATGCCCTGGCACGCATCAAGAGCTATCTGGATTACGGCATGTTCCAGCCCATCCAGATTGCCTCCACCGTGGCCCTCAACGGCCCCGAAGACTGCGTGCACCAGATCCGCGACGTGTACCAGGAACGGCGCGACCGCCTCATCGAAGGCCTGAACCGCATCGGCTGGGAAACTCCTTCGCCCAAGGCGACCATGTTTGTGTGGGCGCATATTCCCGAGCCCTTCCGCAAGATGGGCTCCGTGGAATTTTCCAAGCTGCTGTTGCAGGAGGCTCACGTGGCCGTTTCGCCGGGTCTGGGCTTCGGCTCCTACGGCGACGAATACGTGCGTTTCGCCCTGATTGAAAACGAACACCGCACGCGGCAGGCTATCAGTAGCATGCGGCGGTTGTTGTCGGGCGTCTCCGACTAAACCTGTTTCGCCCTCCGCGTTTTTTTGCTTCCGGCGGCGTCAGGCGGTCTTTTTATTCCGGTCGAGTACCATCAGAGTACACTCCCTGCATAAAAAGCCCGCCTTCCTTGCCGGAAGGCAAAAATCCGCAGGATGGCAAAACAGGTTTTGAAAGCAGTTTTTGTTCACTGGACTGCCTCAACGGGCCGTTTTCTTGCCAGGGAACAAAATCTCGCTTTCAAAAAACGTTTTTCCGAGCGGTTTGGGTTCAATCCGCTTGGATTGTCGGAAAAAGCGAAGCCAGAACAACTGAAATCGGCGGGGTCGGGAGGTTTTCCGGCCCCGCCGCAGCAACCATAAGGCCGTATACGGCCAACAACCGCGCAGGCCCGCGGCGGACAGACCGGGGTTAGGCAGCAGATTCGGAGGCGACATGACAAAGAACAGCGAAAAACCCCTGGTAGTGGGCCTTGCGGGATTTGGTACGGTGGGCGGCGGTCTTGTACGCCTGCTTGACGAAAACGCCGACCTTATCCGCCGCCGTTGCGGGCGCGACATCGTGCTCAAAAAGGTGCTGGTGCGCAACGCCACCAAGGCCCGCAGCGCCCAGTTGCCCGCCGGAACCGAGCTTACAACCGATTACCGCGCGCTTACCGATGACCCAGAAATCGATGTGCTGGTGGAGCTCATTGGCGGCATCGACAATGCCCGCACCATCATCGACCGCGCCCTTGATCAGGGCAAGCACATCGTCACCGCCAACAAAGCCCTGCTGGCCGAGGAAGGTCTGGCCCTGTTCCAGAAGGCTGACCGCAAAAAGCGCATCCTGCGCTACGAAGCCAGCGTGGCCGGGGCCATCCCCATTGTGGAAACGCTCAAGGAAAGCCTCACGGGCAACCGTATTGAATCGCTCATGGGCATTCTTAACGGCACCAGCAACTATATTTTGTCTGAAATGACCAGCAACGGCATGGATTTTGACGTTGCGCTCAAGCAGGCCCAGCAGTTGGGCTATGCCGAGGCCGACCCCACGCTGGACATTGACGGCCACGATGCCGCCCACAAGCTTATTTTGCTTATCCGTCTGGCCTATGGGGTGCACTATCCGTACACGGCCCTTTCGGTGCGCGGCATTCGCGGGCTTTCCGGCATGGATATCCGCCTTGCGCGCGAATTTGGCTACCGCATCAAGCTTATTGGTCAGGTGCGCGAGGTTCCCGGCGCCGAGGGCGCTGAGAGTGAAGGCAACATCCGGCTTGAAGCCGGAGTGTTCCCCGCCCTTGTGTACCACAAGTTTTTGCTGGCCCGCGTGGGCGGCGTGTACAATGCCGTGCGGGTGGACGCCAACGCCTCCGGCCCGCTGTTTTTCCACGGACGCGGCGCGGGCGATCTGCCCACAGCCGGAGCCGTGTTGGGCGATCTGCTGGCCGTTGCCCGCGATGAACGCCCCAACAACACCGGCTTTGTGAGCAAGGAACTGCCCAAGGCCTCCATCGTGCCGCCGGAAGAATGGCGTTCGTGCTACTACGTGCGCGTCATGGTGCAGGACGCCCCCGGCGTGCTGCGCGATCTTTCGGGCTGCATGGCCGCCGAGGGCATCAGCATGGCCCAGGTCATCCAGAAGAGTGATGAAGGCAATGGCGTACCGCTGGTCTTCATGACCCACGAAACCACGGCCCGCGCCATGAGCGATGCTCTCCAGCGCACCATGGACGCCGGCCTGCTCAAGGAACCCGCGGTCTACTTCCGCGTGTTGGGAGGAGCATGATAATTTTTGATGAACCATACGTCTCGCCAGAGCTGCTCGACTACGCGGCAGCCCGGCGGGAACCGGTGCTCGACAATGCTGTGGCGCGGGACTTGTCCCGCGCCCGCGCGCTTTCTGGCGCAGCGCCCCTGAACCTCGTTCCGGAAGCGGAATTTGCGGCCCAGTGCCGGAAGTCCTGCACGGACTGCGCGCCCCCGCGCATCTATACCTGCTCGGAAAATTCCCTGGCCTGGGTCTGCGACCATGTGGACAATGCCGAACTTGTCAGCGGCATTGAAAAGCTCAAAAACAAGGCCAGAACCCGCGAGTTGCTGCGCCCCCTCTACGATGATTATTTCTATCGCAGACTCAGCCTTGATGCCCTGCGCCGCCTGCCTTTTGAAGAACTGCGCCTGCCCTGCGTGGTCAAGCCTTCTGTAGGTTTTTTCAGCCTGGGCGTGCGCATTGTGCGCACCCGCGAGGACTGGCTTGCCGCCCTCGCCGCCATTGAGCAGGAAGCAACGCACTGGCGCGAGCAGTATCCTGACAGCGTGGTGGACAGCGAGGACTGGCTCATCGAGGAATACATTGACGGCGATGAATACGCCGTGGATGTATACTTTGACGCGCAGGGGCAGGCCGTGATCTGCAATATCCTGCGGCACGAATTTGCTTCCGCCTCGGACGTGAGCGACCGCCTGTACTACACGGGCGCTTCTGTGGTACGCTCCCACCTTGCAGAGTTCGAGGCATGGTTCAACAAGGTTAACTCCTTGCTGGGTCTGCGGAATTTTCCCACCCATGTGGAGCTGCGGCGTGACGCCCAGGGACGCATACGACCCATCGAGTTCAACGCTCTGCGTTTTGCGGGCTGGTGCTGCACGGACGTCACCCTGTTTTCCTGGGGCTTCCACACCTACGGGTGCTTTCTGGAAGGGCGGCGGCCCGACTGGGACAAGGCTCTGGCCGGGCGCGAAGGCAAGCTCTACACCCTCATTGTGCTGAACAAGCCGGAAAACTGCCCGCCCGTACGCAACTTTGATTACGAGGCCTTGAGCCGTGGCTTTGCCCGCGTGCTGCATGTGCGCAAAAGCGATTTCACGCGCTACGGGCTTTTTGGTTTTCTCTTTACCGAAACGCCGGAAAACCAGCGTGACGAGCTGGACCGCATAGCACGCTCCGACCTGCTGGAATTCACAAGCTGAGGCAGCCGTGGAAACTTTTGAAATAAGCACCCGCAGCCGATGCGAAATGGTCGATATCACGGCGGAGCTGCGCGCGCTGGTACGCCGCAAGGCCGCCGATGGCCGCTGGCAGAGCGGCGCTCTGGCCCTGTTCTGCCCGCACACCACCTGCGGCCTCACGGTTAACGAAGGCGCAGACCCTGACGTGCGGCGCGACATGCTGGCCTTTTTCAGCCGCCTTGCCCCGGAGCATGGCGATTACCGCCACGCTGAGGGTAACAGCGATGCCCACATAAAAACCACCCTGCACGGGCCATCCCTCCTGCTGATTGTGGAGAAGGGCGAACTGCGCCTTGGCACGTGGCAATCTGTTTATCTGTGCGAGGGCGATGGCCCCCGCCGCCGCAACCTGTGGCTGCAATGGCTGAAGTCCGACGACTAGAGCTTTTCGTGGCAGGGATTTTTCAGGAAAATCCTTGCGGACCAGTTGATCCATTCCCTTCGTCAACAGCTCTAGAGCGGGCATTCAGCTGCTTGCGGCCTGCCTTTTCATGGCCTTAAAGGAGCACCATCCATGCCCCATGACGTAAATCTTATTCTTACGCTTGCCGGGGGGCTTTCCGCCGCCCTGGTTCTTGGTTTTATCACGCAGAAACTGCGCCTTTCTCCCCTTGTAGGCTATCTGCTGGCAGGCATCATCGTAGGACCGCACTCCCCCGGTTTTGTGGCCGATGCGTCCACGGCGGCCCAGTGCGCCGAGATTGGCGTTATCCTGCTGATGTTTGGCGTGGGCCTGCATTTTCATCTCAAGGATCTGCTGGCCGTGGGGGCCATTGCCACTGGTGGCGCAGCGGCGCAAATCTCGCTGGCAACGCTGGCAAGCATGGGGCTGCTGCATCTTTTCGGCTTTGATCTGCTCTCTGGCGCGGTCTACGGCATGGCTATTTCTGTAGCCAGCACCGTGGTGCTTACCCGAGTGCTTGCAGATAACCATGACCTGCACAATCCCACCGGGCATGTGGCTCTGGGCTGGCTGGTGGTGGAAGACATCTTTACCATTCTGCTGCTTGTGCTGCTGCCTTCGGTTCTTTCTCCGGGCGGCGAATTCTGGAGCGCCCTGGGCATGACCCTGCTCAAACTGGCGGCGCTCTCCGTGTTTACGCTTGTGGTTGGGCAAAAGCTTATTCCGTTGTTTCTGGGCTACGTGGCCCGCACGGGCACCCGCGATCTGTTTACCCTTGCGGTGCTGGCTCTGGCCCTTGGCATTGCCGTTGCTGCTGCGGAGTTTTTTGGGGCGTCCATGGCGCTTGGCGCATTCTTGGCTGGCATGGTTGTGGGGCAGTCCGAGTTCAGCGCCCGTGCCGCCGCCGAAGCCCTGCCCCTGCGTGATGCCTTTGCCGTGCTGTTCTTTGTGTCTGTGGGCATGCTCTTTGACCCTGCCTCGCTGGCGCAGGACTGGCCCCTCATGCTGGCGACCCTCTTTGTCATCATGATTGTGAAGCCTCTTGGGGCGCTGCTGATGACAAGCCTGTTCCGCAAGCCTCTCAAGCTGGGACTGCCCGTGGCCGCCTCCCTGTCGCAGGTGGGTGAATTTACTTTTATTCTTGCGGGCCTCGGCATCAGCCTTGGGGTTTTTGACCAGAGGGTCAACAATGCGCTTATTCCTGCGGCCATCATTTCCATCACGTTCAACCCCATGCTGTACCGCAAGGCCAAGGATGTGGCCCTGTGGTGGGAGAAGCGCAAGCGCGGCAACGCTGCCGAACCATCGGCCTGCCTGATCGTGCCGGACGAAGGCAACCGCGCGCGGGTGGTTGTGGTGGGCTACGGCCCCGTTGGGCGCAGTTGCTGCCGCATTTTGCAGGACAGCAGCATGCTGCCAGTGGTTGTGGAAATGAATATCGACACGGTGCGGCTTTTGCGCAGCGAAGGGGTGCCCGTGGTGCACGGCGATGCCATGCAGGCCGAAGTACTGCGCGAAGCTGGCCTGGAAAAGGCCGAGGCCCTGCTGTTGACATCCCCCAGTATCCCCGCAGGCGAAGTGACGCCCATAGCACGCGCGGTGAATCCGCATGCGCGCATTCTGGCGCACACGGCCTTTGTGAGCGAAGCCCGCTCCCTGCGCGATAAAGGCGCGGACGCCGTTTTCAGCGGCGAACGCGAAGTTGCGCTGGCCATGGCGGAATATCTGTTGCGCTCGGCGGGTGCGCCGGAGGCGTATGTGCAGACTGAGCTTGAACGTGTGCGCGAGAAGCTCGACTAGTCTTTGTTTAAAAAGCGTCTTTTGTCCTCTGGACTGCGTCAAAGGCCCGTTTCAGGACAGGGCTGTACCATCATGTACTATCCCTGTCCTGAAACGGGCCTTTGACGCAGTCCAGAGGACAAAATCCATCTTTTTAAACATAAATCTTTGATGGAGAGAAAATTACGCCGAAATTGTAGTGTATTAACCTGAATATCAAAGAAAAATCAAAAGTATAGAGTCACCTTACCCCATACCTTGCAGTGAAACCAGCGCCCGGATTGTTGTCATGATTATCCATATCGACATGGATGCCTTTTTTGCATCGGTAGAGCAGATGGACGACCCCTCCCTGCGCGGCAAGCCCGTCATTGTGGGCGGCGAGCAGCGGGGCGTGGTTTCCACCTGTTCTTACGAGGCGCGCGTTTTTGGGGTGCATTCGGCCATGCCCATGGCAACGGCCCGCAGGCTCTGCCCGCAGGCCATTGTGGTGCGTGGGCGATACGCGCGCTATGCCGAGCTTTCGCGGGCGGTCATGGCGGCCCTTGCCGAGTTTTCACCCCTTGTGGAGCAGGCCAGCGTGGATGAGGCCTATGTGGACGCCACAGGCCTTGAGCGTCTGTTCGGCTCGCTGGAAGAACTGCTCCTGCGCATCAAGGAACGTGTGCGCGAGGCCACGGGCGGGCTTACCTGTTCCGCCGGGGCCGCGCCGGTGAAGTTTCTTGCCAAGATTTGTTCAGACATCAACAAGCCCGATGGCATGTTCATCCTGCGGCCCGAAGAAGTGGACGACTTTCTGGCGACCCTGCCTGTGGGCAAGATTCCCGGCGTGGGCAAGCGCATGGTTGAGAGTCTGCAAGGTCTGGGCGTGAGAACTGTGGGGCAGTTGCGCCGCTACAGTCTGGATTTCATGCTGCGCAAATACGGCAAGTGGGGCGGTGTGTTGTATGAGCGCGTGCACGGGCGCGACCCGCGCGGCATCGAGACCGAACGCGCCGCCAAGAGTGAAAGCGCGGAATGCACCTTTACCGAGGACACGCGCGACCGGGATTTTTTGCAGCGCATGCTGCTGGCCCATGCAGAGCGCGTGGGCGCCTCGCTGCGGCGGCACGGCTACAGAGGCCGCACGGTGACGCTCAAGGTCAAGTATACGGATTTTCGCCAGATTACCCGATCGCGCACCCTGCCGGAGGGCATAAACGCCACGGAAACCATTTTTGAGGTGGGCTGCGCCCTGCTGCGCGAGCTGCCCCTGCCCCAGCCTGTGCGGCTTATCGGCCTTGGGGTTTCAGGTTTTGACGCGCCTGTGGCGCAACTGGTCTTGCCGGGCGCGGTCAAGCCAGCAACGCAGGGGCTGGACCCGCAGGTTGAGGCCAGGAGACAAAAGCTGGATGCAGCGCTGGACGATCTGCGCAGCCGCTTTGGCAACAAGGCGGTGCAGCGCGGGCGACTGTTTACGCCTGCGGAAAAAAAGACCGCTGCCGCGCTTGCCCCGGATAGCGCCGGGGATGTGGACACGTCGGATGCAAAAGAATCTGACCGTGAGGATTAGGCGGCTTTATGCGCTTGCCTGACCCTGCCGCGCAAACAGGGCCATGTATTCCTGATTGCCCTTGGGGCCCTTGATGGCGGCGGGCAGCACACCCTGACAGGCAAGACCCAGATTGGCCTGGGTGAAGAGCAGAATCTTGTCCACCGCGCGCTGGCGGGCGGCATCATCGCGCACCACGCCCTTGACGGTTTCGCCGGGGCCAAGCTCAAACTGGGGTTTGATGAGCGTGGCGAGCATGCCGCCGGGTTTGAGCCAGGGCATGCACGAGGGCAGCACGAGGGTGAGCGAAATAAAGGAAACGTCCGCGACTACCAGATCAACCATCTCGGGGATAAGGCTCTGCTCCGCATGGCGCAGGTTGACGCCTTCTAGATTTATCACCCTTTCATCGGCCCGCAGGCGTTCGTGTAACTGGTTTTTGCCCACATCCACAGCATAAACGCGCTTGGCCCCCCGTTGCAGAAGGCAGTCCGTAAAACCTCCGGTGGAAGCGCCCGCGTCCAGGCACACAAAGTCGGTCACATCCAGCTTGAAATGCTCAAGGATGGTCAAAAGTTTGTAAGCGCCACGGCTCACGTAGCGTTCCGGTTCCAGCAGGGCAAAAACCGTGTCCGCAGCAAAAGGATGCCCCGGTTTGGGCACTACCTGCGGCGGCGCGCCAGGAACCGTCTGCTCAAGGATGATTTTGCCCGCCATGATAAGGCGGCGGGCCTGTTCGCGGCTTTCCGCAAGGCCCTGTTCAAATACAAGCTGGTCGGCGCGTTGTCTGGGTGATTTAGGCATGGAGGTCTTATAGCTGCTTGCCGCGGCAACCACAAGACTGCCTCTAAGTTGCCCGCGTGGGGCCGCCAAGTGGCTTGCAGCGAGCGTATGGCCGGGGCCGTAAAGCCATTTTATGCTCAACCCAGCCCGGTGCACTTGCCAAAGCCGCAAAAGAGGGCTATATAGCTTGCCCTTGTGCGGTACTGCGCCGCGCCAAGGGTAAAACGCGCGGGCGTCCGAATTGCTGTAAAAGCTGGATTATGCCGCGTTCACGAGGTAGCTGCCATGAAAAATGATATCCATCCCAAAGTGTTCAACGCCACCATCACCTGCGCCTGCGGCAATGAAGAGCACGTGCTCTCCACCAAGGGCGAACAGGTTAACGTGGAAGTTTGCTCCGCTTGCCATCCTTTCTTCACCGGCAAGCAGCGTTTTCTTGATACCGCTGGTCGTATTGACCGCTTCCGCAAGAAGTACGCCAAGTTTGATCAGCAGTAAGCTTGGGTCGGGCCTTTACCGGGACTCCAGCACTGGCATGACGCCCGAAAGTTCGCGGCGGGCAGGCTCGCAGCAAATCGCCCCGCGCGCAAAGCGCGCGAGCGGTGTGTTGCAGCTTGCCCTCGCTCTTTTGAATGCGGAATGCGCCCCGGTAGGCGGGCAGGCCGTCATGGAAGGCGTGATGATGCGTCACGGTGATGTCTACGGACTGGCTGTTCGCCAGACCGACGGCGTCATTCGTGCCATGCGCTGCCCGTGGTTTTCGCTTACCCGCAGCCCCTGGCTCAAAAAGCCCTTTGTACGGGGCTTTCCTGTGCTGCTGGAGACCCTGGTCAACGGCATCAAGGCGCTCAACCGCTCGGTTGAAGCTGTGGCCCAGAGCGAGCAGGAGGAAATCTCCGGCTGGCATCTGGTGCTTACGCTGATTCTGGCCCTGCTGATGGCAGTAGGCCTTTTTGTGGTTGTGCCGCACCTGCTCTCGCTGGTGATGCTTTGGGCGCGCCTTGGCGGCGATGTGGAAGGGCTTTCGTTCCACCTCTGGGACGGCTTTTTCAAGTGCTGCATCTTCATGGGGTATATCAAGGCAATTTCATATGTGCCTGATATCCGCCGTGTTTTTCAGTATCACGGGGCAGAACACAAAACCATCCACGCCTATGAGGCGGGGGGCGATGTGGACGCAGCCGCTGCCATGGGTAAAAGCCGTCTGCATCCGCGCTGCGGAACCACGTTTTTGCTGTTTGTCATCAGCATTTCCATATTGCTGCATGCGGTGCTGGTTCCCCTGATGTTGAGCATTTACACGCCGCAGGGCGAAGTGGCCAAGCACGCACTCACCATTGGAGTCAAGCTGCTGTTGATGGTGCCTATAAGCGCGCTGGCCTATGAGCTTATACGCTACGCCGCCAAGCTGCCCGAAGGGCTGTCGGCAACTGTGCTGCGCGCCCCGGGGCTGGCCCTCCAGCGGCTCACCACCTACGAGCCTGACGAAAGCCAGCTTGAAGTGGCCGTGGTGGCCCTGCGTGAAGCCCTTGGCCCGGATGACGGCGCGAGGGTGCGCACCGTAGCCTACACCACGGAATAGCGCTTATTGCCGTCTTTTTCTGCCGCCTTTGCGGCAGATGCTGTACATGGGCCTGTTGCCTGACATGCTGCTTGCGGCATGGCTGCGCGCCCGATTTTCGTTTTTTCCGCCCACAGCGTGTTGGAGACACCTATGTTCGCCAAATTGGAAGGTCTGGAAAAGAAATTCATGGAGCTGGAGCATTCCCTGGCTGAGCCGGACGTGTTCAACGATCAGGAACACTACCGCAAGCTCACCAAGGCCCATGCCGATCTGCGCGACATTGTGGGGATGTACCGCCGTCACAAGGCGCTGTTGCAGGAACAGGCCGAAAACAAGCTGCTGCTGCGCGATGAAGACCCGGAAATGCGCGAGCTTGCCCAGGAAGACCTGCGCCGCATTGAAACGGAACTGCCCGAGGTGGAGCAGGAGCTCAAGCTCATGCTGCTGCCCAAGGATCCGCTGGACGAAAAGAACACCATTCTTGAAATCCGCGCCGGTACTGGCGGCGAAGAAGCGGCCCTGTTTGCCGCTGACCTGTTCCGCATGTATTCGCGCTATGCCGAAGTAAAGGGCTGGAAGGTGGAACTCATGAGCGAATCGCCCTCTGAATCGGGCGGCCTCAAGGAAGTTATCTGCCTTATCAGCGGCAACAAGGTGTACAGCCGCCTCAAGTTCGAGGCGGGCACCCACCGCGTGCAGCGTGTGCCCGCCACGGAAGCCCAGGGCCGCATCCACACCTCTGCCGCCACCGTGGCCGTTATGCCCGAAGCGGAAGAAGTGGACGTGGAAATCCGCCCGGAAGACCTGCGCATCGACATTTACCGGGCCTCCGGCGCTGGCGGCCAGCACGTCAACAAAACGGAATCGGCTGTGCGCATCACGCACTTGCCCACCAATACCGTTGTGACCTGTCAGGATGAACGTTCGCAGCACAAAAACAAGGCCCGCGCCATGAAGGTGCTTGCCTCGCGCATCCTGGCCGCCGAGCGTGAACGCTATAATTCGGAAATTTCCGCCGACCGCAAGTCGCAGGTGGGTTCCGGCGACCGTTCCGAACGCATCCGCACCTACAATTTCCCGCAGGGGCGTTGCACGGATCACCGCATCAACCTGACCTTGTATTCTCTGGACCGCATCATGGAAGGCGAAATCGATCCTCTGATTGAAGCCCTGAGCACTGTGGCGCAGGCCGATGCGCTCAAGGCGCAGGCTTCTGATTAATCGCCTGCCTGTAATATGGATACTAAAAACGCCCGCAATCGCGGGCGTTTTTTGCGTCTGCGTGGCGGGCATCCACGCGGCAGGCAATGCACTTATACTGACTGGTCGGGCAGCCGCAGCATGCCCTCGCGGATGATAAAGGCGATCACGGCTTCAATGCCTGCGCCGGAAAGCATCTCTGTGAGCACATAGGGGCGTTCGCCGCGCATGCGCCGGGTGTCGCGCTCCATCACGTCCAGCGAGGCATGCACCATGGGCGCGAGGTCAACCTTGTTGATGATGAGCAGGTCGGACTTGGTGATGCCGGGGCCGCCCTTGCGCGGGATTTTGTCCCCGCCGCTCACATCGATGACATAGATGGTGAGGTCTGCCAGTTCCGGGCTGAACGTGGCGGAGAGGTTGTCTCCGCCGCTTTCCACCAGCACCAGCTCAAGGCCGGGATGGCGGGCCTGAAGCTCTTCAATTGCCTGAATGTTCATGGAGGCGTCTTCGCGGATGGCAGTGTGCGGGCAGCCGCCCGTTTCAACGCCGATGATGCGGTCGGCCTCAAGGGCGTTGTGACGCAGCAGAAATTCCGCATCCTCGCGGGTATAAATGTCGTTGGTGACGACAGCCATGTTGTAGTGCTTGCGAAGGCGCATGCACAGGTGGCGCAAGAGGGCCGTTTTGCCGGAACCCACTGGGCCACCAACGCCCACTCGCAGGCAGGGTCTATTGGTCATGACGTTCAACTCCTGAAAAGTCGGGTGTATTGTCGTTCGTGTCCGGCGCTGCACAGGGCAAGGCCGGGGAGGCTGGAGCCGATGTCGTCATCGGGCAGGGCCGCTGCCTGCGCCACCAGTTGCGGCACGGCAGGCATGAACTCCAGCAACAGTTTTTGTGCGGCGGTCTGGCCCAGAGGTACCGTTTTGCAGGCCACGGCCACCTGATTTTGCAGCCAGCTCCACACATAGGCGCAGGCCGCATCCATCCCGGCGCGCTGTTGCGCGGCAGGGTCGCTAAAAGGCTCCATGCTGCGGGCGTGCTGGTCGAGCATGACGGCGGCAACAGCAAAACAGGCCGTGTACCCCGCGTTGTCTGGCAGAGGCCAGTGCGGCAGCATGTCCTGATCGTGCAAAATGCGGCGCAAGGCGCGTCCCATCTGGATTTCTTCCTGCCACAGTTCGCGGCTTTCGCGTCCGGCAAGCATAAGGGCGTTCCAGCGGGCGAGCGCAACGGCATCCTCACTGCTTGCCGCCGCGTGCATGCGCAGCAGCAGCGGCAGGTCGTTGCGTGCAAGGCCAAGGCGCAGCACGCCCCAAAGCCAGCGGCGCACGCCTTCCGCCGTGCCTGCGAGCCCCCGCTCCACTGCGGCGGCCAGGCCCTGCGACCAGGCAAAGCCGCCCACGGGCAGGGATTGCCCCGCCAGATAGAGCAAGGCTGTCAGGCCAAACTGCGGCCCATTCCATGCAGTGCGGCTACAGCTACGGCCAGCATGCGGCCCGGTTTGTCCTGCGGCGTCCTTCGCCTGCCCATGCGGCGCGCACTGTTGTACTTGTTGAGCAAGGCAGGTTCCACCTGCCAGCGCCCTTGTGGGGGGCGTTTGCTCGGATGCCGGGTCAGTCGCCAGTCCGGCAGCCAATTCAGCCATGACTGTGACCGTGACCGCCGTAGGCTCCGCCCTCGGGCACAAAGGGCAGGTTTTCACGCCGCAGCCGCAGACCCAGATTTTCCGCCAGTTCTTCAAGCACGTGGTCGGGCATGAAGCGCAGCCACTTGTGCCCAAGCTGCAAGGCGGCGTGGCGGTTGCCAAGGTGATAGCAGGCGCGGGCCAGGGTTTCCCAGTTGGGGGCAATGCCCGTCACCACGGGTTCCGCGCCGTTGCGCACAATTGCCAGTACGTCCCCGGCGCGCAAAATATCGCCCTCGCGCAGAACCTGCCCGCGCGTGAGAAACAGGCCCGCTTCTTCGCCGCTGTCCAGCCGCAGCCGCTGACGGCATTTGCCGCGCTGCTCCCAGGTCAGGGTGAGGGTGGCCGTAGGCTCCAGATTGGTGCGCTGCCCCATGTTTTCGGTAAATTCCAGCATGGTCGCTCCTTGGGTGGTTTGCCTAGAACAAAAAATACCGTTGCGCCAGCGGCAGCACTTCCGCCGGAGCGCAGGTGAGTATTTCGCCGTCAGCGCGGACTTCATAGGTTTGCGGGTTCACGGCAATGGCCGGGGTGGCGCTGTTGAGCAAGAGGTCGCTCTTGCACAGGGTGCGCGTACCCCGGCAGGAGGAAAGCCCGCGCAGCAGGCCCAGCTCCCGCAACCGTCCCTCGCCGCCGTTTTCCATGAAGGCGCGCGAAACAAAGCTCAGGCTGGCGGCAGCCGCAGCCTGCCCCAGCGCGCCAAACATGGGCCGATAGTGCATGGGTTGCGGCGTGGGGATGGAGGCGTTGGCATCGCCCATGGGCGCGGCGGCTATCTGCCCGCCCTTGATGACCAGCGAGGGTTTGACCCCAAAGAAGGCGGGCTTCCACAACACGAGGTCGGCCAGAAGGCCGGGGGCCACTGCGCCAATGGCGTGGGAAAGGCCGTGGGTCACGGCAGGGTTGCAGGTGTACTTGGCCAGATACCGGCGCACCCGGAAGTTGTCGTTGCCGCGCCCCCGGTCTTCGGGCAGGGGGCCGCGCTGCACCTTCATCTTGTGGGCGGTCTGCCACGCGCGGGTGATGACCTCGCCCACGCGGCCCATGGCCTGCGAGTCTGAGGAAATCATGGAGATTACGCCCATATCCTGCAAGATATCCTCCGCGGCAATGGTTTCGCGCCGGATGCGCGAATCGGCAAAGGCCGCGTCCTCTGGCAGGGAGGGGTTGAGGTGGTGGCAAACCATGAGCATGTCCAGATGCTCGTCCACGGTGTTCACGGTATAGGGCCGGGTGGGATTGGTGGACGAGGGCAGCACGTTGGGCAGGGAGCAGGCGCGCAGAATGTCGGGAGCATGGCCGCCGCCTGCGCCTTCCGTGTGGTAGGTGTGGATGGTGCGGCCACGGAACGCGGCCAGCGTGTCTTCCACAAAGCCCGCCTCATTGAGCGTGTCGGTATGGATGGCGACCTGCACATCGTATTCGTCAGCCACGGTAAGGCAGGTGTCGATGGCAGCCGGGGTTGTGCCCCAGTCTTCGTGCAGTTTCAGGCCGCAAGCGCCCGCCTCGAGCTGCTCGCGCAGGGCCTCGGGCATGGCGGCATTGCCCTTGCCCAAAAAGCCAAAGTTCATGGGCAGCGCGTCTGTGGCGGCCAGCATGCGTTCCAGATGCCAGGGGCCGGGGGTGCAGGTGGTGGCGTTGGTGCCCGTGGCAGGGCCGGTGCCGCCGCCAAGCATGGTGGTAATGCCGCTGGCAAGGGCTTCTTCCACCTGTTGCGGGCAGATAAAATGGATGTGCGAGTCCATGCCGCCAGCGGTGAGCAGGCAGCCTTCGCCCGCAATAATCTCCGTGCCGGGGCCGATGATCACGTCCACATCGGGCTGCACATCGGGGTTGCCAGCCTTGCCGATGGCGGCAATGCGCCCGTCGCGTATGCCAAGATCGGCCTTGATGATGCCCAGCGCCGCATCCATGATGACGGCATTGGTGATGACTGTGTCCATAGCGCCGTCAGCATTGCTGATCTGGCTCTGGCCCATGCCGTCGCGAATGACCTTGCCGCCGCCAAAGCAGACTTCATCGCCATAGACGGTGTGGTCGCGCTCAATTTCTATCCACAGTTCCGTGTCCGCAAGGCGGATGCGGTCGCCCGTTGTGGGGCCGTAGAGTTCGGCATACTGGCTTCTGGGGATGCGGATCATGCTTTTTCCTCCCTGGGGGCTTCGGCATCAAGCGCCCCCATGATCTGGGCGCGAAAGCCAAACACGCGCCGTGCCCCGGCGTAGGGCACAAGGCGCACCTCGCGTTTTTGCCCCGGCTCAAAGCGCACGGCGGTTCCGGCGGGTATGTCGAGCCGCATGCCGCGCGCGGATTCGCGGGCAAAGGTTAGGGCCGGGTTTACCTCAAAAAAATGGTAGTGCGAACCAACCTGAATGGGCCTGTCGCCGGTATTGGAAACTTCCAGCACAACTTCTTGCCCTTCCGAGAGTGCGTTAAGGGTTATTTCGCCCTCTGCGATATGAAATTCACCGGGAATCATGCGTCCCCCTTGCGTGTTCGTATACGTTGCTGCGTTCGTTGTCGTGCACGGCTTGCCCTTGGTGCCCTGATTACAGAATGGGATCGTGCACGGTCACAAGCTTGGTGCCGTCAGGAAAGGTGGCCTCCACCTGCACTTCGTGGACCATCTCGGGGACGCCGTCCATGACGTCCTCGCGCGTGAGCAGGTTGCGGCACGAACCCATAAGCTCGGCCACGCTTTGCCCGTCGCGCGCGCCTTCAAGCACAGCCAGGCTGATGTAGGCAACAGCCTCGGGGTAATTGAGCTTGAGGCCGCGCGCCTTGCGCCTCTCTGCCAGCAGCCCGGCGGTGAAAAGCAGCAGCTTGTCTTTTTCTCTGGGCAGAAGTTCCATGATGCCTCCTGTATGTGCGGCATGCCGCAAGAGTTCCTTGAAAATTATATGATCGCAGCCCGACTTGCAGCTCAGGCCGCAGTCCGGCTATGAGAAATATCCCTAAAAAGCTCCGTACCAGATGCGCGGCATGTGCGGCGGGCAGCCTGTCAGCTCTGGCCGCAGCAGGTTCCAGGCTGTCAGCAGCAGGTTGCGCGCTTCTTCCATATCCGGCCCCAGATAGCGCACCACAAGCACCCCTCCGCGCACGGTGGCTCCGGCCCGTTCCCCCATGTGGGCAGACAGGGGAACGGGCCTGGCCTGGACGGGAATATCGCTTGCAGCGGGGCTTTGCCCTCCTGATGCATCATCGGGAGGGCCATCTGGCGCATCATCAAAATCGCGGTTGGGCGAGAGCATGTTTTGCAGCGTGGTGCAGCATGCTTCCAGCGCGGCAAGGTCTTGCCCGTCATCCGCTCCGCGTCCCACGGCAAAGAGGGTGGCGGAGACCGCCTGATCACCCAGACCACAGGCGCATTTTTGCAGGGCATCGCCGCCTTCAAAGCGCAGCACCTCATGCAGCAGGGGTAGCCCCTCGCGAGTGAGTATGAGGCTTTGGCGTACACTGCCGTGGGTAAAGCTCTCGTTGGCGGCAGGGCGGCCAAGGCAGATCATTTCCCAGCCGATGCAGGCACTGGTATTGTCCAGCTCCACCGATGTGCGCATTTCGGCCCGCGCGCCGTCATAGATGATGGTTTCACGCGGCAGCCATTCCAGCATGCCGCCCGCAACGTTCAGGTCTGTGGTCTGGCGCTGGGCGACGTTATGCGCATCCGCAGCGTAGAATTTGGAGGCAGAAGGTGCGGTGAGCAGTGCGTGCGCGCCTTGCTCCAGCCGCACGCTAAGGCTCAGATCATCACCGCTCACAAGGCCACCGGGCGGGTGCAGCAGGCAGCAATGGCAGGGCTGGGATGCCTGCGCCCGGCCCGGCGCATTGGTGGGCGCGGCTTCGGGATAGAAGGGCCGCTGCACGCGCAAAGGCCCGCTGAACTGCATTTTTGTCAGCGTGGTGCGCCCCTGCCGCACCGCAAAATCCAGCTCCATGCGCGCGCTCCAGCGGCGGTCAGGCGTAAAGCAGTGACCGTGGAGATTGCCGGCAGGGCTTGCGGGGTTGGCAGACATGCAGTTCCTTTTGTTCCCGTAGCGGGAATCAGACGCTCAGAAAGGCTTTGACAGTGGCATCGTCCAGGCCGTGCATGCCCCCCTGTGAAACGATGTGGCCGCGATCCATAATCATATAGGTATCTGCCATGCGGCGGGCAAAAGGCACTTTCTGCTCCACCAGCAGCACTGTGAGGCCCATTTCTTCGTTGAGTCTGCGAATGGTTGTGGCGATGTCGCGCACAATGTTGGGCTGAATGCCCTCGGTTGGTTCGTCCAGAATGAGCAGGCGCGGCTCCAGTGTGAGCGCCCGGGCAATGGCAAGCTGTTGCTGCTGCCCGCCGGAAAGATCGCCGCCCCTCCGATGCATCATTTCGCCCAGCACGGGGAAAAAGTCAAAGATGAACTGAGGAATGGCCCCGGCCTTGTCCTTGCGCATGGGCAGGGAAAGTTCCATGTTTTCACGTACGGTCAGCAGGGGGAAGATTTGGCGGCCCTGCGGCACATAACCGATGCCCAGGGCCGCGCGGCGCTCCACAGGCAGAGGAAGCAAGTCCGTTCCTTCAAGGAGAATATGACCGGAGCGCGCCGGCAGCACGCCCATGATGCACTGAAGCAAGGTGGTTTTGCCCACGCCGTTTCGTCCCATGAGGCAGGCGCACGAACCGGCCTTTACCTCAAGGTTGACGTCGCGCAGGATGTGGCTTTCGCCATAATACTGATTGAGACCTGTTATATGCAGCATTACGCTCCTCCGGAGCATGAGGCTCGAAAATTAGCAGTTTGCAGCGGTCATCCAGCTCAAGGCCAGCCCGAAATCAGCCAGCGGCAGGCCAGGGCCCTGCAGGCGCTAGGCCGCGCCCAGCGGTTCGCCCAGATAGGCCTCCACCACAGCGGGGTGGTTCTGCATTTCGTCCATGGTGCCCTCGGCCAGCACGCTGCCCTGATGCAGCACCGTGACCTTGTGGGCAATGGCCCGCACAAATTCCATGTCGTGTTCCACCACCATGATGCTCTGCTCGCCCTCAAGGTCGTGCAGCAGTTCGATGGTGCGATCCATTTCCTCAGGCGTCATGCCCGCCACGGGTTCGTCCAGAAGCAGAAGCTGGGGCTTCTGCATGAGCAGCATGCCGATTTCAAGCCACTGCTTCTGCCCGTGCGAAAGCTTGCCCGCCTGCAAGCGGGCCAGTTCCGTCAGGCGGATGCGGTGCAGCACTTCTTCGATAAAGACCCTGTTGTCGGCAGAGAGCCGCGCGCGGAATGTGGGCCATACCCGCTTGTCGCCAGCCAGCGCCAGTTCCAGATTTTGCAGTACGCTCAGGGCCTCGAACACCGAGGGCTTCTGGAATTTGCGGCCAATGCCAGCCTGGGCGATGGCGACTTCATCCATTTGCAGCAGGTTGCAGGTGCGCCCAAACCATGCGGAACCAGCGTCGGGCCGGGTTTTGCCGGTGATCACGTCCATCATGGTGGTCTTGCCCGCGCCGTTGGGGCCGATGACGCAGCGCAGTTCGCCCTTGTCCACATAGAAGGTCAGGTCGTTGAGCGCCTTGAAGCCGTCAAAGCTCACGCTGATTTTTTCCATATACAGCGCGATGTCTGGCTTGGACATCATGCGGCGCGGGGGCCGGGCACGCATCTTCATGGGGCGCTTGTCAAAGGGGGCGTGCGTTTCTTCGTAGGCGCGGGCGGCTTCTGCCACGTCCTCAAGGCTGCGCCCATGCAAGATATCCTGCTGGGTCTTCATGCTGCGCCTCCTTCATTGGCGGAATCGGCAGGGGCATCTGACGCCGCGCCGCGTATTGCGCGGTTGCGCCACTGCTCGGGCAAGCCCGCGAGGCCCTGCGGCAGAAAGATGGTCACCAGCACAAACATGCCACCAAGGGCAAACAGCCATGCCTCGGGCATGACCGCCGTAAACCACGTTTTGAAGGCATTAACGGCAAACGCGCCAAGCACAGCGCCGTAAAGCCGCCCACGGCCGCCCAGCGCCACCCAGACCACAATTTCAATGGAGTTGAGGGGCGAAAATTCACCAGGGTTGATGATGCCCACCTGCGGCACATACAGCGCGCCGCCGATACCCGCCAGAATGGCGGAAAGCGTGAACACCGCCACCTGATACCGCTCCACCCTGTAGCCGATAAAGCGCACGCGGCTTTCCGCATCGCGCACGGCAACGCACACGCGCCCAAGGCGCGACGCCGTCACGGCCCGGCACAGGAGGTAGCCAGCCATGAGCGCCACGGCGGAGCAGGCAAACAGGGTTGTACGCATGCCGTCTGTCTGCAATTCAAAGCCCAGCAGGGTCTTGAAGTCCGTGAGACCGTTGTTGCCGCCAAAGCCCATCTCGTTGCGGAAAAAGGCCAGCAGGAGGGCGTAGGTCATGGCCTGACTCATAATGGAGAAATACACGCCCGAAACCCGCGAACCAAAGGCCAGCCTGCCAAACACATAGGCCAGCAGGCCGGGCAGCAGCACCACCAGCAGCAGTGCCACCACAAAGTATTCGCTGCCCTGCCAGAACCATGGCAGTTCTTTCCAGTTCAGAAAAACCATGAAGTCCGGCAGGTTGGCATTGCCGTATACGCCGCGCGCGCCTATCTGCCGCATGAGGTACATGCCAAAGCCGTAGCCCCCAAGGGCGAAAAACGCGCCGTGCCCAAGGCTGAGCACGCCCATGAAACCCCAGACCAGATCAACGGAAAGTGCCAGCAATGAATATGTCAGGTATTTGCCCAGCAGGGTGACCATGTAGCCCGGCACATGCAGGGCGCTGCCTGCAGGCAGCAGGCTGCCTGCAACCACAGCCAGCGACAGCAGGGCGGTGATAGCCAGAAAGTTGCGGGTAGGCGCGTTGAGCAGCCTTTCGCGTTCAAAGATATCGGTCGCCATTTACGCCTCCACCGCGCGGCCCTTTTGCGGAAACAAGCCGCGCGGGCGCTTCTGGATGAACAGGATAAGGCAGACCAGAATGATGATCTTGGAGAGCATGGCGCCGCTGGCAGGCTCCAGAAACTTGTTGGCAATGCCCAGGGCCAGCCCGCCCGTCAGCGTGCCCCAGAGGTTGCCCACGCCGCCAAACACCACGACCATGAAGGAATCCACAATGTAGGTCTGGCCCAGATTGGGGCCAACGTTGGAAACCTGGCTCAAGGCCACGCCAGCCATGCCAGCCACGCCGGAGCCAAGGCCGAATGTCAGCGCGTCCACGCGCGAGGCGCGTACGCCCATGCAGCGGGCAATGGCCCTGTTTTGCGATACGGCGCGCACTTCAAGCCCCAGCCGGGTGCGGTGCATGGCCACATGGATGAGGGCGAATACGCCAAGGCAGAACAGGATGATGTACACACGGTTGCAGGTCAGGCTGAAATGCTGGGTTATCTGCCACACGCCGCTCATGAATTCCGGGTTCTGCACGGCGCGGTTGAGGGGCGAAAACATGGTACGCACGGCCTGTTGCAGCACAAGGCTGATGCCGAATGTCGCCAGCAGGGTTTCCAGCGGACGGCCGTAGAGAAAGCGGATAACAGTCTTTTCAAGCAGCACGCCTGTGCCGCCGCTCACCAGAAAGGCGGCGGGCACGGCCAGAATGAGCGCAAGACCAGGCTGGCCCGGCAAGAGCTGCTGCATGCCCCAGGCCGTATAGGCCCCAAGCATGATCAGTTCGCCGTGAGCCATGTTGATAACGCCCATGACGCCAAAGGTGATGGCAAGGCCAATGGCGGCTAGTACAAGAATGGATCCCAGACTCGTTCCAAAAAAGAGCATTTCAAAAAACTGCGCCCACTGGGCGGAAACGCGCTGGGAATAGAGGGCATCGTCCGCCGCCTTGGCCACAGCCGCGTCGGATGATGCGGCAAGGGTGCGCAGGGCGCTGAGGGCTGCCGGGCTGCCGTTGCTGTTCAGGGCCTTGACGGCGGCAAGCTGGTCTGAGCGCACGGCGGCAGGATCAGCCGCCACGTACAGGGCAAGAGCTGCGTTGAGGTTGCCGCGCACGGCTTCGTCCTTTTCTCCTGTCAGCAGTTTGTTCAGCGCCTCTGCCTTGAGGGGCGGGGTGGCGCTGTCCATGAGGGCTGCCGAAGCCTGACGGCGCTTGGCCGTGTCTGTGGAGGTAAGGGCCTGAGCGTTGAGGATATCCGTAATGCGCTGGCGCTGGCGGTTGCTTGTGCCCACCTTGCGCAGGGCATCGGCGCTCTGCGCCGCGCCAAGTTCGCCCTTGGCGTCAAGGGGCCGCGCCTGACCTGCATCATCGCTCACAAAGAGCGCTCCTGCGGCGGCATCGGCCAGCAGGGTATTGCGCAGCAGGGCTTCCAGCAGTTTTTCGCGCAGTGGCGCGGCAAGGCTGCTGTCATCCTTTTCCAGCGCGGCAATGGCCGCATCCCTGTCCGCTACCTTGGGGCTCACCAGAGCCTTGAGCAGATCGGCTGGAAGATTGGATGGCGAAGTTTGCACCGGGGACGCGGAAGGAGTCGAAACCGCGCCCCCGGCATTCCCGTCCGGTTCCGGTCCGGACGCCAGCACTGCGGGAGGCAGGCTGAAAATTATGAGGCAGCAGAGCAAGAGCGCCGTGCGCATGGGAATATCCTTTAGTCTGGTCTGCCGGGTCTGCGCTGGTGCTGGCCCTGGCCGACGTGCCGTGGGGGGATTGCGGGGGCCGCTGGGGCCCCCGCAGCAGATTCATACGGTTGCGCGGGCTACTTGGAAGCGCCGCCGCATTTCTTGGTCTTGGTGTTGTAGTTGCCGCAGTTGATGGGGTCGGTCCAGTCGCCGATCAGATCCTTGGATTCGGGCAGGTAGTGCGACCACGCTTCGCCGGGAACCACGGAGGGCGTTTCCCAGACCACCTGGAACTGTCCGTCGGCCTGGATTTCGCCAATCAGCACGGGCTTGGTGATGTGGTGGTTGGGCAGAACCTTGGCCACGCCGCCGGTGAGGTTGGGGGTTTCAAGGCCCACAATGGCCTTCAGAACCTTGTTCACATCGGTGCTCTGGGCCTTTTCAACAGCCTTCACCCACAGGTTGAAGCCGATGTAGTGGGCTTCCATGGGGTCGTTGGTCACGCGCTTGGGATTTTTGGTGAAGTCGTGCCACTTTTTGATGAAGGCCTTGTTGGCGGGATTGTCCACGCTCATGAAGTAGTTCCAGGCGGCCAGATGACCCACCAGAGGCTTGGTGTCTATGCCGGAAAGTTCTTCTTCACCCACGGAGAAAGCCATGACGGGAATGTCGGCGGCGGTGATGCCCTGGTTGGCAAGTTCCTTGTAGAAAGGCACGTTGGCATCGCCGTTGAGGGTGGAAACCACGGCGGTCTTTTTGCCCGCGTTACCGAACTTTTTGATTTCAGCAACGATGGACTGCCAGTCGGAATGACCGAACGGCGTGTAGTTGATAAGGATATCTTCCTTTTTCACGCCCTTGGAGATCAGGTAGGCTTCGATGATCTTGTTGGCGGTGCGGGGGAACACGTAGTCCGTACCGGCCAGCACCCAGCGCTTCACGCCGAGGTCGTTCATCAGGTAGTCCACAGCGGGAATGGCCTGCTGGTTCGGGGCCGCGCCGGTGTAGATGACGTTGCGCGAGGATTCTTCGCCTTCGTACTGCACGGGGTAGAAGAGGAGGCCGTTGAGTTCTTCAAACACGGGCAACACGGACTTGCGCGAAACCGAGGTCCAACAGCCGAAAACAGCGGCGACCTTGTCCTTGCTCAGCAGCTCGCGGGCCTTTTCTGCAAAGAGGGGCCAGTTGGAGGCAGGGTCCACCACCACGGGTTCCAGTTTTTTGCCCAGCAGGCCGCCTTTTTTGTTCTGCTCTTCAATGAGCATGAGCATGACGTCTTTCAGCGTTGTTTCGCTGATGGCCATGGTGCCGGAGAGCGAATGCAGAATGCCCACCTTGATGGTGTCTTCCGCGGCCTTTGCGTTCAGCGAACCGCACAGGGTGACGAGCATGAGAGCCAACGCCGCCAACGTTTTCTTGAACATGTGGAGCCTCCTTGGAACTGTCTGTATGTCTGTACGTGACGCGGCGCACCCCCATGGTTGCCGCGCTGCTTGCTACAGCACATAGGTAAGCAAGAGGCGTTCCAAGACGATATTTTTTGTAATAATTTGTATTTGTTTGATAAATTTTTATGTAGTGCTCTAAAATTAAAACATTTTTGTAAAATTATGGGATTTTAAAACAATTTTGTATGCATTCAGAGTGGTGCTGCATGCCCTGCCACAGTTCTGAGCGCCAGCGCAAAAAAACACACCCGGCCCGGCAGATTACAAGTCTGCCGGGCCGGGTGTGAAGTGCTGTATGCCGTGCATCGGTTTGAGGCGTTATGCTGGGGTGGAAGGAGCAAAACGGCGGTGATCTATGCCGTATTTTTTCATCTTGTAATAGATGATGCGGTAGGTGATGCCCAGATCGCGCGCGGCCTGATGGATATTGCCACGGGCATTTTTGAGGGCATCCACAATAAATTCCTGCTCCACCCGGGCGATGGTTTCATTAAAGCCAAGGCCGCCGCCCGTTGGGCCGGTGCTGCTGCTCTCCGCGCTTTGCAGGGTGCTGGGCAGGTGGTGGGCGCGCAGTACGGCATCCTCGCAGATGAGCACGGCGCGTTCCATGACGTTTTTCAGCTCACGCACGTTGCCGGGCCAGTGGTATTGCAGCAAAAGGTCGATGGCAGGCGTGGAAATGCGCCGTACCGGGCGGTCGTATTCCTTGCTGAACATGCGCAAAAAATGCTCCGTGAGGGGCAAAATGTCCTCCGGCCTTTCGCGCAGCGGCGGAATGAACACGGGAAAGACATTGATGCGGTAGTACAGATCCTCGCGGAATAGCCCCTGCTCCACCAGTTCTTCCAGCGGGCGGTTGGTTGCGCAGACAAGGCGCACGTCCACCTTGTAGCGGCGTTCATCGCCAAGAGGCTGGATTTCGCCTTCCTGAAGCGCGCGCAGCACCTTTGCCTGTGCGGTGGTGGAGAGGTCGCCGATTTCGTCCAGAAACAGCGTGCCCTTGTCTGCCTGGCGGAAAAGGCCGGCACGGTTTTGCACCGCGCCTGTGAACGCGCCCTTGCGCCAGCCAAAAAGCTCGCCTTCAATGAGTTCCGAGGGCAGGGCGGCGCAGTTGAGCATGACCAGCGGCTGCGTGCGCCGAGGGCTTGCTGTGTGCAGGGCCTGGGCCATCAGTTCTTTGCCCACGCCCGACTCCCCGCGCAACAGCACGGTTGCGCGGCTGGCCCCGGCTTGGGTAAGGCGGCGCAGCACGTGCCGCAAGCTCTTGGAGGTGGCAATGACCGAGGCTGGCGTGCCGCTGACAAGCGGTTCATCGGGCAGCATGCAGAAATGCTGGCGCGCCATTTCCTCCTGCAAACGCGCCACCTGTCGGCCCACAAGAGTGGCTACTGTTTCGAGAAAGCGGCAGCGCAGATCCAGTTCAGATTCTGGCGCAGTGGGGGTATCGGCGCTCAGTGTGCCGATAACTTCCGTCTGGTCGGCATTTTCAACGCGCACCGGCACGCTGATGAATGCAAGCCGCGCCATTTCTTCCTGGCTGCGGCCAAAAAGGCGGTTCTGAAAGTCTGGCCGACCCTGCATGCATGAAACAATAATGGGCCTGCCCTCGGCAAAAACCTGACCAGTGATGCCTGATCCCGGCTCATAGGCGGCCTCGGGCGCGTCCGCAGGGCCGTAGGAAAGCGAGAGCTTGAGCTCGCCGCTTTCAGGATCCTGAACCACAATGTGGGGCCTGTCGAAGTGCATGTCTTCTGCAAGAGCCGCCAGCAGCTCCCGCAGAGAATCGTGAAAGGAATGGCCCGGCGATAGGGCGGCCAACACCCGGTTAAGGGTGTCGAGGCACTGCCCTGTGCCCATGAAGGGCGCGGCGAAATGGGCTTCTTGCATATGTCCCCTGCTCAATGCGGCGTGAGTACGGCGCTGTTTTCCGAAGTTGCCGAACATTGTCCATAGCTGCGTTACGCCTTGGTGGCGGGCATCTGCTCACGCAGTAACCTGAGCAATCTCAACCAAAATTGCTGCAATACGGAACGGCACATCAGGCATCGCGGCACATGGTGCGCGCTGATGCAGACTGAGGGGGGAAGATGCGGATCTTGTCTGACCTGTTGTCGGCTTGCAGATGGTGCAATCCCAGGTCGTTGTGCCCCCTGTGGGGCTGATTGCTCTGAAACGGGCCGCTTCATAGCTGGCGGCAGGGCGGCTCCGCCACAGACTCAGAGTGTTGAAGGGCCGCGCCGATGGCGCGGCCCTTCAAAAGATTATTGCTGCGGTCCCTGGTCAATGTCAATGATACGGCCTTGCAGCCATACATAGGCATCGATTTCGTGTCCCGCTTCAGGTTCGTACTCGCCCAGAACCATCTTGGAGGCGTAAACAGCCAGACGCATGGGCTGTCTGTCCTCAAAGGGAAAGCTGAGGTAGAGCAGCTTTACGGGCATTTTTTCAAGCTGGCAGTCTTTCACTTCTTCAATGGTGGCGCGCATCTGGTATTCGCAGAAGTTGCGGCCTGGCATGATGAGGTGACGATTGCTGACGCTCACCTTGAGAGGCGGCACGTCCAGGCGGGTTTTGCCGGGGTTTTCGGCAAGCCATGCCTCGGCATAGGCCTCGTAACGCACGCCCTGGGTGATGGTGATTTCGTCCAGCAGGGCCTTGCGCAGGCCAAGAGCGAGGCCAGCCAGCAAAAATGTGTGCATGACGCCGGGGGTGAGGTCGTCCTTGTCGCGTCCATACAGCGGGTCATAAAACCACATGGGGTTTTTGCCCTCAAGCATGGTCACGGCCACATTGGCCTCAACGCCGGTCTGCCAGGGGTGCACGTTGTCAACCGTGAGGTCGTTGGGCAGCCCTTCAAGCAGGGGGGTGGCGGTAACAGGGGTAAGCTTTTCCCCTTCCTCGCCAGCCACAAGCACGGCAGCCCTGACAGGCTGATCCTGCGGCCATGCCAGCAGGATGTGATCCTTGCCGTCGCGTTTCCACTGCCAGGAGGGGCGGGTGCCGCCGTCGTGCATGACGGTGGTGGCAATCTGGCCCATGATGGCGGCGGGGTTTTGCCCTGTCAGCACCGCCCAGGCATCGCCCAGGGTTTCTGTGTGCCCACGGTTGGCGGCAGCCAGCTTGGCTTCCAGCTCTTCGGCAGTAGGAGCCTGATCGGCAAGAGGATTGCCTTCACTGTCAACGCGAACCCATTCTTCGGCTTCGGTTTCGGCAGCCTGAATTTTGTTTTCAGCTTTTTTGGCCATGAAATATTCCTTTCATCGCGCGGTCAGGGCGCAGGCCGGAGAGTATCCGGCCTGCGCGCAATACATTTTAACGTCTGTCGCCACGGTCGCGGCGGTCACGCCCGCCACGGTCACCACGGCCATTTCTGTCGCCGCGGTCGCCCCTGTCGGAACGGGGAGGACGGGCGGTTTCTTCGGGATTCCAGGGATGGCCCTGCTCTTCAAGCAGCACGGCCTTGCGGCTGGCGCGGATGCGGTCGCCGTTGATTTCAATGACCTTGACCATCATGTCTTCGCCAAGGCGAGCCACGTCGCCGGGCTGTTCCACGCGGTTAACGTCAAGCTGCGACACGTGCACAAGGGCTTCCACATTGGGCAGCACTTCCACGATGGCGCCGATTTCCATGATTTTGCGCACCTTGGCAAGATAGTTCTTGCCGAGATCGGGGCGCTGGTCATAGTAAGAAACCATTTCGCGGGCTTTTTCCAGGGCTTCGGCCGTGGGGGCGAAGATGGACACGCGGCCCGAATCTTCAATATCCACAGACGCGCCCGTAGCCGCGGTGATGGCCTTGATGTTCTTGCCGCCGGGGCCAATGATGAGGCGGATGATGTCCGGGTTCACGAACACTTCGGCATGCTGGGGGGCAAAGCGCGAAAGTTCCTTGCGCGGTTCGCCAATGGCCTTGGCCATTTCTTCCAGAATGTGATGGCGGCCTTCGTGGGCCTGCTTCATGGCGGCGCGCATGATTTCGGTGGTGAGGCCGGTGATCTTGATGTCCATCTGCACGCCGGTCACGCCTTCTGCGGTGCCAGCGATCTTGAAGTCCATGTCGCCGAGGGCGTCTTCATCACCAAGAATATCGGTGAGCACGATGAACTTGTCGCCTTCCTTGATGAGGCCCATGGCCACACCGGCCACAGGGGCGCTGATGGGCACGCCCGCATCCATGAGAGAAAGCGAGCCGCCGCACACGGCAGCCATGGAGGAAGAGCCGTTGGATTCGAGAGTCTCGGACACAACGCGCAGGGTAAAGGGAAAATCAGCGTCAGCGGGCAGCACGGGGCGCAGGGATTTTTCCGCCAGCGCGCCGTGGCCGATTTCGCGACGCGAAACGCGCACGGGCTTGACCTCGCCCACAGAGAAGGGCGGGAAGTTGTAGTGCAGCATAAAGCGCTTGGTCACGTCGCCGGTGAGCGAATCCATACGCTGTTCATCGGTGGAGGAACCAAGGGTGGTCACAACCATGGACTTGGTTTCGCCGCGGCGGAACAGGGCGGAGCCGTGGGCGCGGGGCAGCAGGCCGGTCTGGATCTGTATGGGGCGCACGGTCTTGGTGTCGCGGCCGTCAATGCGCGTGCCTTCGTTGACAATACGGGCGCGCACCAGCTTCTTTTCCAGGTCGGAGAGCATGTCGCCCACGCTCTTGAGCGCGGCGTCGTTCTCGGCCCAGGCCGGATCGTTCTTGAGGTTCTCCATGACCTTTTCTTTCACGGCCTTGCGGGCGTCCTTGCGGGCCATCTTTTCAGGCACGCGCAGGGCTTCTTCCAGGCCTGCGGCAAGGGCCAGTTCCTTCACGCGGGCAACCAGAACCGGGTCGTCGGCGTGGGGGGTAAAGGCCATCTTGGGCTTGCCGGCCAGTTCGCGCAGCTTGAGCTGGGCTTCGACCAGAGGCTGAATCTGCTGGCGGCCCCATTCAAGAGCGTCGATGATGACTTCTTCGGGCACAAAGCGGGCTTCGCCTTCCACCATGGTGAGCGCATCGGCAGAGGCGGCAAACACGATGTTGAGGTCGCTCTGTTCCTGCTGCTCAAAGGTGGGGTTCAGCACAAACTGGCCATTGATGCGGCCAATGCGGCCACCGGCCACCGGGCCGTCAAAGGGCAGGGGCGAAAGCATGACAGCGGCGGAAGCGCCCGTAAGGGCCAGCACGTCGGAGTCGTTCACCTGATCGGCAGAGATAACGCTGGCCAGAACCTGCACGTCTTCGTTCAGGCCCTTCTTGGGGAAGAGCGGACGCAGCGGGCGGTCGATCAGGCGGGAAACCAGGGTTTCGCGCTCGGAAGGACGGCCGATTTCGCGGCGGAAGAAGCTGCCGGGGATGCGGCCAGCGGCGTACATTTTTTCGGAGTATTCAACGGTAAGGGGGAAGAAGCCCTTGTCGAATTCAAGCGTCTGCGAGCACACGGTGACGAGCACCACGGTACCGCCGCACTGAATCCACACAGAGCCGTGGGCCTGATTGGCCATACGGCCTGTTTCAAGGATAACTTCCTTGCCGCCGACCATGGCTGTAACCCTGATGGGTTCAAAAATATCTTGATACATAAAAATTCCTTTGCGTAGTGCGAAGGGGATTCCGGCAAAAGCGGGCAGATCATCGGCCTTTGGCCTCTGCCTGATTTTCCCGGACCCCCCTTCTTCGCGTTTTGTACCCTCGTGGGGGTTGATTCAAGCAACAAGGGGGAGCGCTGGCTCCCCCTTGCGCGACAGAAGTCTTACTTGCGCAGACCGAGCTTTTCGATAAGAGCGCGGTAACGCTGAACGTCTTTCTTCTTCAGATAGTTCAGAATGTTGCGACGACGGCCAACCAGCTTGAGCAGACCGGTGCGGGAGTGGAAGTCCTTCTTGTGTTCTTTGAAGTGACCGGTGAGGTCTTCAATACGGGCGGTGAGCAGTGCCACCTGAACTTCCGGGGAACCGGTGTCGCCTTCGTGTTTGGCGTGAGCATCAATAACCGTTTTCTTGTCGCTGGCATCCATTACCACAGCAGTACTCCTTGATAGTCGGGGTTAGTTCCAAAGTCCCCGCAACACGGTCCAGCATGGGCCAGCGGGCGTGGTTTCGAGCTGCGCCAGAGCCAGGGCAGTGCCCTGTTCAAGCAGCAGCGCAAAGCCTTCCGCAGGCTCGGCACCTGTCGCGCCCTGCTCGGGGGCATCCGCTTGCGCGGGTGCTTCCGGGCGGCAAGGCACGGCTATGCCGTTGCGCACACGTGCGGCTTCATCCGGCGTGAGTTCCACCTTGCGCCAGTGGGGCAGCGCTTCCGCAATGGGACGCACGCAACCGGGCAACAGGGTGGGATCAGCCGTGAAATCCGCAGGATCGTGGGCCACATCGAGGCCGAAGGGGTGACTATACTCCCGGGTCAGTTCTGTGAGCACGGCTCCACACCCTAAGCGCGTCCCCAAGCTGTGGGCCAGGGAGCGTATATAGGTGCCAGAACTGCAAGCGACCCGAAAGCTCACAAACGGAAGACTCACCGTGAGTGTTTCCGCCTGTGAAATTTTCATGCGTTTGACCTTGGCAGGGGCTTCTACGCCCTTGCGCGCCAGTTTGTAGAGCGGCTGGCCTTCGTGCTTGGCCGCTGAATAGGGCGGCACGGCCTGCTCGGCAAGCTCAAGCCACGCGGCAACTTCGCGGCGCACGTCAGCTTCGCTCACATGCTCCCACGGCGCTTCGGCCACTACCTTGCCTTCAATATCCCAGGTGTCGGTGGTCTGGCCCAGCCGCAGCGTGCCGCTGTAAACCTTGCCGCCGCCAGCCAGCAGATGCCCTGAAAGTTTGGTGGCCTGCCCCAGCAAAACAAGCAGAACCCCTGATGCCAAAGGATCAAGAGTGCCCGCATGCCCGATCTTTTTTTGCCCAAGGCGTTTGATAGCCGTGAGACAACGGGCCGAGGTGGGGCCGGAGGGCTTGCGCAGCACCAGAATGCCGTGCTGCTGGGGCAACTGGGCCGCCCCGGAGCTTTTTTCCGGCTGCCGGTCTGGGGTGCTGGGTGCGGCAGCAGCCGCTTTGGTCATACTCATACGCAAGTTGCAACCATAGCCGCAGAGCGGGCATAAGTCAAAAAAATATCGACGGCAAAGGCCCCTGGCGGGCCCTAAAGCCGAGAAAAAAGCAGAAAACTGTTACTCGCCGGAAGAATCCTGCTCTTCGGCATCCAGTTCTTCAGCTATGGCCGCCAGCAACTGGGCGCTTGCCGCATCCATATCTGCCCGCACAGTGCCGCCCGCGGCATTGCGGTGCCCGCCGCCGCCAAGTCTGGCCGCCGCCGCGCGCACGTCTACCGCCCCGTAGGAGCGCAGGCTGAACTTGCAGCAGGCCGGGGAATCCTCCCGCAGTACTGCGGCCACCTGAACGCCGCGCAAGCGGCGCAGTTGCTCCACAAAGCCCTCGAGGTCTTCCTTCAGCGCCCCGCATTTGCGCAGGTCTTCAAGATACACGGGGCAAAAACAGACGCTGCCGTTGCGCTCAAGTTGCGCCCGCTGCAAAAGCTGGCCCCAGAGGGTCAGGCGGCCACGGCTCCAGCTGTTTTCAAGATGTTCGCGCAACTGGGCAATATTACAGCCATGCTCAACCAGATGGGCCGTGAGGTAGAGCACCTCGGCGCTGGTATTGCCGTGGCAGAAACCGCCGGTGTCGGTAATGATGCCAAGGGCCAGACCGTTTGCCAGCTCGCCAGTAAGGGGCAGGCCTGCGGCCAGGGCCACATAGGCCATGAGCTGGGCAGTGGCCGCTGCCTGGGGTTCAACCCAGTTTGCCACGTTCCCCATGCCGTTGCCGCCGAGGTGGTGGTCAATATTCAGGGTTTGCAGATCCGGCAGGCGCCCCGCCAGCTCGCGGCCAAGGCGCTCGGGTTCGCCGCAGTCAAGCAGCACCGCGCAGCGCGGCTTGAAGGGCGGATGCTCCAGCGTTGTGTGCACAAAGCCCGGCGTGGAAAAAAAATCCAGATATCCCGGCAGGCCTGGCTGGGCGTAGAGCATGAATTCCTTGCCCATGGAGCGCAGGATATGCCCAGCAGCCGCCACCGCGCCTGCTGCATCGCCGTCTGGGTTCACATGGGCGGCCACAATAACCTGATCCACATGGCGAAAAGCTTCGGCCATGCGTTCCGCACCTTCGCGGAATTGCGGGGGAATGAGTTCAGTCCGCTGCATATATCTCCACCTGGCTATCCGTCATTTCCTCGGGGCAGACCGCTTCCATCATGAGCGCGCATTTGTCCATGCGGCTGCGCAGATGGCTCTCGCTGTTGGAAATGGATACCACTGCAAGCCGCAGACGGGAGAGGCTGTCTTCTGTTCCCGCTTCGGCTATGGCTACATTGAATTTGTTTCTGGTCTTCTGTTTCAGGCTGTTGGCAACGCGGCGCTTGGCCTTGAGATTATCGTTGCCTTCCAGGCTGAATTCTACGGTAAGAACCGCCATAAACATGGCCATAGACTGGATTCCTGCCGGGCGAAAGGCTTTTTGCAGGCTTGTCGCCTTGTGGCGGCAAGGGATAGGTGGTGTGCTTTTGGCCCCACGGGCGCTTTCCGGCACAGCCGAGAACTACAGATATGGCCTGAAAGGCTGGCTGTCAAAGGCATGTATGCAAAAAAAGAAGGGAGGCCTGTTTGCGGCCTCCCTTCCCATTAATCAATGTCTAAAGAGTGGCGGCTTCTTCGACTGTTTCAAAGGCTTCAATAATGTCGCCGATCTTCACGTCGTTGAAGTTTTCAAGGCCCACGCCGCACTCGTTGCCCTTAACCACTTCCTTGGAGTCGTCCTTGAAGCGCTTGAGGGAAGAGATCTTGCCCGTGTAGACCACCACGCCGTCGCGCAGCAGACGCACACCGGCATTACGGGCGATCTTGCCGTCAGCCACGTAGGAACCGGCGATGACGCCGACCTTGGGCACGCTGAAGGTGTCGCGCACTTCGGCCTGGCCGAGGTACACTTCACGCTGCACAGGAGCGAGCATGCCAGCCATGGCGCTCTTGATATCGTCCACGAGCTTGTAAATGATCTCGTAGAAGCGGATATCCACGTTCTCGTGGTCGGCCACATCCTTGATCTTGGAAGTGGGACGCACGTTGAAGCCGATAATGATGGCCTGCGAGGCAGAAGCCAGCAGAATGTCGGATTCCGTGATTGCGCCTGTGCCGCCGTGCACCACGTTGATGCGCACCTTTTCCGTGCTCTGCTTGTTCAGAGCTTCGGTGATGGCTTCCAGGCTGCCCTGCACGTCCGCCTTGACCACAAGGTTGAGGGTCAGGGTTTCCTGATCGGACTTGCGCTGCGACAGGAAGGTTTCAAGGGTGACGCGCGATTCGGAGGCCAGATCGCGTTCACGCTGCTTGACCGCGCGGGAATCGGCGATGCGGCGGGCGACCTTTTCGTCGGACACCACAAAGAATTCTTCACCGGCTTCCGGCACGCCTTCAAAGCCCTGCACTTCCACAGGCAGCGAGGGGCCGGCGTCCTTGACCTTCTTGCCCTGGTCGCTCATGAGAGCGCGCACACGGCCCGAGAAGGTGCCGCACACAAAGCTGTCGCCCTGGCGCAGAGTGCCTTCCTGAATGAGCACGGTGGCGATGGGGCCACGGCCCTTGTCGAGCTTGGCTTCCACGATATGACCGCGAGCGGGCTTGTCGGGGTTGGCCTTGAGCTCCATGATTTCAGACTGGAGGGCCACCATTTCGAGCAGTTCGTCCAGGCCCATGCGGCTCTTGGCCGAAACCTTGGCAACGATGGTGTCGCCGCCCCATTCTTCGGCCTGCAAACCAAGCTCGGCCAGTTCACGCAACACGCGGTCAGGCTCGGCGCCGGGCTTGTCCATCTTGTTCACGGCCACCATAATGGGAACATTGGCGGCGCGGGAGTGGTTGATGGCTTCGCGGGTCTGCTCCATGACGCCGTCATCGGCGGCGACCACAAGAATAACAAGGTCGGTGACCTGAGCGCCACGGGCGCGCATTGCGGTGAAGGCTTCGTGGCCGGGCGTGTCGAGGAACACGATTTCGCCGCGCTTGGTCTTCACATGGTATGCGCCGATGTGCTGGGTGATGCCGCCGGCTTCGCCGCTGGTGACGTTGGACTTGCGTATGGCGTCGAGCAGCGAGGTTTTACCGTGGTCAACGTGACCCATGATGGTAACAACAGGGGGCCGCGGCTTGAGTGTTTCAGGCGCGTCCACTTCCTTGGGAACCAGATAATCGTCTTCAGAAAAGCCGACTTTTTCAACTTCGTAGCCGAATTCGGCTGCCACCAGGGTGGCGGTGTCGATATCCAGCGTCTGGTTGATGGTCGCCATGATGCCAAGACCAAAGAGCACCTTGATGATCTCGTTGGCCTTGAGGCCCATCTGGTGGGCCATATCGGCAACGCGGATGGCTTCGGTAATACGGATCTTGCGCTTTGCGGCCTTGAGCGGCTGGGTGGACTGCGGCACCACAGAAGAACGGCCCGACTTGCGGCGGCCCTTGCCTCTGTTCAGGCGACCGCTGTCGTCGTCATCGCTGCGGCGACCAAAATCACCCTGCTGAAAATCAACAGTGCGGCGACCCTTGAGACGCTTTTTCTTGCTCTGCCCATCGCGGGTGTCGGAAGGGGAGGCAGGCGCTGTCTGCTGTCCAAAGCCGCCTGCGGGACCGCCGGGACGGGGGCCGCCAGCAGAACGCGGCGCGCCGCCGGGGCCACCGGGGCCGCCAGGACGGGGACCGCCGGGACGGGGAGGCCTGCCAGCGCCGTCTCTGGGCGGATAACCGCCGGGGCGGCTGTCGCCAGTGCGGGCGGGGCGGGCATCCTGCGAGGGAGTCGCGCCGGGAACAGGACGGGAAATAATGCGAACCTGCGGTGTTGCCGGAGCTTCTGAACGGGGTGCGCGACGGGGCGCGGCGCCTTCCTCGCCGTCTTCACTGGCGCGGGCTTCGGCAGAACGCTGGGGCAGGGTAGGCGCAGACGAGCCTTCGGGCATGGCCGAGGCATCGGGGCGCGCCACACGAGCCTTGGCGGCCTTGTCCTGGGCTTCAGCCTTGTCGGCGTGGGGCTTTTCAGCCTGAACCTTTGCAGCAACGGCTTCCACCACAGGGGCGGCGGGCGCTGCTTCAGGTGCAGACTCCGCAGCGGCGGGAGCCGGAGCTTCCACAACCTCGGGTTCTTTCTGGTCGCTGGGGCGGCTGATGACGCGGGCGGGCGAGACAACCTTGGCAGGCTTGACGACGCGGGCCTTGTGTTCGGCAGCGGGGGCCGATTCCTGCGCGGGCTTGGAAGCCTTGGGCGCAACGGATTCAGCAGCGGGAGCCGCAGGGGCCGCTTCGGCCACGGCTTCTACCACAGGGGCAGCTTCCTTGGGCGCTTCGGTTTCAACCGGTGCGGCAACGGGGGCTTCCTGCGCTGCGGTTTCGGCTTCCTGCGGGGAGTCCTTGCGGCGGCGGCGCACGATGACGTCGCGCTGCGAACCGGCGCGCTCCGCATCAACCTGTTTCTGTTCGGCAAAGTAGTCGCGCAAGCGAGTGGCCTCCTCTGAGGTGACGGAACCAGTAGCGGATTTTACCGGCAGGCCGAGCTCACGCGCGACACGCAGTATATCCTTGGGATCTTGCGAGATATCCCCGCCGAGATCCTTAATTTTTATTTTATCATCGGACATGTTTTCCCCCCTTGCGCCGTGTTCCGGGTCTGAATTTCGCGAACTTGGCCGCGCAGACAGGATCGGAACATACATACCAGCCTCTGCCCGGTCTGGTTTTTTCTGCGTCTAAAGTCAAAATTCCCTGCTCCGCCAGTACGTGGCGGTCGAGATCGGCCTTGGGAAAGCGGCGGCGGCAGATGACGCACATGCGCTCCGGCCCGTCACAGGCCTGCTCCCCGACTTCAACGGGCGCAGCGTTATTCTTTTGCATCTCCGCTTTCCGTGGCGGCGGGCATTTTCAGCTCCACTGCCGAGGATTCGGGAGTGCTTTCCACAATCGGGGCCAGGAAGTTGATGGCCGAGCGCAGGTCGGCAATGCGCGCCGCGCTGATAGTGAGCTTGTCAGACAGTTCCTGATCCGTGGCCTCGCGCAGGTTGTCCAGCGAGCTGTAGCCCGCGGCAAGAAGCGCTTCAATGGAAACTTCCGCCACGCTGGCAACCTGTTCAAGGCCGTGCCCAATGGCATTGGCCTCGTTGTAGCGGGTTTCGGTAAATATATCGACCTTCCAGCCCAGCAGGCGCGCGGCAAGCTTGACGTTTTGCCCCTTGCGCCCGATGGCGTTGGTGAGCTGATCGTCAGGCACGATGACTTCCAGAAGATTTTCTTCTTCGTCCACCACAATGCGCGAAACCAGGGCCGGGGCCAGGGCGTTGCGGGCATAGGTGGCAATGTCTGCGCTCCAGACAACGATGTCGATGCGTTCGCCGTGCAGTTCCTGCACGATGTTCTGGATACGCGAACCGCGCACGCCAACGCATGCGCCCACGGGATCCACATCGCGCTCACGCGAAAGCACGGCAACCTTGGCGCGGGAGCCGGGATCGCGGGCAACGCCCATGATCTGCACCACGCCATCGTCAACTTCGGGCACTTCACGGCGGAACAGGGCGGCCATGTAGTCGCGGTGCGAACGCGAAACAACAACCTGCGGGCCGCGCCCTTCCTGGCGTACCTCAATGATGAGGGCCTGCACGCGGTCGCCGCGCTTGTAATGTTCGCGGGGGATCTGTTCCTCGCGGGGCAGTATGGCCTCGGTGCGGCCAAGGTTCACAACCCAGCCGCCCTTGTCGCGGCGCTGCACGATGCCGGATACAATTTCGCCCACGCGATCCTTGTATTCGGTGTAGATGATTTCCTGCTCCGCATCACGCATGCGCTGGATGATGACCTGCTTGGCAGACTGGGCGGCAATGCGGCCAAGGTCTTCAACCTTGACGCGGAAGCCCATTTCATCGTCCACCTGCACGGAAGGATCATGCTTGATCGCTTCGGAGTACTCAATCTGCGTGTCAGGATTGGCAAAGTCGTCGTCGGCCATGACGATTTTGAACTGGTAGACCTCAATGTCGCCTGTTTCGTCATTGTAGGTAACTTCCACGTCCATATCTTCGCTGAAGCGGCGCAGCACCGAAGTGCGCACCGCGTCTTCAAGCGTGTCGATGAGCATGTTGCGGTCAAGGCCTTTGTCCTTGCTGATCTGGTCAATGGCCTTTTTAAGTTCAAGATTCATGGGTGCCTCCGGCTGCTGGCGCTGCGGCGAAAATATCTCTGGTTCCTGCCCTGTTCACGGCGGCCAGTGCTTCTGGCCATGCCAAGCGAGTGTGCAGTTGCGTCAGGTTTTACTGGTTCTCTTCAGAACCACTGGATTTTGTTTTCTTTTCCTTGCGGGGCTTGGTCGCAGTCTTGGCGGCGGGCGCTTTGGCGCGGCCCTTGCCAGGCTTTTGCGGCTGCCTGAAAATATACATGCGGCTTGCCCTGCGCACGGCATCCCAGGGGATGCTGACCGGCGGCAGGTTTTCGGGTGTCACCTCGCCCTCGGGCGAGATGGTGGCTGGCGCCAGGGTGAACGCATTCTCTTCAACGGAAAGCAGGGCGCCGCGCCACAGGCGGCGGGGGCCGCCGTGGGAGGGGTTGGGCCCTTCGGGCGCATCCTCGTTGATGGCAACGGCCCTGAGCAGACGGGCTTCCACCACATCGCCAATATAATGGCGCATCTGGTCAAGGCTGAAGAAAAGTCGCGTCAGGCCGGGGGTGGAAACCTCCAGCACGTACGCCTCGGGAATGGTATCTTCCACCTCAAGGGCGAGGCCAATGTGGCGCGAGATGTGCTCGCACTGCTCAAGGGTGGCAGAAAGTGCGACCAGGGCTGGCGCATCAATGTCGTCGGTGTCGGCGGGGGCGGGCTGGGTGCCGGTTTCTTCAGAAAACGGCACGTCTACAAAGAGCCGAACCACTGTGCGCCCGGCGCGGACGATTTCCACTCCCCAGATAACCAGGCCCAGCGATGTTGCGAGGGGCTCGGCCAAACTGGTGATGGTTTCTTTGAGTACGTCGTCGGTCATTCGTTTCTTAGAGCATTCCTTTGCGCTGAAAATGCGCTTGCCTGGCGGGTTTGCCCTGTCACAAGGACAAAAAAAAGGGGGCCCATTCAGGCCACCCCGCAGGAACTGCGTTCCGCATCAGGATGTAGCAGTGGCGCGAACGCCAGCCGCTTTGAATGAGTTTCATTATCTTGGTGAAAAAAAATTGTCAAGATGTTTGTGCAATGCGGGCAAGATATACTGTGGTGAGTTGTCGTACCTTGATTGATGAAGTATGGATACCACCAAATGGTAAAAATGCCCCTTTTTTTTCTGAAAACTAATTTTTTTCAAAAAACTGCCGAAATGCAGAATGAGAAGAGAATAGTCCGGGACAGCGGCATTAGGGGGCTGCTGTACCTTTTTGTAAACGATGGCATGCAGACGGCAAGTTTTTGCCACGTATAAAAAGTTTTGCGTTTTAAAGAGAGGTGGCTCAGTGAACGGTAAATTCCTTTTGTACAGTTGCGCATCAGCGCTGCTGGCAGCGGGTATTGGCTTTGGCGTAACTCAGCTGGCGGGTCTGCCCGTTTTAGCTGTCATAGTGAGCGCTCTTGTGGCGGCTTTTGGCGCGTTTGCTGCCGGGCGTGCGCTTGCTGGCGGGGCTTTGCGTCAGGCTGGTGAAGCTGTCTGCGCCGTGGCGGCCAATCCAAGCCGAAGCCTGAGCAATACTGATCCCTCTCTTGCTCCGCTGTTTACAAGCCTTGAAGACCTGCGGCAGGCATTTAAAAACGACAGGGAATACAAAGACGGCATCCTGCGTGGCCTGCCCATGCCGTACCTGCTGGTGGACACCAACGAGCGCGCGCTCAGCACCAACAGGGCATGTCTGAACATGCTGGAAATCGACGACAGCATTGAATCCTGCCTTGGCAAAACCCTGGCCCATCTGTTTTATAACGATCCCACGCGCAAAACCGCCGTGGGCAAGAGCATGGCCACGGGCGAGTGCTTCAAGAATCTTGAAGTGACCATCGGCGGGCACAAGGGCGGCAAGGTCAACGTGCTCGCCAACGTGTTCCCCATCTACAATGCCGAAGGGGCCTGTATTGGCGGCATGTGCGTGTATGTGGACATGACCGCGCTTAACGAGGCGCAGCGGCAGATCACGGAAAAGAACCAGCGTATGGCCGAAGTGGCGCAGGCGCTGGAAGAAACCATGGATGAGCTGGCCGAGATCGTGGTGGCCCTTACCGGCAGCATCCGGCAGTCGGACAAAAATGCCGCCATTGCCGCGGGCCAGCTTAAAGAGGCCGCCTCCTCCATGGGCCACATGAACGCCAGAGTGCAGGAAGTTGCCGGCAATGCGGATAAGGCCGCCGAAGCTTCTGGCCACACCATGTCCAAGGCCACCACAGGGGCGGAAGTTGTGCAGAACGCCCTGCACGGCATTGAAAACGTGCACCGTGTTACGCTTGATCTGCGCACGGATATGGCCACGCTGGAATCACATGCCAGAGCCATTACCGAAATTATGAACGTTATTTCAGATATTGCCGACCAGACCAACCTGCTGGCCCTCAACGCAGCCATTGAAGCGGCCCGTGCCGGCGAAGCCGGGCGCGGTTTTGCCGTGGTGGCCGATGAGGTGCGCAAACTGGCAGAAAAAACCATGGCTTCCACCACGGATGTGGGCCGTGCCATTGAGGCCATTCAGCAAAGCGCCGCCAAGAGCATGTCGTCCATGGACAATGCCGTGCAGCAGGTGGAGCAGGCCACAGACTACGCCAAGCAGTCTGGCGAGGCGCTGGACGCCATCGTGGGTACGGTGGAAAACACCGTGGGGCAGGTCAAGGCTATTGCCGCTGCCAGCGAAGAGCAGTCAGCCGCCAGCGAGCAGATCACCCACACCATTGATCAGGTGAACCATATGGTGGCAGACACGTCCCAATCCATGGGCCAGGCCAGCATGGAAACCGACAAGCTTCAGGAACTGACCGACAAGCTGGAAGACCTGACCGCGCAATTGAAAGTGTAGCTCAGTTTTTTGCCTCAAGGCAGTACAAGACCCGTTGCAGCCGGATAGAGCGATAAGCGCGCAATATCTGTCTGTAACGGGTCTTTTTTTGTGGTCAAAAATATCTGGCAGCTCTTATGCTTGCTCGTTCACGCCCAGCACCATCTCAAGCACGGCGTCAGCCAGCAGGGCGGCGGCTTCTGTCACACGGGGGGCAAGGGGCGGGGCCAGCAGGATATCTGTGCTGAAGTCGCCCACGAGCACCAGATTGCCAAGGTAGCGTTTGCCCATGGCTTTGCCGCCCCAGCCACCCATGCCCGATGCGCTGGCTATGCGGTAGCCGCCGAGCAGGGCAGTTTCCACCAGCAGCGTTTTGTCGTCCGGCCCGTCAAAGGCCTCCACCCAGATTGGGCAGGTGGGCAGCACCTCAGCCATGTTGCTCTGGTCAAGGCGCATACGCCGGGCTTCCACGCCCATTTCGGGATTCAGTTCCAGCAGCAGCTCTGCCAGGGCTTCGACCTTGGGGCGGCCCACATGCCGGGGCCAGTATTGCTGGCGGTTGAGATTGGAGGCGTCCACCACGTCATCATCCACCAGCACCAGATTGCCCACGCCGCTGCGGGCCAGCATCAGGGCCGCGTTGGAGCCAAGCCCCCCCGCCCCGGCAATGCCCACGCGGGCGGCGCGCAGGGCCTCCAGTTGGTCGGGGCTGAGGTAGCGGGCAAGGCCGTTGTGAAGTGCATTGTGCATGGCGTAGATCCGTGAGTTGGTATTTGGCCTGGAGTTGTCAGCTTGTATCACACGGCGGCCCGGTGTGCACCAGACCGCCGCTCCATCACTGCAAACAGTGCTGTTACACTGCCACCGGGTCTTCCCAGTCTTTAAGCACAGCCTGATAGCCTATGCCAGCCAGGGAGGCCGCCATTTCTTCAAGGCTGCGGCGGTCGGTGATCTCAAACTGGCCGGGATTGTGCAAGTCCTCGGTTGCGCGGCCGCCCACGGCGGTGGAAACACCGGCGGAAACTCTGGTTACGCCGATAGGCACCAGATGGTCGCGCATAAAGGCGCTTTCGCGGCTGGAGCAGGTGATGCCCGCACGCGGCAGGAAGCAGCGCATGGCAGTAACATATTGTACAAGATGGCGGTCGTCCACGGCGTGCTGCACGTCAAAGTTGCCCTCATGCGGGCAGATGCGCGGGATGGAAACGCTCACATCCACGCCGGGATAGCGCCTTTGCAGCCACCATGCGTGCAGGCCTGTGGCAAAGGCATCCTGCTCAAAAGATTCCAGCCCCAGCAAGGCGCCCACGCCGATGGAGCGGATGCCGCCCTCTGCCGCGCGCTGCGGCGCATTGAGCCTGAAGCCGTAATCATGCTTGGGGCCAACGGGGTGCAGCCATGCGTAAAGTTCCGGATTATACGTCTCCTGAAACATGGTCATGCTGTCCACGCCTGCGTTCACCAGCAGGTTATATTCCTCGGTGGTGAGCGAATAGACCTCCACGCCCACCGAGGCAAAGCGGGGTTTGATGCGCCGGGCCGCATCCGCGATATACTGCGGCGAGGATAAATGCCGCGCATCGCCCGTCAGCAGCAGGATGTGCTGAAAGCCCTTGTCGGCGATAACGTCCGCCTCCGCAGCGGCCTCATCAATGCTCAAATGGCGGCGTGGTTGCTTGTTTTTGGCATTGAATCCGCAGTAGCGGCACTGGTTGGTGCAGACATCGGAGATGTAGAGTGGAGTGAAGATGTTCACGGCCTTGCCAAAGAAACGCAGGGTCAGCTCGCGTGCGCGGCGGGCCATGGCCTCAAGGTGCGGAGCAGCCGCAGGCGAAAGCAGGGTAAGGAGATCGGCTGGCTGCAAAATTTCCTTTTGCAGCACGGCCAGCACATCCGCTTCTGTGGCGCGTGCGGCTCCCTCTGCCCGGCGGGCTGAAGGCCACGCCTGCAAATATTCCTGAAAAGTTTCCATGTGTGATCCTTATAAGCGGTCGGCTGCCAGCGGTTTGGCTGGCGGTCAACATGGTGTGTATTGCAAGCGTTAGCGGAGAAATCCCGTCAGCGGTGAAGACGCTTCCGCGCCCTGGCCCTGCGCCTTGACGGCACCGGGGCCAGCCAGCCATGCATCGCGCCCGGCCCGAACTGCCGCGCCGAATGCGCGGGCCATGCTGACTGGATCGCTGGACGAGGCAATGGCTGTGTTTACCAAACAGGCAGCCGCGCCCATTTCCATGGCCTCGCAAGCCTGAGAGGGGCGGCCAATGCCCGCGTCCACCACAATGGGCAGGTCGATTTCTTCAATCAGGATGCCCACCATTTCCTTGGTGCGCAGGCCCCGGTTGGTGCCGATGGGCGCACCCAGAGGCATGACGGCTGCCGCGCCGGCATTGGCGCAGGCCCGCGCCACGTAGAGGTCTGGATTGATGTAGGGCAGAACGGTAAAGCCATCTTTAGCGAGAATTTCCGTGGCCTTGGCGGTTTCGTAGCCGTCGGGCAGCAGATGGCGGGTGTCGGAAATGACCTCGATTTTTATCCAGTCGCCGCAACCAGCAGCGCGGGCCAGCCGGGCCAGACGCACGGCTTCCTCTGCGGTTCGCGCGCCCGAGGTGTTGGGCAACAGCCGCATATGGGCGGGGATATGCCCCATGATACCCTGGCTGGAAGCCTGATGTTCGCCCTGTTTGTCCACACGGCGCATGGCCACGGTGATGACTTGCGCGCCGCTGGCTTCGGCCACTGAAGGAATGAGGCTGTCGGCTCCATATTTGCCGGTACCGATGAAAAGACGGCTTGTAAGGGTGACGCCGCCGATGATGAAGGGATCGTTCATTGTGCTCTCCGTCTGGAATGTGCTGGTAAAAGGATGGTGTGCCGGGCCGGAAACAGGTCTGGCCTTTTATCCGCCGCCCACAAAGTGCACGATCTCCAGACTGTCGCCCCCGCAGAGCAGGGTTTGGGCAAAACGTTCGCGGGGCAGGATTTCTCCGTTGCGTTCAACGACAACCCGTGCCGCATCATGCCCGCGTGCTGCCAGAAGTCCGGCAACGCTGCATGGTTCGGCAATGGCTTCGGTTTCCCCGTTGACTGTGACATCCATACGCGCCTCCAGAGGAAAACAGCCGATGGGCTGCCTTCCGAGGTTGAGGTTGTAATGGTTCTGCGGGGCAGTTGATGCCGGACGGCATAAAACAGAAATGCCCGCAAAAACCATTACGGCTGCGGGCGAGCACAATCCTGCAAATACATGCAGGTTGGCCAGCTTCCCTTCGTCGGCACTATCCGCGTCAGGTGCAGAACCGCGTTGTTTTGCGCGATTCTAGGGGTCAGGGCGCTATCACCCTTTCTCAGCCTTTGAGGCTCCCCCAGCCGGTTTTTCAAGTTTAGGCCCAGGCGCGGAGGAATGCAAGCAAAACGGCCAACGACAGGCAGCAACCCGGCGTTGCTACATTTCGATTGCCACATTGGGAGGGTTTAGCGCGGGGCATGCAAGCCCGCCAACAAAGTGCTTGCATGGATTCACGAAAAGAGTGAAAATTTTCACATCGCTGCGGGGCCTTTGTGAATGCAGGCAATCTGTCTTCGGTAACCGAGCAAAATACTGTATAAACAGTGTGCGCCAGAAGCCTTTTCCATTAAACTGCGCAAGATATATGGTGATTGGCGTTTGGCCGAAAGTGCGGCACTGGCCTTGCGTAAACAATTTGTATGGACAGCGCAATTTAATGGGGGTACGCGAAAAGCAGGAAAGTTTATGATTAGCAATGTTGACCAGTTAACTGGGGGTTCTGGTTTGTCGCGGTTTTGATGCCCGACGCATTGGCAAGGAGGAAGCAGACTGTGCATTGTTCCGCGGGATTCAGTAGCGTGTTTCTGGGGTAGCGGCTGTGTGCTTTGGAATGATTTGCTGGCTGCGACCAGAAGAACAAAACAGGGAGAGACACGATGGAAAGCTTGGAGCACATTAATGCCATCACGCTAGTGTTTGCGGCATTGTGCATATTTGCCATTGCCTACCGGGTGTATGGCATTTTTCTGGCAAACAAGGTTCTGAAACTGGATGCGGGCCGCATTACGCCAGCGGTTCGTTTTGCTGATGGTCACGACTACGTCAAAACCAACGAATTTGTTCTCTACGGCCACCATTTTGCCGCCATCGCGGCTGCAGGGCCGCTGGTTGGCCCTGTGCTCGCCGCGCAGTTCGGCTATTTGCCCGGCGCGCTGTGGATTCTGATTGGCTGCGTACTTGGCGGCGCGGTGCACGATATGGTGGTGCTGTTCGCCTCCGTCCGGCACAAGGGCCAGAGCCTTTCGGCCATCGCCCAGCGCGAGGTCGGCCCCGTTACAGGCACCGTGGCGGGCATCGCCGTGCTGTGTATTCTTATTCTGACCCTGGCCGGTCTTTCGCTGGCCTGCATCAGCGCCATGCACAACGCGCCCTGGTCGCTGTTTATCGTTGTCATCACCATGCCTATCGCCATGCTCATGGGCCTGATCATGCGCTTCAAGCAGAACAGCGTTCTGCTTGCCAGCCTTGTGGGTCTGGTGCTGCTGGTTGTGGGTATTCTGAGCGGCCATGACCTCATGCAGAAGGACGTGCTGGGCTGGGCATTTGACTGGAACCGCGACACCGTGGCTCTGGCCATCGCCGGTTACGGCTTCCTCGCTTCCGTTCTGCCCGTGTGGTTCCTGCTGGTGCCGCGCGACTATCTTTCCACCTATCTCAAGATAGGCACCATCCTTATGCTGGCCGTGGGCATCATCTTTGTGCAGCCCATCCTGCTCATGCCCACCGTTACCCCCTTTATTAACGGCGGTGGCCCCGTGATCGGCGGGCCTGCATTGCCCTTTATCTTTATCACCATCGCTTGCGGCGCCATGTCCGGCTTCCACGCCATCATCGGCACCGGCACAACGCCCAAAATGATCGGCAACGAGCGCGACATCCTCTTTGTAGGCTACGGCGCCATGCTGACCGAAGGCTTTGTCGCCATCATGGCCTTGATCGCCGCCTGCACCCTGATGCCCGGCGACTACTTTGCCATCAACGCTACCCCCGACAAGTTCAGCTCGCTGGTTGCGGCGCACCCCGCGCTGAACACTGTCGATCTGGGCTTCTTTGAAGAAAAGATCGGCCTGAACCTGCATGCCCGCCCCGGCGGCGCAGTTTCTCTGGCCGTGGGCATGGCCCACATTTTCCACAAGATCCCCTACATGGATCACCTGATGGCCTACTGGTACAACTTTGCCGTCATGTTTGAAGCGGTCTTCATCCTGACCGCCATTGACGCCGGTACCCGCGTGGGCCGCTTCTTCCTGCAGGAAATGCTGGGCAAGGTGTACGCGCCCTTTGGCGACAAGAACTGGATGCCCGGCGTCTACATCACCAGCTTCATCTTCACGTCCATGTGGGGCTATCTGATGTACACCGGCAACATCAGCAACATCTGGCCCCTGTTCGGTCTGAGCAACCAGCTGCTTGCTGGCTGCGCCCTGATCGTGTGCACCTCCATGCTGCTGCGCATGAACCGCGGCAAGCTCAGCCTTGTTACGGCCATCCCCGGTATCTTCCTGACCGCCGTGACCTTCTGGGCTGGCTATTTGCAGGTCACCACGACCTACATCCCCGGCGGCAAGTATCTGCTTGCCTTCCTGGCCTGCCTGGTCATGGTGCTGATGGTCTTTGTGCTTGTGGGCACCATCCGCCGCTGGATTGAACTCATGAACACCACTGGCACGGTTAACGACGCTTACGGCGAACCCGTGCGCGCCCTGGCCGAAGAATAGCTGAAAGCCGCTGCTGGCGGCTGGCATAACAAAGCTCCCCCGGAATCTCGCGGTTCCGGGGGAGCTTTCTATTTATGGCAAAGGTCAACTATGGCTTGCGGGATGCGCCAAGAAGAACGTTACTTCAGCTTGCCCTCAAGGGCATCGGCAGCAATCTGGCTTGCGGTTTTTTCGTAAACATCCTCGCCGTCAAAGAGCTCGCACGGGGCTGTGTTGCCCGCTTCGGCCAGGCGGCGCAGAGCTGGGGCGTCCATGAGGTCGGGCGGCAGTTGGCTGAGCGCCCATGCGGCCATGCCCTGGCACACAGGATCAACGTCTTCCAGCCCTTTCAGCAGCCAGGGGCGGGCGGTCAGGCACAATTGCGGGCGAGTCTGGGCAAGACGCCCGATGGCCCAGTAGCAGGAGCGGCGCAGGGTGTCGTTGTCGCAATAGTTGTCGTCGCGGCCAAGATCAATGATGTAGCTGATAAGAATGCGGTGAAAATCCTTGGCCAGAGATTCGCTGGCGGCGAGGATTTCTGCAAAGGCCTCGGGGATGCCCCAGCCGATGTTGCCGGATTCTTCGTTGAGATGCCACATGAGGCGGCGGACAATATTCTTGGCCGATTCCGGCTGTTCCTGCATCAGGCGCGCTGTTACCTGCCCCAGCGCAACAGCGGCTCGGTGCATGGTTTGGGGGCCGAGCAGAAGAAAGGAAAAGAGCGGCCCAATATTTTCAAGGCCGCCTTGGGCGATTTCGTCCAGGTGTTCACGCCACTGCGGGCTGACAAGGCACTCTTTAAGCTTTTGTTTTGTAGATCGCATGCGGGCCATGAGCAGTTCCTCCGCGGTCTGTTTTCAGGCTTGCATTCATAGTGAGCGCTTTTGAGCGATCTGGCAAGGCAGGAATCGGTTATGTGTTTCGCCGTGCGGCGGGATTGCGCCCTTCGGGCGCGGAAGTTTCGCCATCCGGTGAAGTTTGGGACGCCTGCCCGGCGCGGGGCAAAGGGGACCGGCTATGGGGCTGCGCCCCGCCATTCTGATGCCAAACCCCGCTCTGCGGTTTTTGGGCCGCTTTCGGCGGCGTTGCCGCCGAGCGGTAAGGCACGGCTATCAGTCGCTGACGGCGCGGCAAAGCCGCGACCTGCTCCTGATTTCCGGTCGTATTGGCTAAGCCAATACTCCGTATGGTGCTGCGCCCCCTCCTCGGCCCCCTCTGCTACCCCCCTTGGGGTTTCAATTACCGTGGGCTTGCGAGGGCACGCGTCTGCTGCTGCGGGAGCTTCCTTCCCTCGCTGCGCTCGCTCAGGTGATCTCCCTCCGCGACGCGTAAATGCCAGAGGCCGCTTTCGCTTCGTTCAATATTCGTTTCATCCAAATACCACGGATAGCTTGGCCGGTTCACCCGCCCCTCAAGCATGCGAGGTAAGTCCTCTTCAATTTCCTACAATGTACAAAATAAAATCACCCAGAATGGTACGCTAAAATCCAGTACCATGCCATGTACGATGGAAACAAAGAGCCAGTCCTTGCCGCAATACCGGGTAATACCAGGCAGCGTTGTATCCATGGTAGATGCGCCGCCGCAACAGATCGGCGCCAGCGGCCCAAGATATCGCGCAAGCAGTGGCGTGAGCAGCAGGGTGACGAGCTCGCGGGCAATGTTGCTGATGAGCGCAATGGTGCCCAGCTCCGGCCCCTTGTACTGCGAAATGAAGATGGACGACAGCGAATAATAGGCAAAGCCCGCGCCCACAGCCATGCACTCGCTCACGCTGTACGCAAGAAACAGGCTCATGAGCGCCGTGCCCGCAAATGTGCCCACCGTGGTTGCCAGCGGCAGCAGCAGTACGCGAGGGCGCAGAGTGCGCAAAATTTCGCCAAGCCTGCGGTCTGAACCGATGGAAATGCCCACCAGCAGCATGAGCAGCCACAGGGCGTATATCGTGAAGTCGTGTTCCACCAGATAGGTGGGTATCAGCCCCATGCGCGCAAGCAGTACGCCGGAACAGAAAAAAAACAGGATGATGAGGCTACCCTTCATGACTGCGCGCCTCTGCATCAGTTGCCTTTTGCTGGGGTGAAATCCCCGCAGGCGTGGGCGTTTTGGTGAAAAATCGGCGAATCAGCGCCGCGCAGGCTAAGGAACCCAGAATGCCCGCTACCGTGAGGGCCAGAGCTGCGCCGCCAAGCCGGGGCAGGGACTGTATGAGCAGCTCGTTGCTGCCCACAGATATGCCCAGCGCAAAAAGCAGCAGCATGATGGCGGGTGTGACGCAGCGTGTCAGCGAGGTAATCCAGGGCTGGCCGCGCAGCAGAAAGCCAAGGGCCATGCCAAGAAAGGTGAGTCCAAGCGCAATAAACATGGAAAGAAAATCTCCTCTCGGTCGCCCATGAGCGACAATGAAGGGCCGTCCGAAGTGCGCGGCGACCCTCACGCGTCCTGTTGGCGGGGCTTACCGCAAAATGTGGCGCAGGGCTTCGCGCAGCAGGGCCAGCATGGATGCATAGCGCTGGTCAAACTGGAGCAGGTTGTCCACGTCCCAGAGAACCCATACCAGCTTGCCCCTGTGGCGTATCTGCTGCGGAGGTCGCAGCCCGCCGGGGAGCGCAACGGCATTGGCTGCCGCCGAACCCATGACCACCACGCCTCTGGCGCGAAGTTGGGCAGCGCCAGACCAGAACACGTCCGCATTGGCCGCAAAGCCATTGTCCGATATGGGCGGTACGGTTGGCGGCAATGCTTCGGGATCAGGCGGCAGGCACGAGGGCCAAAAGGTGTGCGTCCCAGCGGGATGCCCCAGATCGTTCAGCAGGCGTTGCAAAAACTGGCGGCGTTCCATCCGGCCCGGGGTTTGCGGATCGCAGAGGTCGGGGCCAAGATTCCAGTATGTCCAGAGCACAGGGCCGGGGCGGGTCTGCTTCAGCCGTGCCTGCCAGGGGCCGGGCCACACGTGGGGAGGCAGGGGCAGCCAAGCGGCGGCCTTGCTCTGCCCTGCGGCAGGAGCGGCTTCGGCTTGGGGGGCTGTTCTGCTGGCGGCATTGGCGGTATCCGGCCCTGCGGGCATGTGGGGCCGCCGTTGGGGGGGCACTTCACGGTTTGGCGCGGGGCTTGCCGGTCGAGGACTTTGCTGCTGACCACTTTGTTGCCATGGCTGGCGCTCCCGCGCGTGCTGGCCTGTGCGCGCCTGATCAGTGTGTGCTTGCCCCGCGTGCGTCTGGCCGTGGGCGTTGGCGGACGCAGCACGAGACGCCTCCTGTTGCGGGGCGGCAAAGGCATCGTAGCCTTCGGGCATGAGCAGGGTGGTAAGCCCCCGGCGCTGCCAGAGCGCGCTGACGGGGTTTACGAGCGCAAAAGCCATGAACACAGTTCCCAGGCCACATCAGCCTTGCTTTGGTTGGGCCAGATTTCTTCATGCCCGGTTGCGTCTACAACAGCCATGGAATTGGTGACAGCGCCAAAGCCGCTGTCTGTGGCGTTGACGCGGTTGGCGGCCAGCACATCAGCCTTTTTGCCTTGGAGCTTGGCATGGGCCAGCGGCAGCAGGGCCTGCATGTCGGCGGCGGTTTCCGCGGCAAAGCCCAGCACCTTTTGGCCTGGCTTGCGGCCCTCGGAAAGGGTGCGCAGAATATCAGGGTTGGGCGTAAAGGCCACGGTGAGGCCGTCCGGAGCGTCCGCTTTCTTGAATTTGCGGGGCCCAAAGGGCTGGGGCGAAAAATCCGCCACAGCAGCGGTGAACATGCCCATGTCCATGCCGGGCCAGATATCGGCGGCGGCCTGAAACATGTCGCGGGCGCTCACAACGTCGTGCCGGACGATTTCACGCGGCAAACGTGCGCGCACGCCGGGGCCGCAGATGGCAGTAACCTCTGCGCCTCGCAGCCATGCCGCCACTGCCAGCGCCGCGCCCATAAGGCCGCTGGAAGGATTTGACCAGAAGCGCACGCCGTCCCATGCCTCGCGGGTGGGGCCAAGAGTGACCATAACGCGCTTGCCCGCCATGTCCTGAGGCGAAAGCGCGCGCAGGGCAGCCAGAAAAATATCGTGCAAGGGGGCAAGACGTCCCTCGCCCTGTTCGCCGCAGGCTGTGCCGCCGCAGGCAGGGATTACAATGCGCACCCCGCGTTGCCGCAAAATGTCAATATTGGCCTGCGTGGCAGGATTGGCCCACATGCGCGGGTTCATGGCTGGGGCGATCACCATTGGCCCGTCAAAGGCCAGTGCCTGCGCCGCCAGCATGTCGCCCGCCGCGCCGTGCGCCAGACGGAACAGGGCGTCAGCCGATGCCGGAGCCACCACCAGCGCCTGCGCGTGTTGCCCCGGTTCAAGGTGCGAAAAAACATCCTGTCCCTGCGAAAACATGTCTTCGTACACCGGGGCAGCGCCCAGCGACTCAAAGAGCAGGGGGGCCACAAATCGGCGCGCGCCCGGAGTGAGCGTGGCGGAAACATGCATGCCCATGCCTGTCCATGCGCGCAAAAGATCGGCGGCCTTGTAGCAGGCCACGGAGCCGCACACGCCAAGGTGCAGACGTTTGCGTTCGTAACGGGTGCTCTGGTCAAAGGGAGTGTTCAGACCACTTTTGCTTTCGCTCATAGGTTTCGCTCCTGTAGACCGCCCTTGTTGCCGCCCCAGCTTTCTGTGAAGCCGGGCTTGGGGGAGGAATTCATGCCGCCGCCACCGCCAGAGCTTTCGCTGTAACCGGACGAGCTGCCGCTGCCGCTGTTGCCCCCGCCGTAGCCGCTGGCGCCAGTATTTTCCTGCATGGGCAGGGTTGCGCCATCGGGCATGCGGTCGGCAACCCATATGGCGAGTACGGTGCCCATGGTTTCCCGTTCAATAGTCAGCGTAGCCATTGTTGAGCCGCGTTCGTAAACGTATACGCTGCGTATGCCCTTGCGCTGGGCCATGCGCAAATGCCAGCCCTGACCCTGCAAACCGGTGAACATGATCTGGGCTACAAACCCCATGTCGGCATCACCGCGAAATATTTCAAGCCCTTGCGCGCCGCCAGCCCCAGCGGTCTGGTATCCGTGGGTGGGGAAACGCTGCATTCCGGCAGGTGTGGGAACCCCCAAAAGTTGGCTTGTGCCAGTATCAACACCGCCCGTAAGGGGGTCATTGGTAAAGGGATTGCTGATTTCCATCGTCGAGCAGCCCGCCATCAGAGCGGCAAGCAGGGTGACTGCAAGGATGACAAGCGGGCGTCGCATGGCTATAATCTCCTCCTCCCGGCGTGAAATGCTCCGGAAGCAACCCAAGTACACTAGCCCCTCAGCCCCATGCTGACAAGCCCGCGGCGCGAGAGGTTCATTAACGAGGCCCACGTATCATGCCCACTGCGGAAGCGGATTTTTTTCTCGAAAGTTATAATTTTGCATTGCCTGAAGCGCAGATAGCCCAGTTCCCGCCTGAAGAGCGCGGGAACTCGCGTCTGCTGGTCATGCCGCGCCAGGGCGCGCTTGAGCTTGAGCACCACCAGTTCAGCGATCTGCCGGATTGCCTGCCCGAGGGGGCGTTGCTGGTAGCCAACAATTCCCGCGTACTGCAGGCGCGCCTGCTGGGAACACGCTCCACCGGCGGCAAGGTGGAGTTTCTGCTGCTCACGCCCCTGCCGCTGGTGCTTGAAAGGGCGCGGCCCGACAAGCTTGGCGGCTCAAGTGCCGAGGTTGAGGGGCTCATACGCTCCGGCGGCAGTATTCGTGACGGTGAAAAGCTTGAATTTGGCGCGGGCATCAGCGTGACCGTGCTGGAATCGGGCGAATTCGGGCATCGGCGTGTGCGTCTGGCCTGGGACGGCGACCTCTCCAAGGCCTTTGCCGCCACCGGGCATATTCCTTTGCCGCCCTACATCAAGCGGACAGATGCGGAAGAAGATCTGAGCCGCTACCAGACCATCTATTCCCGCGAGGACAAGACGGGTTCTGTGGCCGCGCCCACGGCGGGGCTGCATTTTACCCCCGAGATGCGAGAAACCCTGAAGGCCAGAGGCTTTCAGTGGGCGGACGTAACCCTGTATGTGGGGTACGGCACCTTCAGCCCTGTGCGCAGCGCCGACATCCGAGGCCACCGCATGCACAGGGAATATGTGGAAATACCCGAGGCAACGGCTCTTGCCATTGCCGAGGCCAAGCGTGAAGGGCGGCCTGTGATTGCCGTTGGCACCACCAGCCTGCGCTCTATGGAGGGCGTGGCCGAATTGTGCGGCAGGGTGCAGCCCTTTACCGGATGGACGGACATCTTTTTGTACCCCGGCAGGCCCTTCCGCGTGGTTGACGGCCTGCTGACAAACTTTCATCTGCCTGAGTCCTCCCTGATTATGCTGGTTTCTGCCCTGGCCGGGCGCGAGCGTGTGCTTGCCGCTTATGCCGAGGCCGTGAGCAGGGGGTATCGGTTCTTCTCATATGGCGATGCCATGCTTATTCGCTGATTGTTTCATGAAGCGGGTGTGGAATCCCAAGGAGCTGAAATGTCAAGAGTTGTATTCATGGAAGAGCGCTGCAAGGGCTGCCGCCTGTGTGTGGAAGTCTGCCCGGTGCACATCCTCCGGCCTTCGGGCCGTTTTAACCGCCACGGTTATGAAGTGATGGAAATGGAAGGCCAATGCACGGGCTGTGCCTCGTGCGCGGTCATGTGTCCCGATGTGGCCATACGCGTGTTCAAAAGCGCGAAAACCAAGGGGGGCAAGGCATGAGCGCTGCAACCGAACGTGTGCTCATCAAGGGCAACGAAGCCGTGGCCTTTGGCGCCATAGATGCGGGCTGCCGCTGCTATTTCGGCTACCCCATCACCCCGCAGAATGAAGTGCCGGAATCCCTCTCCAGCCTCTTGCCCGAAGTCGGCGGCCAGTTTGTGCAGGCCGAAAGCGAAGTCGGCGCCATCAACATGGTGCTGGGTGCGGCAGCCAGCGGCATTCCTGCGCTTACGTCATCCTCCAGTTGCGGCATTTCGCTCATGCAGGAAGGCATTTCCTACATGGCGGGCAGCCAGATTCCCGGCGTGATCGTCAACATGCAGCGCGGCGGCCCCGGCCTAGGCGATATCGGCCCCTCGCAGGGCGATTATTTTCAGGCCGTCAAGGGCGGCGGGCACGGCGACCACCGCAATCTGGTGCTGGCCCCCTCCACCGCTCAGGAATGCTATGATTTCATGTTCAGGGCCTTTGCCCTGGCATTCAAATACGCCAACCCGGTCATGGTGCTGGGCGACGCCATCGTGGGCCAGATCAAGGAACCCGTGCGCCGCGTGCCGCCCAAGGACGCCGTGCCCGCCGAGGAACTGGCCGCCCTTGCCGCGCCCTGGCGCATGGAAGGTTATGGCCGCCGTGGCCCCGGCGCGCAGCCGCGCCTGCTCAAGTCGGTCTATCTGGCCGAAGGGGCATTGGCCGAGCGCAACCGCATGCTCATGCGCAAGTACGAATCCATGAAGGCCGATTGCGCCTTTGAATGCGTTGATACTGACGATGCGGAACTGATCGTGGTGGCCTTTGGCTCCATTGCCCGCATTGCGCGCAGCGCCATCCGCCAGTTGCGCGCCCAGGGGCATAAAATCGGCCTGTTCCGGCCCATTACCCTGTTCCCCTTCCCGGATGAAGCCCTGCGCGCGCTTGCGCCCGGCCGGCGTTTTCTGGTTATGGAGCAGAACACGGGGCAGATGGTGGAAGATGTCCGTCTGGCCCTCTTTGGCCAGCCGGGTGTTGCGCCCGCATCCGTGCTGTGGCACGGCGTCATGCCGGGGCTGTTCATTGGTGCCGATGCCCTGCGCGAACCCATGCTTCAGGCCCTCAAGGAGAACTAATCATGCAAGCTCAGGAACTGGACGCATTGCGTCCCGCCGAGGGCGAAAGCCTGGTTTTTGATACCAATCCCGTGCTCAACGAGCGCCCCACCCACTATTGCCCCGGATGCCACCACGGTATTGCCCACAGGCTGGTGAGCGAGGTGCTGCACGAACTGGGCGTGGCCGAACGCACCATTCTGGTGGCATCGGTGGGCTGCGCCACCTTTACCTACGATTACTTTAACGTGGACGGCCTTGAGGCCCCGCATGGCCGCGCCTGCGCCGTGGCCACAGGCGTGCGCCGCGCGCGCCCGGACGCCGTGGTGTTCACCTATCAGGGCGACGGCGACATGGCAGCCATCGGCATGGCCGAATCCATGCACGCCGCCAACCGTGGCGAAAAGATCACCGGCATCTTCATCAACAACACGGTGTACGGCATGACCGGCGGGCAGATGGCCCCCACCACCCTGGTGGGACAAAAGACCACCACATCGCGGCAGGGACGCTCCATCAGCAACGAGGGCGGCCCCATCCGTATGGCCGAAATCATGGCCCAGCTGGACGGCGTGGCCTATTCCGCCCGCTGCTCGCTGGATTCGGTCAAGCATGTGCGCGAATCCAAAAAGGCCATGCGCAAAGCCTTTGAAGTGCAGTTGCAGGGCCTTGGCTTTGGCTTCATCGAGCTGCTTTCCGGCTGCCCCACCAACTGGCATCTGGATCCCATTGCTGCCAACAAGCGGATTGCCGAGGCCATGATGCCCGTATTCCCCCTTGGGGTGTACAAGGATGTGACGGCCAGCGTGGAGGCGGATCATGTCTAACGCATATCAGGATGTGATTATTGCCGGTTTTGGCGGTCAGGGCGTCATGCTCATCGGCAACCTGCTGGCGCAGGCTGGCATGGAGCACGGGCTTGAGGTGAGCTTTATCCCCGTTTACGGGGCAGAAATGCGCGGCGGCACGGCCAACTGCACGGTGGTGCTTGATGAGCACCCCATCGGTTCGCCTCTGGTGCGTGAACCCATGTCCACCATCATTCTCAACGAGCCTTCGCTTTCCAAGTTCCAGCCCCGGCTGAGCGCGGACGGCGTGCAGATCGTCAATGCCTCGCTGGTGGCGGAGAACCTGCTCGATGCCGCAAAGCGCACGGTGTACATTCCCGTGAACGACATGGCCCACGAACTGGGCAATGTGAAAATGGCCAATATGGTGGCCCTGGGCGCATGGCTCAAGGCAACGGGGGCGCTGCCCCTCAATGTGGTGCAGGAAGCGCTGAATCGCGTGGTCAGCGCGCACTACGCCAAACTGATCTCCGCCAACGCCAAGGCGCTGGAGCAGGGTTACAACTTCGCATAGCATGCGGCCCGCCCGTGCGGGACGCTTTTGCAGAATAAAGACAACATCCGGCAGGGGTTTCCCTGCCGGATGTTTGATTTCAGGGCGCGTGCAGGCCGCAGAGCCTACGCCCCAGCCAGCCCATTACCGATCATGGTTTCGGGCCGCACGATGTTGTCAAACTGTTCCGCGGTCACGCTTCCCAGCTCCAGCGCCGCCTGCCTGAGGGTGAGCCCCTCCGCCGAGGCCTTTTCTGCAATTTTTGCCGCCTGCTGGTAGCCGATGACGGGCGAAAGCGCCGTGACCAGCATCAGGGAATTATTGACGAACGAATCAATTTTCGCCCTGTTGAGCCTTGTGCCTTCAACGGAATGTTCCCTGAACTTGCGGCAGCCGTCGCCCAGAATATTTATGGATTGCAGCACGTTTTTGATGGCTACGGGGCGCATGACATTGAGTTCAAAATTGCCCTGGCTGCCCGCAATGGCCACGGCGCTGTCGTTGCCCATGACCTGTATGGCGATCATGATCAGGGCCTCGCACTGGGTGGGGTTGATCTTGCCGGGCATGATGGACGAGCCGGGTTCGTTTTCCGGCAATTGCAGTTCGCCCAGCCCGCAGCGCGGGCCAGCCGCCAGCCAGCGCATGTCGTTGGCTATTTTGACCAGAGCCACGGCCAGCCCCCGCAGGGCGGCGCTGAAGCGCACAATGGCGTCCTGGGAGGCAAGGGCCATGAACTTGTTGGGCGCTGTGACAAAGGGCTTGCCCGTGATGCTCGCCAGTTCTTCCGCAACTGCCATGCTGAAGCCCTTTGGCGCGTTCAGCCCGGTGCCCACGGCGGTGCCGCCCAGAGCCAGGGGGTAGAGTCCCTCGCGGGCGGTCTGGATGTCCGCAACGCAGGCCCGCAGTTGGGCGGCATAGCCAGACCATTCCTGCCCCACGCTGAGGGGCACTGCATCCTGCAAGTGGGTGCGGCCAATCTTGACCACGTCCATCCACTGCACGGCCTTGCGTTCCACTGCATCGGCCAGGGCTTCCACCTCCGGCAGCAGACGCGCATCGCAGCTCTGCACAGCAGCCAGATGCATGGCCGTAGGAAAGGCGTCGTTGGACGACTGGCTCATGTTCACATCATCATTGGGGCCAACGGGTTTCTGACTGCCCATGACGCCGCCGAGCAACTGGATGGCGCGGTTGGACAGCACCTCGTTCACATTCATGTTGGTCTGGGTGCCGGAACCAGTCTGCCACACATAGAGGGGAAAATGTTCGTCCAGCAGGCCGTCCATGCCTTCCTGCGCAGCGCGGTCAATGGCCTGTGCCTTCCAGCCGGGCAGCCGCCCCATGCGGGCGTTGACCTGTGCGCTGGCCTTTTTGATCAGGCAGAGGGCGCGGCAGATTTCCAGCGGCATCTTGTCGTCGCCAATGGAAAAATGTTCGAGCGAGCGCTGCGTCTGCGCACCCCAGTAACGGTTGGCAGGCACCATGACCTGCCCCATGCTGTCAAATTCTTCGCGTTCTCCAGCGGCGTCTATGCCCACAGGAAGATCAAGAACAGAGGGTTCTTTTTGTGCTGTACTGCCCACGGCGCGCTCCTCCCTGCACGAACAACGGCCCCCGGCCCGCTCCTTGCGAAGCGGCTGACCGGGGGCCGTTCTGTGCCGTTATACGGTGCTGTGCTAGAAGCCCTTGGCCCCCATGAGGCAGGCGAGGTCGCACACGCGGTTGGAATAGCCCCATTCGTTGTCGTACCAGGCCACAATCTTGACAAGGCGGCCTTCCTGCACGGTGGTGTAGGGGGCTTCAAGAATGGAAGAATGCGGGTCGCCCTTGAAGTCCATGGAGACCAGGGGTTTTTCGTTGTAAGCCAGAATGCCCTTGAGGTAGGTTTCCGAAGCTTCCTTGAGTTCGCCGAGCAGGCTTTCGGTGTCGGTGGATTTTTCCAGAATGCCCGAAAAGTCCACAACCGAAACCGTGGGCGTGGGCACACGCAGCGAATAGCCCGTGAACTTGCCCTTGAGTTCGGGAATAACCTTGGCTACTGCCTGAGCCGCGCCGGTGGAGGTGGGGATGATGTTGCAGGCGGCGGCGCGGGCGCGACGCGGGTCCTTGTGGGCCATGTCGAGAATTCGCTGGTCGTTGGTATAGGCATGGATGGTGGTCATGTTGCCCATCTGGATGCCGAATTTGCGCTGCAACACAAGAGCCACCGGGGCAAGGCAGTTGGTGGTGCACGAGGCGTTGGACACGACGTGGTGCTTGGCCGGGTCGTACTGCTCGTGGTTCACGCCCATGACGATGGTGATGTCTTCGTCCTTGGCGGGGGCGGTGATGATGACCTTTTTTGCGCCGTTTTCAATATGCACGGCCGCCTGGGTGGCAGAGCGGAAGATGCCCGTGCTTTCCACCACGATGTCAACATCATGCGCGCCCCAGGTAAGCTGCTTGGGGTCGCGCTCTGCAAAGCAGTGGATGTTCCAGTCGCCTACTGTGGCGTCCTGACCGTTGACCTTGGCGTCAAGGTTGGCACGTCCATAGACGGAATCGTATTCCAGCAGGTGGAAATTGGATTCCGCGTCAAACAGGTCGTTGATGGCAACCACTTCCACTTTGTCGCGGTAGCTCTGGTGCAGGGCGCGGAAAACCTGCCGCCCAATACGGCCAAAGCCGTTGATGCCTACTTTGATTCTGCTCATATGCAAGTTCCTCATAGCGTAGAGGGAAAAATCGTTGTCGTGCGCTGCCGCCGGAATTCAACGGCTCAAATTTGCAAAGCGCATGCACTGCGCCCGACTGTTCTGGCCCCGGACGAAAGCCCTGCCACTTTTAGGCAATGCCTTTGCTGCACGGGCTGTTGAAAACCTGCCAGGCAGCCGGGACAAAATCGCCTGTGCGCGGCCTAGTCTTCGTAGAGAGAGTAGGCGTGTTTGGCCATCAGCTCGTAATTGTTGCGCAGGGCTTCATGCAGGCGGGAGTTTTCAATGGCCAGCGCCGAAATGGCAGCCACGGCTTCCATGAAGGTTTCCTCGTCGGCGCTGAATTCGCGCTCCACGTCGGAGTACACGCGGATGAGGCCAATGGCTTTGCCGTCAGCCATGAGGGGGGAGGACAGCACGGAAACAAGGCCTTCGGCCTTGGCCGATTCCGGGTACTGAAAACGCCCGTCGGCGGTGGCGTCCTTAAGGTGAATGGTCTTGCCGGAAAGCACTTCGCCGTCAAGGCCGCTGCGTTTCACTTCCACCGGGCCTTTACGCATGTAGGTGGAGGAAAGGCCGTGGGCGGCGCTGGGCAGCAAGAAGCGTCCGGTGCTGTCCAGCAGACGGATGGTGCTTGCTTTGCAGCCCATGGTAACGGCGGTTTGCTCGGTGATTTTGTGCAGAACTTCGCGGGGCTCAAGGCTGGAGTTGATAACCAGCGCCACATCCCTGAGCGCACGGAAATAATCGTGTGCCATAGGTGCCTCCTGAGGAAAGCGTTTCGACAGGTATTAAAGCCTGCCGCGCATGAATTGTTGATCTGGTTTGTAACACGTTTTCCAGTTCCAACTATGCGCTATTTTTCTGCATCAGGCAAATGTGGTGTGGCATGGCCCGGCGAATATGCCATAAACAGGCAAGAGTGCACCAATGCAGCGCTATTTCAGGAGGCTGCTGGCCGGGATACTTGCATTGGCAGGATCCTTTCTGGGCAGCGCAGCAAAATTGCCGCAGGCTCTTATCGATCTGTCCGCGCAGGGAAGCCGAACGTTGAGAAAACGCGGCTTGGCGCACCCTCAGGCGTTCTTGCTTTGCCCCCTAAGCCTTGGGCCCTTAAGCCTTGGGCTTGACCGGGGCCTTCATGCTGATCTGGCCTTCAATGATGCCGCCTTCTTCCGTAAGCAGATTGGGCGTGACAACCTGACCTTCGAGCACCCCGGAGCTGTAAACCACGATGCGGCGTTTGGCCGTCACATCGCCGGTGAAGTGGCCGGAAAGCAGCAGTTCACCCACATCAAGGGTGCCCTGCACCTGAGCATCCTTGCCCACGTTGAGCGTACCGTCACTGACAATTTCGCCAGTATAGCGGCCTTCAATGCGCACAGTGCCCTTGAAGTTGAGCTTGCCTTCATAGACGGTATCGGAGCCGAGGTACGCTATTTCGTCCTTTGCCACGTTTATCCCCTTTGGCTTTACAGTTAGCTTTTAAACATGAAACGTCGCATGGACACGTTGAGTACAATGCCAAGCAGTGTGAAGTTGACCACCGTGGCGCTGCCGCCGTAGCTGATGAAGGGCAAGGGAATGCCCACCACCGGCATGAGGCCTATGACCATGCCCATGTTGATAAAAATCTGCCAGAAAAAGTAAAAAAACACCCCAACCACCAGGGTACTGCCAAAGCGATCCTTGGCCTGAACTGCGGTTGAGAAGATGGAAAGCAAAAACAGGCAGAACAGCGTGACCAGAGCCACGCAGCCCACAAAACCCCATTCCTCGCCAAAAACAGCCACGGCAAAGTCGGAGTGGCGTTCGGGCAGAAAGCGCAACTGGCTCTGCGTGCCTTCGCGAAAACCCTTGCCCCACAATTCGCCCGATCCAATGGCAATGCGCGACTGGATGATGTGATACCCTGTGCCGCGCGGGTCGTTGCCGGGGTCCAGAAACGTCAGGATGCGCTGGCGCTGGTAATCGTGCATACCCACAAACCACATGAAGGCCACAGCGGCTGGCGCTACCAGCAGGCATGTTTTGAGCACGTAGCCCTTAAGCCCGTGGAACAGGATCATGCCGCCCATGATCAGCAATATGAGCAGGGTAGTGCCCAGATCGGGCTGAACGATGATAAGCCCGCAAGGAATAAGGCCCACGCAAAGCACGCTGCAAAAATTTTTCCAGCCCAGGGGGCGGCTGTCGCGCGCCAGCAGGCGCGCCACCAGAACCAGCACGGAAAGCTTGGCCATTTCTGAAGGCTGCAAGCTCATGAAACCCAGCGAAATCCAGCGCTTGGCACCGTAGACTGTTTTGCCCGCAATGGGCACCAGCAGCAGAAGAAAGACGGTTATGAGAAAGAAAGGCCAGGCAAGGTTGCGCAACTGGCGGTAGTCAAAAACCATTGCCAGCAGCATGCATACCACGCCGCACAGGCCCCAGATCAGCTGGCGCTGATAAAAGGAATTGAATGCCAGGCCAGATTCCACGCGCGTACCGCTGGCGGAATACAGGTTGCCCACGCCCACAAGATAGAGCAGCAGCATACAGGCCAGAAGGCCCCAGTTGATATAGCTGAAAAGGCGATTATCCATGCCGCTTGTCCGCTTGTCAGGAATGCGTGGTTGCAGGGTGGTCTGAAAAGGCTTGTCCATGTGCCGCGCACCGCAACACTCCTTGCCCGTGGCGGGCCTTGCTGCGATTGTTGGCTGCGCTCTTGCCATTGGAGCAAACATTGTTTGCGCCTGTGCGCGGTGCCGGCTCTTTGCGCATGTTGCCTAGTCCGTGGGGTCTACGGCTGCGGTTGGGGCGGGCAACACGATCATGGGCGCGTTGGGGTCAGGCCCGAAAAGATAGTCGTAAACCTTGCGGGCCACAGGGCCAGCCACACTTGAACCGCCGCCGCCGTGTTCTACCATGACAATAACCACGTAGGTTTTGCCGTCTTTAACACCCCAGGTGGCAATCCAGGCGTGGTCACGCTGGGCGTATTCCATTTCTGACATTTTCAGGCGGCGGTCGCCCGCGGCCATCTTGAGTTTGACCACCTGCGCCGTGCCTGTTTTACCGCCCATGTCGGCATCCTTGCGGCCCACAACCTTGGCTGTGCCGCCGTTGGCAGTGCGGCGCATGGCCTCCACCACAAACTTGAGCGTTTCAGGCTTGGCGGGTACGCGCCCGCGCACTTCGCGGGTGGCGTCATCCACAAGCTGGGGCTTGAGCAGATCGCCGCCGTTGAGCAGGGCCGAAACAAATACTGCTACCTGCACCGGTGTCACCAGGGTGTAGCCCTGGCCGATGGACACGTTGTAGGTTTCACCGCGTGTCCACGGGCGACCAAAACGCCGCCGTTTCCAGTCGCGCGAAGGCACAAGACCCGATTTTTCGTGCGGCAGATCAATGCCTGTAGGCCGCCCGAATCCACAAGCCTTGGCGAATTCTTCCAACTTGTCAATGCCCAGGCGGTCGCCCATCTGGTAGAAATAGACGTCGCAGGAGTCGATGAGCGCGTGCACGAGGTCTTCCGAGCCGTGCCCGCCACGCTTCCAGCAGCGGAAAATCTGGTTGCCCAGCTTGACCTGACCGGGGCAGAACACGCTTTCGCGCGGGTTAACGCCCTTTTCAAGCAGCATGGTGGCCATAACCAGCTTCCATACGGAACCTGGGGGGTACACGCTCTGGATAACGCGGTTCTGCAAGGGAAAGCGGTTGTTGGTGCGCAGGGCGTCCCAGTCGCGTTGCGAAATGCCCGCAGCAAAAAGATTGTTGTCGTAGGCCGGGGATGTCACCAGCGCGCGCAGTTTGCCGCTGTCCGGCTCCATGACCACGATGCAGCCAGCCTCGCCGCCGAGGGCGTCCCAGGCGGCCTTTTGCAGGCCCGCATCGAGCGAAAGATGTATTTCGTGCCCGCCGCGCGGTTCATCGCGCAGGGTCTTGCCAAGCACCCGGGCGTGGGCGTCAACCTCGACATCGTACAATCCCTTGCGGCCCCGCAACTGCTTTTCCAGCTCCAGTTCCAGCCCTTGCTTGCCCACCAGATCGCCCATGGCAAGGGCGCTGTCCGCGGCCATTTCCTGCTCGTTGGCTTCTGCAACGTAGCCAAGAATATGGGCGAAAAGTTCTTTCTCGGGGTAGCTGCGCTTGGTGCGCACCACAATTTCAAGCCCCGGCCATTCGTGAATCTCGGATTCAATGCGGGCCACAAGGTCAAAGTCGATATCGGTGATGAGCAGCAGAGGCTCAAAGGGTTTGACCTTGAAGCGGTCCTGCCGGAACTTGTCCCAGACCTGCTGGAGGGGAATGCCCGACCATTCGCTTATCTGGGCCAGGGTGGCCGGGATGTCGTGGCAGTCTTCGCGTACGATGGAAAGGCCGTAGGCGGTGCGGTTGTCGGCCAGCACCTTGCCCTTGTCGTCCATGATGCGCCCGCGCGGGGCAAAGATGCGCTCAATGCGCAGGCGGTTGTCCTGCGCCTGACGCGCAAACTCTTCACCCCTGTGCACCTGCAAATACCAGAAGCGCACCACAAGCACAAAAAACATCAGACCCACCAGAACCTGAAGCAGGATTGCGCCCGCGCGCGGCGGCTGATAGCCCTCGCTCTCGACCTGAATCTTGAGCCAGGAGCGAATGCCCTTATGCTGCGCCTTGTCTTTGTGCGCCAGCAGCGAGGTATTGTCAGTTTTCCTGATCATCGGGGTTCCAGTGGCGGGTGGCCACCAACAGCCGCCAGGCGAAGGGCACAAAGATGGCCTGAATCAGGCTTGTGTCCAGGGTTCCCTGCACATCGAAAGGCAGGTTCTGCAAAGGGGCCATGAGCCACGCAATGGCGTAGTATGCGGCGCCCAGGCAGGCTGACAGCAAAAAGACAAAAATGAAATTTTCCACTTCAAACAGCCAGCGGCCCATCTTGAACAGCAAAATGACTGCGGCATACCAGACAATGACGGCCCCGAAGGGGCGCGTGCCCATGCCTTCCTGCAACAGGATGAACACGGGCAGCAGCCAGAGCATATTTTTATAATCCCGTTCCTGCAACAGGATGATCAGGCCAACCGTGAGCACATCAAGCCCCGGTACCGCCGCCTGCAAAACAATGGCGCAGGCCATGAAAAAGGCCCACCATGCAATGCTGCGGAGCGTCCTCATGGCGTGGCGCTTTTGGGCGCGGGCGGGCCCACGAATTCTTTGGGAGCTTCGCTGGGTTCCAGCGGGCGGGGCGCGCCGGTGGATTCGAGCAGCAGCACTTCTTCAAGGTGTTGCAGGTCAACCAGCGGTTCTGCCTTGATGGCCATGAACTGGGTGTAGTCCGAAGGAGCCACGCGCAGTACGCGCGCCACAGGTATGCCCTTGGGGTACTTGCCGTCCAGACCGGAGGTGATGATTATTTCGCCGGGCTTGACCTTGGCATCGCGCTGCACAAAGTTGACTTCAAGCTTTTGGCCCGTGCCCATGCCCATGAGGATGCCGGGAGCCCGGCTTTCCTGCGAAAAAACGGCTATGCGGCTGCTGGGATCAGTGAGCAGCAACACAATGGAACTGTGGGCGCTGGCCTTGAGAACGCGGCCAACCAGGCCAAGGTGCGTGACCAGCGGCGTGCCCGGACGCCCGCCCGTGCTGTAACCCCGGCTGATGGTGATGCTGTCCAGAACGGCGTTGGGGCCCATGCGGCCGGAAAGAACGCGGGCTCCAAGGGGACGCCATGTCTGGTCTACCGGCAGTTGCACCAGCGCGCGCAGGCGTTTGAGCTCGGCCAGATCTTCGCCATTGGCAAGCAGGCGCGCTTCGAGTTCGTCCACCTTTTGCTTGAGGGCTTCGTTTTCTTCGCGCACGCCCACAAGGTCAAAATAGCGATCCCACATGTTTTCCGCAGCGTCCTGCGCCGAACGAACGGGCGTGAGCACCGCGCCGGTGATTTCAAGCCCCAGTTTCGCGGCCAGGTCGTCCAGAACGCGCGTGCGCTGATTCCAGGAATACATGCCCAGAAACAGGATGAGCAAAATGCCCGCGAGGAGGAGAAGACGCCGCAGTGTCACAGGCGGAAGCTCCTGAAAGCCGGTGCGGAATAAATCGCGCCCCTGTACCGGAGACGCAGAACCGGAAGCTCGTGTTCCGGCATTGCGTCAGCCGCACAGGGGCGCGAGGACAAGGTCGGTTCTAGTCGATGCACACTTCTTTAAGAATGTGCAGGTTGTCCAGCGCTTTGCCGGTACCCACCACAACCGTGGACAAGGGATCGTCCACAACAGTAATGGGCAACGAGGTTTCTTCGCGCAGCAGTTGGTCAAGGCCCTTGAGTAGCGCGCCGCCGCCCGTGAGCACAATGCCCCTGTCCACAATATCCGCCGCCAGTTCCGGCGGGGTCTGTTCCAGGGCGATGCGCACAGCCTGAACAATACTGTCCACCTGTTCAGAAATGGCTTTGCGCACTTCTTCAGAGGTGATGATAATATTCTGCGGAATACCCGTCACAAGGTCGCGTCCCTTGACTTCGATCTGCTGTTCCGGATCGAGCGGATAGGCGGATGCGATCTTGATCTTGATTTCTTCAGCGGAAGATTCGCCGATGAGCATGTTATACTTGCGCTTGACGTGGGTCATGATGGCTTCGTCCATCTTGTCGCCGCCCACGCGCACAGAGCGCGAGTACACAATGCCCGAAAGGGAGATGACCGCCACTTCAGTGGTGCCGCCGCCGATATCCACCACCATGTTGGAGGTGGGTTCCTGAATGGGCAGATCCGCGCCGATGGCCGCTGCCATGGGTTCTTCGATGAGGTACACTTCACGTGCGCCAGCGGACTGGGCCGACTCTTTCACGGCGCGCTTTTCCACCTGGGTGATGCCCGTAGGTACGCAAATCATGATGCGCGGGCGCACAAGACGCCGCGAATTGTGAACCTTGGCGATAAAGTGGCGCAGCATGGCCTCGGTAACTTCAAAGTCGGCGATAACGCCGTCCTTCATGGGGCGGATAGCCCAGATGTTGCCAGGGGTTCTGCCCAGCATGCGCTTGGCATCGTGCCCAACGGCAAGAACTACATTGTTGCCGCGCGGGTCTTTTTTGACCGCAACCACAGAGGGCTCGCGCAACACAATTCCCTGCCCCTTGACATAAACGCAGGTGTTGGCTGTGCCAAGGTCAATGGCCAGGTCATTGGAAAACAATCCTAGTGCGAAATCCAGAATTTTGGACATTACTCTAACTTGCCTCGCTGTGCTGGTGTGCTACCTTACCGTCATGTTGAAACAACTCCCGCACCCGGCGAGGCGAAGAGGCCTGGAGTGGGGGCGCTGTTGGAATTGGTAACGTCAGGCTGAAAACTGTTCTGCTAAAACTGGCATGAAGTCAAGACGGTGGACGCAGGGTTAAAATATTTGTCCCGCCGGAAGGCGCGGAAATAAGCCTTCAAGGGACGCAAACATGCAGCGCTGGCATACTCTGGCCGCTTATTATAATCAACGCTACGGCAGCCGGGTGCAAAAAATTCCACTTGACGCCGGGGCCTCCTGCCCCAACCGCGACGGTACGCTTTCGTTTTCCGGCTGCATGTTTTGCAATGCCAATGGATCCGGCTCTGGCCGTGCAAAACAGGGCGATTCCCTACTGCAACAGTGGAATTACTGGCGCTCCATATATCTGCGGGACGACCCCAATACGCGCTTTATTGCATATCTGCAATCCTTCTCCAACACGTATGGGCCATCAGAACGCCTGCAACAACTGCTCCAAACCGTTCGGCAACTGCCCGGCTGTTTTGGAATAGCCGTAGGAACCCGCCCCGACTGTCTTGATGACGAAAAGCTCGACCTGCTCGCAGCCCTTGATTGCGACCTCTGGCTGGAATTGGGCCTGCAAACGGTCCATGACCAGACCCTTGCCCGCATTAACCGGGGCCATTCCGCAGCCAGCGCTGAAAATGCCGTGCGCATGGCTGCTGCGCGCGGTATTGCCGTATGCGCTCACCTCATGGCCGGTCTGCCCGGCGAAGATGAAGGACATTTTCTGCAAAGTCTGGAATGGGCGCTCTCCCTGCCGATAAGCGGGCTCAAACTGCACAACGTTTACGTGCCCAAGGGGACGGAACTTGCCCGCCAGTACACCGCAGGCCAGTACCACCCCCTCTGGCGCGATGAATATGTCGATCTTCTCTGCGCCGCCCTGCCGCGCATCCCTTCGCACATCGTCATTCACCGCCTCCAGAGCGACCCGGCCCCCGGTGAACTGCTGGCCCCGGCCTGGGCCACGGACAAACGCGGCCTTCTGGGAGATTTGCGGCGGGCGCTGGGGGCGAGGGAGTTGTGGCAAGGGAAGTTCTGCGACTCCCCCGAGGTGTGTCCGGCGGTCTTTTTGAGCGCTGGCGGCGTCAGTGTGGATTTTTGATCGGGTCGAGTACGGTCAGAATACACTCCCCTCGCAAAAATAACTACTTCCTTGCCAGCGCCTAAAAATCTTCGCCGGACACCATAAGTTGCCTCTGGGGGCTTGTTGCGTCATTAACGGCTTTGCTTAGCTGGTTCCACAGGACCTCCTGTTGGTTTCACTTGGTGTTGCCGCAAATCTACTCGTTTTTTTCTGGTCAAAAAAACTCCACCCCTTTGTAATATTATAGGGTTAACATGCTGGAGCCGTCCTGCGGCGTATGGACATTTATTTGGCTTTATGCTGGTATACCAGTTATGAAGCAGACAAACACCAAGGCATCTTCCACAGCGTATGAGGCCATCCGTTCCATGATCGCGCAGGGGCAGCTCAGCCCCGGCGAAGAACTGTCGGAACGCAGCCTGGCTGAAAGCCTGCAACTTGGGCGCACGCCAGTACGCGAGGCCATCAAGGATCTGTGCAGGGAGGGCGTTCTCATGAGCGTTCCTCTGCGGGGCACCTTTGTGCAGCGCCTGTCTGTGGAAGACCTGAAAGAAATCCACGAGGTGCGCCTGGCGCTCGAAGGCATGGCCGCCAAGCTGGCCGCAGAAAAAGGCGGCAGCCCTGAGCTGCGCGCCTGCCTTGCCGAGCTTCAGGCCCTGCCCGATGGGCCGGAGCTTGATACCTTTGAAGCGCAGCGCATCGGCTGGGACTTCCACAAAGCCATATTTCAGGCCGCTGGCAACACGCGGCTGGCAAAACTCTATGCAGACGTGCGCGTACAGAACTCCTTGGCCATGCAGCGCGTCAAAAATTACGATGCAGAACGGACACGCGTGGTGATCAAGGAACATATCGCCATTGGCAATGCCATTCTGGATCGCAATCAAACACTGGCTCACCAGCTTGTCTGGGATCATCTGCAAAAGGCCATGGAAACGAAACTGCGCTCACTGCTTGCAGTTCTCGGCTAATCCTGACCGCTGAGCATCACAAGACGTTTTACGTGCAAGGAACAGAGGGGGAAGAGAGGCGATGGAAATGACAAAAACCAGCAAAAAGCGGCCCATTCCGCTGCCAATTCAGATGGTGCTCGGCCTTGTTCTGGGCATTGTGTTCGGCTTTCTCGCGCCGCACTTTTCCCAGGCCCTGGCCCCGGTGGGTACGGCCTTTGTGCAGGCCATCAAGATGATCGTGGTGCCGCTGGTGTTCACGGCCATCACCCTTGGCATCTACCAGATGGGCAACAGCGCCAAGCAGTTGGGTAAGGTTTCCGTTATCAGCCTGCTCTATTTTTTCATTGCCACGGTGGTTGCGATCATCATTGGCCTTGCCCTCAACGGCATGTTCCACCCCGGTGTGGGCGTCAATCTGTCGCACACCGCAGAACTGCCCAAGAACATCAATACCACGGTCAACTGGACAAAGTTTTTCCTCGACATGATCCCCTCCAACGTGTTTGCGGCCATGTCCGGCACCAACCTTCTGCCAGTGCTGGTGTTTGCAGTGCTGCTGGGCCTTGCGCTGGCCTCCACCGGCAGCAGGGCAAAGCCTCTGGTTGATGTGCTGGATGCCCTGATGGGAGCTGTTTTCAAACTCACGGGCTGGATCATCGCCCTGTCCCCCATCGCCATTTTTGCCATCATTGCCTGGCTGTTTTCCACGCAGGGCATGCACACCATTTTGGCCCTGCTCAAACTGGTATTGGTCATGTATCTGGGGCTTGGCGTACTGCTGGTGCTGTTTGCCATTTTGATGCTCTGCATTGGCGAGCAGCCCCTCAAGACCGCCAAGGCCGTGAGCGAACCAGTTATTCTGGCTTTTGCCACGCGTTCGTCAGAGGCGACACTGCCCCTGCACATGGAAAAGCTGGTGGAAATGGGCGTTCCCAAGGCCGTGGCCTCGGTGGTGCTGCCCCTGGGCTACGCCTTCAACCGCGACGGCTCCATCATGTATTTTGCGCTGGCCGTGGGTTTCCTGGCGGATGCCTATAACATTCCCCTGGACCCCAGCACCCTGCTTTCCATCATCGTGGTGACCACGCTTGCCAGCAAGGGCAGCGCCAACGTGCCCTCCGGCGGTCTTGTGGCCATTGCCATGGTGCTGACCACCATCGGCATTCCTGTGGAAGCCCTGGCCATCATCGCGGGTGTGGACGCTTTTCTGGACATGGGCCGTACAGCCGTCAACGTGGTCAGCAACACCGTCGCGGTGAAGCTTGTCATGCGCTGGGCGGGCATTGCCTACGAACCGGTGGAAGAAACCGCTGAAGTCTAAAAGGTGACATTCATGCCTGTAGTCGATCTGCGCAGTGATACCCTGACCGTTCCCACCGAGGCCATGCGCGCCGCCATGCGCGAGGCCGAAGTGGGCGATGACGGCCGTGTTGACGCGGAAGGGCGCGGCGGCGACCCCACAGTCAATCGGCTGGAAGATCATGCCGCCGAACTGCTGGGCAAGGAAGCCGCGCTTTTTTGCCCGTCGGGAACCATGGCCAATCTCGTTGCGCTGGCTACGTGGTGCGAGCGTGGGGATGCTGCGGCTCTGGAGCCGGACCTGCATGTGTTCCGCACCGAAAAGTCGCCCTTCATGGAAAAGTTCCTGGGCGTTCAGTCGGTGTTTTACACGCGGGATGCGGAGGGCATGCCCGAAGTCGCGTCCTTTGCATCCGCCTGCGCGACGCCGGACGTCAAGCTGGCCTGTGTGGAAAACAGCCACAACTTCGGCGGCGGCATCTGCGTGTCGCTGGCGCGGCAGCAGGCGCTCGCCGTTACGGCCCGTAAGGCGGGGATTCCCGTGCATATGGACGGCGCGAGGCTGTTCAACGCTGCCGTGGCCCTCGGGGTGGATGCCGCTCATCTGGCCGCCTGCGCGGACAGCGTGATGTTCTGTCTTTCCAAGGGGCTGGGCGCGCCGTTCGGTTCTGTGCTGTGCGGAACGCGCGAGTTTATCGCCAAGGCGCGTCAGACGCGCAAGCTGCTTGGCGGCGGCATGCGGCAGGCGGGCATTATGGCGGCTGCCGGGCTGGTGGCCCTGCGCACGGGTATTGAGCGCCTTGCGGAAGACCACGAAAACGCCCGCCATCTCGGCGCGGCGCTGGCGGCCTATGACGAGTTTGTGCTCACGCCTGTGCAGAGCAATATTGTGATGCTGGATATAAGCGCTTCCGGCAGGTCTTCAGAATGGTTCGAGCAACAGCTTGCGCCTCTGGGGCTGCTGGCAAAGGGCATGGGCAAGGATCACCTGCGGCTGACAACCTACAGTGGCGTGGGGCGTCAGGATATGGCGCGAGCCATTGAGGCCTTTGAGCGCTTTATGGAAGAAAACCGCGCCCTGTGGAAGTAAGACCTGCCAGTAAACTGCCGCTGAAATAAACAACAAAGCCGCGCCGATGGTCATAACGACTGTCGGCGCGGCTTTGTTTGCGAGTTTGCTGGCTAATCTACGGTGAGAATGACGGAAAAAGCCTTGAAAAATACCGTTACAGTCTGCCCGGCCACAAGATTGATGGGGTTTTCCGGCCCACAGTTGCGCAGGGCGCAGACCTGACTGCCTTCGCCAAGCGCCACCAGAATTTCGGCCACCATTTCATCTTCCCGTACCCGTTCCACCACGCCTGTAAAGCAGTTCTCCGCCGGAGGGGAGCTTTTGGGCGAGAGTTCTCCACCCTGCACCAGCACCCAGGGGGCCTTGATGCTGGCATTGACCAGCTTGCCCTCATTGAGGGCCAGGGTCTTGGCGCTTTCGTCCGTAATGAGCGAGGCCACGCGCAGACCGCCTGCGGTGCGCAGCACCACTTCTACCAGCAGCCCGCTCTGGCGCAATGAGGTTATGCGCCCCTGAAAGACGTTGCGCGCACTGGTTTTCATGGGTCGCTCCCTTTGCAGTTGTTCGCGCAGCAGACGTTTGGCCTCCTGCGGGTCGCAGCGGACAATGCCGCTCTGACCGGGCGCGGATCGCCGGCCAAGAAAAATATCCACCACGGGCAGGGGCAAGCCTTGCCTGCCCAGCTCAAGGGCGCGGGTATGGCGCAGGGCGCGGGCGCTCAAAAGGCCCTTGGGCAGGCCGCAGGCCGCACCGCACTGTTGCAGGCAGCGGCGCACATAACTGGCGTCGCAGCGCATGAGCTCGCGGGTTTCAGGAAACAGCGCCGGGTCTTCCAGCACGCGCTTGAGGCGGCGGCTGATGGTAAGCGGCAGGGGAACCTCGCGCCCTGGGGCCTCATTGCTGCCCGGCACATGGATAACGCCGTCCTGAAAATCAAGGTGCGCAGGCATGATCTCAAAAATTTCCACAAGCCGCAGGGCCGCGTAGCGCAGCAGCATGAAAATCAGCCACATGCGCAGGCGGGGGCGTTTTTCGCGCGGGCCACGGGCGGCGCTGGCCCGTTCCCACAGCCATGTTTCCACGGCCAGCAGCTCGCGCGGGCTGATGCGTCCTGTATCCTGCAGCAGAGCGGCAGAGTCCCGCCGCATAAGGCGTTGGCGCAGCCATGCCCTGTCTGCGGAAGAGAGGGAGCGCAAAAGCGCGGCCATTTCCTCACGGTTTTTGTTTTTTTCCATGCTGATTCCCGTCAGTTTTCCTGCCTTATACAAGTAAAACCCTTTTGTTGTACAGTGTTCACGCTTTCATCAAAAAACGTGACTGTATTGCTCGCCTTCAAGGGTTCTGTACTGTTGGCGTATAAACCGCGCTTCTGGCGCACGGAGGAATTTCATGAAAAAGACTGCATACGCTCGTGGGGCCTTTTGCCGCATAGCTTTGGCGCTGGGTTGCGTGGCCCTGCTCAGCCTTCCCGTTCAGGCTGCGGAAATGACCGTTTCTGCCGCTGCCAGCCTTACCAATGCCTTTAACGAAATCAAGGGCGTGTTTGAAAAGAAGCACACCGGCTTGCAGGTGCACACCAATTACGCCGCCTCCAATCCGCTGCTCAAACAGATTCAGGAAGGCGCGCCTGTAGATGTTTTTGCCTCTGCCGATCAGGGCACCATGGACAAGGCCGTGGCCGCCAAGGTTGTCGACCCCGCTACGCGCAAGAATTTTGCGCTCAACGACCTGGTGCTTATCGTGCCTGCTGGCTCCAAAAAGCCCACCAAGCTTGAAGATATCAAGGCCTTCAAGCGCGTTGCCATTGGCAATCCCGATTCCGTGCCTGCCGGGCGCTACACCAAGGACGCGCTGAACACCGCCAAATTGTGGGAAGCCGTGCAGCCCCAGCTTATCATGGGCAACAGCGTGCGTCAGGTGCTGGACTATGTGGCCCGCGGCGAGGTTGATGCCGGTTTTGTTTACCGCACCGATGCCAAGCAGCTGGCGGACAAGGTTGAAGTGGTCATGATTGTGGAAGGCCACGACCCCGTGAGCTACCCCATTGCCGTTGCCACCACCGGCAAGGATGCCAAGATGGGCCAGGAATTTCTGAATTTTGTGCTTTCGCCTGAAGGCCAGGCAGTGCTTGCCAAATATGGCTTTTCCAAACCATAGCGCATGAAGGCGCGGCCCGTGCCCTTGCGCGCCGGCCTGCAATGATGGATTGTGCTTACTGGCGGTTGCCGTTTTGGCAGAATCGGCAGCCGCCTTTATTATTTTTTACGCATCAACGGATATGGTCGGCGGCAGGGGGCAGAGTTGGAAATGGATTTTGACCTGGGGTTTATCTGGAGCCCGCTGGAGCTTTCGTTGCGCGTGGCGGGAGCGGCTACGGCTGTTTCCTTTGTTATGGCAACGCTGGCGGCTTGGCGGCTGGCCCGCAAAAAAGGCCCCATGCCCGCCCTGCTGGACGCCCTGTGTTCGCTGCCGCTGGTGCTGCCCCCAACGGTGCTGGGCTATTACCTCATCTTGCTGGTGGGGCGGCGCGGCGTTTTTGGACATGGACTGGCGGAACTGGGCATCAACCTGATTTTTTCCTGGCAGGGGGCTGTAGTTGCAGCCACTGTTGTGGTTTTTCCGCTTATCTACAAGTCAGCCCGCGCGGCGCTGGAGCAGGTGGACAAACATCTGGAAGACGCGGCCCGCACCCTTGGGGCCTCGGAATGGCGGGTGTTTATCAGCGTATCGTTGCCATTGGCCTGGAAGGGCATTTTTGCGGGCATCATGCTGGCCTTTGCGCGCGGCATGGGAGAATTTGGCGCAACCCTGATGATTGCGGGTAATATTCCCGGCAAGACCCAGACCCTGGCCCTCGCCATCTACGATGCCTTTCAGGCGGGCAATGACCTCCAGGCCTCCTGGCTTGTGTTTGTTACCTCCGCCGTGTGCGTGACCCTGCTGATGGCGGCGGAACTGCTTGTGAAACTCAAGAGGCGGCGCTGATGATCTCGTTGCGGCTGGTAAAAAGTTTCAGGAACGGGGTTACGCCCTTCAATCTGGACGTGTGCTACGATATCGGCGACGAGCACAAGTGCGCGGTGCTTTTTGGCCCTTCCGGTTCCGGCAAGTCGCTGACCATGCAGTGTCTGGCGGGGCTGACAAGGCCTGACGCAGGCCATATCCGCATTGGCGACTGCACCTTGTACGATGATGCACAGGGCGTGTTTGTTTCTGTGCAGAAGCGGCGTATCGGCTACATGTTTCAGGATTACGCCCTGTTTCCACACCTGAGCCTGTTGCAGAACGTGGCCTATCCGCGCACTGGCTGCTGGCCCTGGAAGGTGCGCGGCGAGGAGCGCGACAAGGCGCAGGCCATGCTGGAACGTTTGGGCATCGGGCATCTGGCTGCCCACCTGCCCTCGCAGATATCCGGCGGGCAGCGGCAGCGCGCGGCTCTGGCGCGGGCGCTCAATGCCGACCCCTTGCTTCTGCTGCTTGACGAACCTTTTTCCGCGCTTGACCCCCTGCTGCGCGAGCGCCTGCGTGAAGAACTGCTCGAACTGATGGCCGACCTGACCATTCCCGCCGTGATTATCAGTCATGACCCGGACGATGTGGATACTTTTGCGGGCGGGCTTGTGCTCTATGACCGGGGCGGCGCGCGCACGGTGCCGGATTATGCCGATCTGCGCAAGAATTTTGCCACAGCGGGCAAGTGTCTGCGGCATTTGCAGGAGCAGGAGGGGGCCTGAACAGCATGCAAAAAAAACATGTGCCCTATGCAAAAGGCCCCTGCTCGCATGACGGACAGGGGCCTTTTGCATTATGGACCAATGTTTAGCGGTTGGCCGCTTCCAGACCTGTGTCGTCAATAATCTTGGAAGATTGGGGTGAAGCGAGGTACTTCAGCAGGGCCTTTGCGCCTTCCGGATTTTTGGCCCCCTTGACCATGCCGGCGGAGAACAGCGTTACTTCCTGAACGGCTTCGGGGATCAGGCCTACAATATGGATACCTTCAATGGGCTTGAGTTCGCTGAGTTGCTGAAAACCGATCTCGGCTTCGCCACGGGCCACCACCTTGCCCACAGGCTCCGCAGGGATCATGCGGGCCTTGTCCTTGAGGGCATCCGCAAGGCCCAGCTTGGGAATCAAAACGTTGGAGATGTACTTGCCGCTGGCGCTGTCGGAATAGGCAATGCTTTTGGCGTTGAGCATGGTCTGCTTCAGGGCTTCTACGGTCGAGATATCAGGGGTGGGGGCTCCGGCCTTTACAGCCAACGCAACTTTGGAGCGCGCCAGCAGTACCGTACTTGACGGATCGACCTTGCCTTCCTTGACCAGCTTGTCGAGCGAATTGCCCACCATGATGACCACGTCAATGGGTTCCCCGCGTTCCAGGCGCTGGGGTATGGCGTTGTGGGTATCACCCATGGACGGTCCCCACGCGGATTTGAGGGTATCGCCCGTGGCTTTTTCAAACTCCGGGCAAAGCGCCTTGTAGGCGGCTGCAAAGCCGCCGGAGCTGACAACGCTGATTTCAGCAGCGCTGGCAAGGCTCGCAAGGGCCAGTAAAACCGTGCCGCATACAGTCAGACATACAGACCTGAGTATCATTTTCATCATGCTTCCCCTTGGTACGATTATGATTGATGGCGCTGTCTGCTACAGCGAAAGAACTTTTTTCAGCCCATCGGGGGCCACAATGAGCCTGTCCAGGCCCAGAGAATCAGGCGCGGCTCCCAGTGCAATAGCCAGCAATTGCGGCAGGTGCAGCGCGGGCACCGAGGCATTGCTGCCTGTCACGTCAGCGGCATTGCCCTGATACATGTCCAGTTGCATCTGGCACAGGGGGCAGGGCGATACAACGCAGTGGGCCCTGGCTTTGGCGGCGTCTGTAACCAGTGACGAGACCATCACCATGGCATCATGTTCTGCCGGGTACACCGCATGGAAGCCGCAGCAGTCGAGGCGGCGGGCATAGGGCACCGGCGTAGCGCCAAGAGCGGTAACGATATCTTCCAGGCTGTGCGGCGTGCGCGAGCTTTCAAAGCTCATGATTGGTTCGGGCCGCACGCTGTGGCAGCCATAAAAGCAGGCCACGTTCAGTCCCGTGAGGGGCTTTTTGACCTTTGCCTTGAGGGCTGGCAGGTCTTTGGCGAGCTCCCACAGAAGGGTCGTGACCTCAACTGTGCCTTTGTATTCAAGATTGGCAGCCGAAAGCCAGTGGTTTGCCTGATCTTTTTTGCCATGGTCAAGCTCGGCCTTGGCAGTGCGCAGCATGAGGGCGCAGGTGCTGCACGCGGTGATCACCGGTGCGCCGATCTGTTCACCCAGCGCCAGATTGCGGGCATTGGCCGCCAGAGCTTCATTAGGAGCTATGTCCTGCACATGTGACGCGCCGCAACAGCTCCAGCCTGGTATTTCCACCAGCTCCACGTCCAGCAGCTTGGCGCTGGCCTCCAGGGCTGTACGTGCTTCGCTGGCAGCAGCATTCAGCACACAGCCGGGAAAAAAAGCATAACGCTTCAGCATGTTTTACTCCTTACCCTTGGCATCAGCTTTTGCCAGATCAAGAATGCGGACAAAATCGGCCTGCCCCTTGATGGGGTCATTGCCCAAAAGTTCTGTGGGGTGAACCTTGCCGCGACGCAGCAGGTTGACGGCAAGGCCAACTCTGGTCATGGCGGTTACGCCTTCTGTGCGCAGGGCCATTTTCATTTCGTTAAGGCGGCCCGTGTCGCGCATGTCGGTCAAGAAGGCTTCGGCATGCTCCGGCCCTTTGCCCTGATTGAGCCCCCGGTTCACGGTGATATTGCGCATTATGCTTATGCCTTCCACCGGCTTGATCTGTTTGGGGCATACGTTGGCGCATTCCTGACAGTGCACGCATTTCCACAGGCCGTTGTCAAAAGCTGGCTTGGCATGAATCATGGGGTCTTTGCTGCGCGAATCCACCGACATGCGGGCGGCGATGTTGAAGACAAAGGGCTCCAGATAGTCTGCCCGGTTGACGGAAAGTTTGTTGCAGGACGATGCGCAGCATCCGCAAAGAATGCAGTCCCACATGTCTGCAATTTTTTCCATGTCGCCAGCGCTTTGCCGGCAGCCTTTTTCCTTGGAAAATTCTTTGCGGGCCATAAGCGAAGGGTGAACCTTGCGCAGGTTTTCAAGCGCGGGTTCCCAATCCACCACCAGGTCTGAAATAACCTTGAAATTGGCAAGCGGCGCAATGGTAACCCTGTTGGTGGCATACAGGGCCAATTGATCTTCCATGCTGGTGTCGCAGGCGATGATGGGTTGCCCGTTAAGCCTGACGCCGCAAGCGCCGCAAATGGCCATGCGGCAGGCCGCGGTAAAGTTCAGCGTCGGGTCCAGATGCTCCTTGATAAAAATCAGGGTGCTGAGCACTGTTTTATTGTGAACGTCCGCTCGGGCCAGCGTGTACTCCTGCGAGTACCGTTTTTTTCCATCAAAACGCTCAATAACTATGAATACTGCGTCGCTCATCAGTACTTACGCTCCTGAGGCTTGAATTTGGTAATGCTCACATCCCGCCAGTCCAGCTTCATGCCGCCATCCGCCAGGGTAACGAGCGAGTGCTTGAGAAAGCGCTCGTCATCGCGCTTGGGAAAATCTGTACGGCAGTGCGCCCCGCGTGATTCCTGTCTGGCCCTTGCGGCAAAGGTGGCCGCCTTGGCGCAGGCGAGCAGATTGCCCAGCTCCACGTACTGCGTGTAAAGCGTGTTGTAGCCAGGATTGGTGCAAGGTACGCTGGCGTCTTCATAGGCTCTGGACAGGGAATCCAGCTCGTTGGCGGCCTGGCGCATATTGTCTTCGGTACGGAAGATGCCCATGTTGTCCCACATGACTTCGCCAAGGCGTTCGCGGATGGCAAAAATGTCTGTCTTGGCAGTGCGGGCCGTAACCTTGGCGTAATGGTCCGTCCACTTGCTGCAGAGTTCGAGCAGATTTTTGCCCTCGGCTGCGGGCGATGCCCCCTTGGCGTAGGCGGCAGCCCCCTGCCCGGCCCAGTTGCCGGTGGCGGAAGCCTCGGCCAGTGAATTGCCGCCAAGGCGGTTGGCCCCGTGAATGGACACATTGGACGCCTCTCCGGCGGCGTAAAGCCCCGGCAGGAGCGTGTTCATCTGGCGATAGTTCAGCACGTCAATGCCGCCCATGCAGTAGTGGGCCGTGGGCCTGATGATCATGGGTTCCTTGGCGAGATCGATGCCCTCAAAAAGCTTGCCGATGTGGCGGATCAGCGGCAGATCCTTGTCGATCTTGGCTTCGCCCAGGTGGCGCAGATCAAGGTAGACATAGGCCTCCATGCCCTCGCCAAAGGCCCGGCCAGCGAGAATTTCCGATTCGATGGAGCGGGATACAATGTCGCGGGGGGCCAGCTCCATGCGATCCTTGGCGTAGCGGGACATAAAACGTTCGCCCAGGCGGTTGACCAGATAACCGCCTTCGCCGCGGGCTGCTTCTGTAATGAGCACGCCGCCGTGCACAACGCCTGTGGGGTGAAACTGCGTCATCTCGGGGTCTTTCATGGGAACCCCCGCGCGCAGGGCTGCCGCAGGCCCGTCGCCTGTCGCCACGTAGGGCGTTGACGAACGGTTCCAGTATACCCGGCTATAGCCGCCGCTTGCCATAATAACAGCCTTGGCCCGCACGGGCATGATCTCGCCAGTGCGGATGTTGCGCAGCACAACGCCCTCCAGCGCGCCATTGCCCTTGCCAATGTCGAGCAACTGGTAATCCATGAGGAACTTGACTCCGCGCGTAAGGGCCTCGGCAAACAGGGTCTGGATGACAATGTGGCCTGTTTTGTCGGCGGAGTAGATACACCGGACTTTTGACGCGCCGCCAGCATAGCGCGCCTTGGGCGCGCCGGCATCGTCGCGCGAAAAAGGCATGCCAAGGTAATCAAGAGCGTGGATGGTGCGGCCGGCCTCTTCGCAGAAATCCAGCACCGCGTCCTGATCCACAAGGTAGTCGCCGCCTTTGACGGTATCAAAGGCGTGCAGGTCGTAAGAATCGCCCTTGCTGAAATCAATGACGCCGTTGATGCCGCCCTCGGCCATGGCTGTAGCGCAACGGGTGGGCATGGTTTTGGCGACCACGCAAACCCGGGCCTTGGGGTTGGCCTCCATGGCGGAAACCGCAGCGCGCAGGCCAGCGCCGCCGGAGCCAACGACAATGATGTCAAAATCCAGCATAGGTTTGTTGTTGGCGGCCCAAAGGGAGGAACCAAGCCCACCCAGGCCGAAGGTGAAGGTCAGGGCGCCTGCCGTGACCACCGAGGCCTTGATGAAGGTGCGTCGGTTCATGAACAGTTTTTTGTCTGACATTGTTTCCTCCAGATGCAGTAAACAAAGCGGGAATTTACAAGTGCCCGCCTTTAACAAGTTTTGTGCCAAAAAGCGCAATCTCGTACAGACTGTGCAAACAATGAGTTGGGACTTTTATATTTTATCAATAAAAACAGATTAGTATGAATATTTTTTCGCCGGTGTGCGCTATGCCGCTTCTCCAGCCCCCGCGGAGTAGTAAAAACGTTTCAGAAACGTTTCATGTGTTTTTTTAAAACGCACTGAAACTTGCGTCCGCCCAGCTTGCAGCCTATGCTTCGGAGCAGCAAGGAGCACGCATGAACACCCCCCCAGTGATCGGTCTGGTTTTTTCATCGCAACGCAATGTGAACACTGTTCGCAAGGTGCTGGAGGACAAGCCCTGTCGGCTTGTGGAGGCGGTCTTCGATCTTGAGGATGCCGTTGAACCAGTGCGGCAGATCATTGAGGAGCAGGGGGTTGAAGTCATCCTGTCCCGCAGGGGGACGGCCTATATTCTGCGTCAGCTTTCCGTGCCCGTGGTGGCCTTGCCGGATACCACGGCCAATCAGCTGCGGGCGCTCAAAAAAGCTTCAACCATGGGGCGGCGTATTGGCATTACCCAGATACGCACCGGAGAGTGCAACCTGGCTCTGTGCGAGGAATTACTGGGGTTTCAGCCGGAGATAATCCTGTACAGCGACAAGCCCAGTCTTGAAAAAGGCGTGCTGCAAGCCCAGCAACGGGGGCTTGAAGTTATTATTGGCGGCGATATTACCCGCAGGGCGGCCCAAAAATGCGGTCTGCCCTTTGTTGATCTGCATGAGCAGCCCGAAATACCTGCCAGTTTTTTTGACAGCATCGTTAACGTGGTGCAGACAAGGCGCAAGACTCTTAAGGAAAAAGAGCGCTACCGCAGCATTCTTGACGGGATTTCTGAAGGCATTCTGGCCGTGGACGAGCGCGGCGCCATTGAGGAAATCAATCCCCAGGCCTGCAGCATGCTCCAGGTCAATGAACTCAACGTCATTGGCACGCCCGTCAGCAGCGTATTCCCCGCTTTGCCCCTTGCCAGCGCCCATGAACGGCACGAACCCCTGCACAATGTGACGGCGGCCAGCAAGCATCGCGAGCAGCTTATCGTCAACACCATCCCCATCCGCGTGGGTAAAAAACCTGCCGGTGCGGTCTTCAGCATGCAGCCTGCCTCGCGCATCCTTCAGGCGGAGGAGAGGGTCCGACAGGCCTACAATCGGGGATTCAGGGCGCGTTATACACTTGAGGATTTTTTGCACACCAGCAGCGCCGTGGAGTCGCTTCTGGAGCAGGCCCGGCTGTATGCCGTCTCGGAAGCAGGCGTGTGCATTACCGGCGAAAGCGGCACGGGCAAGGAAATTCTGGCGCAGGGTATACACAATGCATCCCCCCGCAGGCTCGGCCCCTTTGTGTCGCTGAACTGCGCGGCCATGCCGGAATCCCTGCTGGAAAGCGAACTTTTTGGCTACGCCGAAGGCACGTTTACCGGCGGGCGCAGAGGCGGAAAGATCGGTATTTTTGAGCTGGCGCAGGGTGGCACCCTGTTTCTGGACGAGGTGGGAACCATTTCGCTTTCGTTTCAGACACGCCTGCTGCGCGTGCTGCAGGAAAAAGAAATCATGCGCCTTGGCAGCAACGTGGTTGTTCCGGCGGATGTGCGTATCATTGCCGCCGCCAACAGCGATCTGTGGCTGGATGTTGCCGAAGGAAGGCTGCGAGAAGATCTGTACTACCGGCTGCATGTGCTGCCGTTGCACATTCCCCCGCTACGGGAGCGGAAGGAAGATATTCCCCTGCTTGCAGAGGCTTTTTTGCAGGAATTTTACGCGCAGAACGAAGCGGAGCAAAGGCCGCGCCTGCAACTGCCCGAAACCTTTGTTCAGGCCTTGCAGGCCCTGCCCTGGCCGGGCAATGTGCGCCAGCTGCGCACAGTGGCTGAAAGGCTGACGGTTGTTTCACCGCATGGCTATGATGCCGCTGTTGGAGAACGCCTGCTTGAAGAACTGCGCCATCCCGGTTTCCCGCAGGCCTCAAAAGCCGTCGCCATGCAGCGCAAATCCCTCACCCCCGAGAGTGTGCGCGAGGCCCTGCACAGGTGCGGCAATTCAAAGGTTCGGGCAGCGGCCCAGCTGGGCATCAGCCGCAGTACGCTGTGGCGTCTGTGCAAGGATATGGACTGAGGGAAAAGCGGGGTGCCGGGATTTCAGCGGGAGGCTCTGCCGCAGGCTGGAACCTGCTGACAGCAAAGAGCTACAACACTTCCTGCGAGGCTTTTGACGTCCGTTTGGCCATGTAGAGTTCGCTGTCTGCCCGTTTCAGGGCATCTTCAACAGATTCATTTGCGCAGTGCCATGTGGCGTGCCCTATGCTGATGCCGATGCGCAGCATGAGGCCGTCAATGGAAATGGGCGCTCCCACATCCTCACGGATGCGGTTTATGGTGCGCAGTATGTCTGGCGTTCCCCTGGTATGCCCGAGCAGGGCCAGAAATTCATCGCCCCCCAGCCGCACCAGCACATCATCCTTGCGCAGGCAGCGCGTAAGGCGCTGCCCCAGAATGGTCAGCACGGCATCGCCCACATGGTGCCCGTACGCGTCGTTGATTGGTTTGAAGCCGTCCAGATCCATATACAACAGCTCGACCAACCCCTGGTTTTGCGTCAGGCTGGGCATGGCCTCGTCAATGCGCGCAGCCAGACCGTGCCTGTTCAGCAGGCCTGTGAGGGCATCGCGTTCTGCGGCATGCTGGATGCGGTTCCGGTCTTTTTCTGTGCGGGTGAGGTTTTCGACCAGGGTGGACAAAGAGGCTGAAAGCACTTCAATTTCGCGTATGCCCCGGTTGCGCGGAATGGTGACGCGCTCGCCCCGGCTGAGTCTGTCGGCCGCTGCGGTAAGCGCCTTGAGGGGGGCAATGGTGCGCTGGGCGATGTATCCGGCAACCAGCGCAAACAGCACCGCAAGCAAGAGGCCAGCCACAAGAATGCGCGCCACAAGACGACGCACGGGTTCGTATGCGGCATCCAGCGATTGCCGCGCCACCACGCTCCACTGCAAGCCATCGTAGTCTTTAAATCCCGTGCAGCTTACTGCCGCAGTGAGGTAGGCAATGCCATCGGGCCATGTTTCCACGGCCCAGGCCGAAGTGGAGTGTTCAAGTTCTTGCAGCAGGGGCAAGGCCAGCGGTTTTTCATTGTTGTCGCCGCCCAGGATGACACTGCCGTCTGCACCGAGAACCATGATCTTGGTGTTGGTATCCGAGCCTTCGCCCGAAAGGATGAATTCCTCCACCTCTCTGGCCCATGCCCAGCTCAGATGGGCTACCAGAACCCAGTCTTTCAGTTCGCCCTCGCCAATGGGCATGCTGATGTCCACAAATTTCAGCGGGCCGTTTTCCGGCTGGGGCAACAGTTGGGCAAGCAGGGATGCCTTGCGCACATCGCCCACAAAGAGGCCGTTTTTGCCCTGGCGGAAGATGGCGCAGATGGAAAGGTCTGTTCCTTCCAGGACGCCATCAGTGGCGACAAAAACCTTGCCCTGGGGATTCATGAGCCCGATCCAGGCAAAGGCGGGCATGGTGTCCTGTAATCGGTTCACGGCGATGGATAGTTTTTTCATATCTCCGCCGATCAGCCCCACAGTATGGCGCAGGGTATCCACCTCCTTGATCCAGAACCACATGGACTGATCAAGGGCCTTGGCAAGGGATTGCACGCGGTTGGTCAGCAGCAGGCCGCGTTCGTAGCGGGCCTCGCTGCTGGCTTCGCGCCCGGTTATGGCCGCAAGAAAGCACGATGAAAGCAGGATAAGCAGCGTGAATGCCTCAATAAACTGCGTCTTGAGGCTGCGCGTGAATATGCGCATGGCTCCTCCTGCGAAGGGATGGCAGAAAAGCTGACAAGGTATGCTGGTGATTATGAAAGCATACAGAAAATCAGGAAATAGGCAATGGCCCAATTGTCCGCGCTCTGCCTTTGACAGGAAAATAAAAGGGGGGTGCAGACGCAATGCACCCCCCTTTTGCTATAGGGTTTGAGGAGAAGATGTTATTGGGGTTTGTTTATGAGAGATGCTTCAGGCCGCGCTGCCCAGCGCCGCTTCTTTGCGGTTGCGCTTTTGCCCGCGCCACATGCCGCCAAGGATCATGCCCGCGCCAACGAGCAATCCGGCGCACATGGTTATGAAGCTCACGACCTTGAGCAGGTAGAGAATCCCCGGCCCCATCTGGATAAGCCCCAGCGCGCTGAGGTAGCCCGGAAGGGCTACAATGCGGCTTGCGGCAACAATAAGCATGATGGCGGCCATGACGTACTTGATCATGATTGGTTTGACGTAGGTGGTGCCGATGGCCCCAAGCTGCACGCCGAGCAGCGAACCCGCCAGAATGATAAAGACCAGGCGGATGTCTATCATGCCGTGCATGGCCCAGTTGACCGAGCCGCACAGGCCCATGACAAAGGCCGTGACCAGTTCCGTGCCGGATGCAATGAGTCCGGGTACGCCGATCACATAGATAAGCCCCGGCACGCCCACGAATCCGCCCACGGCAATGGTCGCGGCCAGCATGCCAGTGGCTATGCCCACGGGCAGGGTAAACCACAGCGAAATACGCAAGCCGGATTTGGGAAAGGACATCATGGGCGGCAGGTTGATGGCCTGCAACTTTTGGGCAAGGGGCGGCGTGCTTTCGTCATCCTCCTTGCCGGAATGGCTGGAGTGCAGGGCATCCTTGAGAATATAGCTGCCCACCACAACGAGCACCACCACAAAGGAAACGCTGACGTAGAGATCAGACCCGGCCTGCCCCCACTTTTCCAGAATAAAACGCTGAATACGGATGCCAATCTGCACGCCTATGCCCGCTGTGGCAGCGATAACCATGCCCAGTTTTACATCCACCTGACCGAAGCGGTAGCGTTTGATGGCGCCCACCATGGCCTTGGGGAATTTGTGGCACATATTGCTGGCAACAGCCACAGCGCCGGGCACACCCAGGCCCATCATGCCCGGCGTAAGAATAAAGGCCCCGCCGGAACCGATAAAGCCGCTCACAAGCCCGCCCACAAATCCCACGGCCAGCAGAAAGGCCACGGAAACGGGCGTGAGCACGATAAACTGGGACGGGTCAAGACTGAGCAGATCCATGTTACCTCCGGCTGGCAGGCTGCCTGGGCGTACTGTTGTGCGCTGGCGCAATGCCAGACATGCCGCAGCTGAACAAAAAATTTGAGCCGGGCGGCGCGGCCCGGACCTGTGAAAAAAGCTCGGTTAGCCGTGAACCACGGCAGTGGTGTCCAGCCGGGGGGCAGGTGTGGCGCTCTGACGGGCCACAGCCTTTGCGGTGGTTTGCGCGCTCTTCTTTTGCACACCGGTAATGCCGCACAGTTCCCAGAGGGCTCCGGCAAAGTGACCGTGCACGTAAGAGAGCAGCAGCACCGAGGCGATGGGCAGGGCTGTCCAAAGACCACCCTTGGCGCACAGGGCGGCAAAGGCATCGGCATTGGCAAAAGCCAGCACGTAAATGACAATGCTGCCCGCGCCGTAAAGCAGGGTCTGCTTCAGCGCCGTGCTTTCGCGCTTGCCGTTCAGAGTCCACAAATCGTCTGTCCAGCCGGATTGCCCGGCATCGGCATATGCCACAGCGGTAAACCAGTTTTCCATCGTTTTTTGCAGGGTGTTCATGTCGGCCTCCTGCGCTGGCAATTACAACTATTGTGCCAAAAAGTTCAATCTGTAACATGCTGAATTTGTATGGAGTTATTTGTTTTTGGCTGTGTGGTGCGCTGCGCCGTTACTGTTTCATTGTGACATGCTCAAGCGGGCAAGGGCCGCAATTTGTTGCAGGCTAAGGCTTGTCAGCTTTGTTTTATTTTTATACGCTGTTGCAAATTGAAACGGCGTCGGGCGCAGGTGTAAACTCTTGCGCCTGCGGGGGTGAGGGATGCTTCCGCATTTTTCTGTCTGGCATACCATTCGCGGCAAGATTGCCGTGGGCACGGGCCTGTTTCTGGTCATGCTGCTGCTTTTGGGCGGCATTGCCTGTTATGATCTGGGGCGCATCGACAGGGCGGCCCGTCTGATCGACATGGTGGACGACCTGCGCAGCGACGTGCTCGAAATGCGCAGGTACGAAAAAAATCTGCAACTTTTTCCCGGCAGAAAGGGTGACCTGCTTGCCCTGCGCAGTTTTGTGGAACTGGCGCGGGAGCGGGCCACATCCGTGGGGCAGGATTATAACGCCGCCATGGGCCGCCGGGTGGGCGACGGTGCGCACCATAATCTCGACCTGCTGCTGGAAGGCATCGGCACCTATGAGGCCCTGCTCGAGGATCAGCCCACAGACGGCGCCGCTCTCACCGATCAGGGGCAGCGCCTGAGCGAGCTGGCGGATTCGGCGGTGCGCCGCATGCGTCAGGGCATTTTTACTGCCGTGGGGGATCTGCGCACCCAGATGCTGGGGGCCATTGCGGCCCTGCTGGCCTGCGGGGTGGCTTTTGCATGGCTTATTGGCAGGCACATCATGCGCGCCCTTGGGGCCATTGAAAGCGCCGCGCGCAGTGTTGGCGCGGGCATGCCCCTGCCGCCGCCCCCGCCGCAGCTTGAGGAAGAAGCGCGCCATGTCCTCCAGACGCTTGACGGCATGGCGGCGGAGCTGGAAAACCGCCACGCCCTGCTGTTGCAGGAAAAGAAGCTGGCTTCTCTTGGTGTGCTGACCTCCGGCGTGGCCCACCAGCTGAATAATCCCCTCAACAATATTTCCGTTGGCTGTCAGCTTCTCGGCGAGGATGTCAACGATGCCCGGCAGGGTCTGCGCCCCATGCCCACGGCAGAAGACGTGACGGCGCAGCTGGATGAAATTCAGGCCGAAGTTGTTCGCGCCCGCGATATTGTGCGCGGGCTGCTGGATTTTGCGCGTGACCGGCCCTTTACCGTTGCTTTGCATGATCTATCCGGCATTGTGCGCAGGGCCGTTGGCCTTGTGCGGCACGACATGGGCGCTGCGGTGCGCATAACGGTGGACGTGCCTGAAGGGCTGCAATTGCCTGTGGACGCCCAGCGCATGCAGGAAGTGCTTATCAATCTGCTGCTCAATGCGGCACAGGCCATGAACGGCAAGGGCGAAGTGCACATCACCGCGTGTGTGGATGAACCGGCGGGAATGGCGGAGCTGCGCGTGCGCGATTCTGGCAAGGGCATTGAACCCGAGAACCTTGGCCGGGTGTTTGATCCCTTTTTCAGCCTCAAGCCCGTGGGCGAAGGGACGGGCCTTGGTTTGTCCATAGCTTTTGGCATTGTGGGCAAGCACAATGGAACACTCGAAGTGCAGAGCCAACTGGGGCAAGGGGCCTGTTTTACCGTACGGCTGCCCCTTGCGGAACGGCATGACGCAGACGGTTCAGGAGCAGAGGCATGACTACGGAACGGTTCCGGCTTTCGGAACAATCACCCGCACCGGCTACCCCCGGCGAACGTCGGCACAGCGGTCACGGGCTTGACGCCGCGCAGCGGGCTGGCGGCGGTGGCCGTTTGCTGATCATTGACGATGAGCGCATGGCCCGCGCCAACCTCGCGCGCGCCCTGGAGCGCGGCGGGCATGAATCGGCTCAGGCGGGCAGTGGCGAAGAAGGCCTGAAACTGCTGGCCGAGCAGGATTTTGACGTGGTCATTACCGATATAGCCATGGCGGGCATGAACGGCATGGAAGTGCTCAAGGCGGTACGCTCCAGCAAGCCGGATGTGGAAGTCATCATGGTCACTGGCTACCCCATGATTGAAAGCGCCGTGGAGGCCATGCGGCTGGGGGCTTTTCATTATCTGGCAAAGCCCTACTCGCTGGAAGAAGCGCGCATGCTGGTTGCGCGGGCGCTGGAAAAGCGCCGTCTGCGGCAGCAGGTCGCCCAGATGCGCGCCCAGCTTGAGGCAAGCGGCTCTGTGCCGGAAATGGTTGGCATGTCGCCAGCCATGTGCGGCCTGCGGCAGGCGCTCATGCGTCTGGCCCCCACAGATGTGGCGGTGCTGCTGCAAGGTGAAACAGGCACCGGCAAGGAGTTGGCTGCCCGCACCATGCATGCCCAGAGCCAGCGGGCGCGTCGGCGTTTTTTGGCTATCAACTGCGGCGCTCTCTCGCCGGAATTGCTCGAAAGCGAGCTTTTCGGGCATGAGCAGGGGGCGTTTTCAGGCGCGGTGCGGCGCAAGGAAGGCCTGTTTGAAGCTGCCAGCGGCGGCACGCTGTTTCTGGACGAAATAGGTGAAATGCCGCCGGGCATGCAGGTCAAGCTGCTGCGCGTCTTGCAGGAGCAGAATCTGCGCCGTGTGGGGGGCACTGTAGACATACCCGTGGACGTGCGCATTATCGCCGCCACCAACCGCAACCTCAAGGAAGAGGTGGAGGCCGGGCGCTTCCGGCGTGATCTGTATTACCGCGTGGCCGTGGTAACGCAGGAACTGCCGCCCCTGCGCAGCAGGGCTGAGGACATTCCTCTGCTGGCCCGATATTTTCTTGCGCGGCTGGCGGAGCAGGGGGGGGCCGTGCCGCTGGATATTGAAGATGACGCCCTTGATGCGCTGCGGCAGTATCCCTTCCCCGGCAACGTGCGCGAACTTGCCAATATTCTCGAGCGGGCGGCGGTGTTTTGTCCGCCGGGAGGGAGCATAGGGCTGGCGCATTTGCCCCCGGAAGTCTCCGAGTCTGCCGTTCACCTGTCCGTTAGCGATCCCGGTTCTTCTTCTGCTGTTGCCGCCCGGCAGGAGGCTGCCGCCGCTGCAACCCCGGTTTGCCCGCAGGCCGCCGCGCCATGTGCATCGGTGCCAGCCGCGCCAGCACCGGACGCATCAACACCGCTTGTTCCGCTGGCGGAAATGGAAAAGCAGCATATCCTGCACGCCCTTGAACTGGCGGGCGACAACCGTACTTTGGCCGCCGACATGCTGGGCATCAGCCGGTCATCCCTGTGGCGCAAACTCAGGGAGTACGGCGTGTAACGTTGCGCTGCTCTAGCCGCAAGAACAGCCCGTGCCGTCAAACCACTTTTGCCCCAGCAGGGCATCGGCGTTGCGGTCAGCGGGCTGGCGCACGGTCACCAGCATGAGGCCCGATTCCAGCTCTTCCTTTTCCATTTCAAGCCCTGTCACCAGCGCAAAGCTGGGTAGCCAGCGCGGTTCGTGGTCGCACTTGATCTGCAACTGCTCAAAGGGCGCGGTTTCAACAAATACCAAGATGGATTCTCTGGCTGTGAACAGCGGGTCGGTCAGCTTGGCCTCGCACATGTCCAGAAAAAAACGCCCTGGCGCTATCTCTCTCGGTCTGCTTGTGGGCAGCATGCCGCACTGTGGGCGGGTCGCCTGCTGTACCGCCGCCAACACGCCCTTGCGCACTCCTTCCAGAGCTTCTGCCTCAAATCTGTCCATCATACAGATGTAAAATCCCATCTTGTCCAGCACACCATAGGGCGCGCCATGGTCTTCCGCACCCACCACAATGCGGCAGTCCCCAAGATTTGCGGCAAGCGTTTGCATCTGTTCGCGCAGTTCGCTCAGCCCCGCGCCTTGGGTCAGGCTGAAGCTGTGCCTTTTGCCTTCGCTCCAGTCGCCTTCCCCCCGCACATACACCGCCACCGCACTGGCCGCTGTGGGCGCTGCCAGCGCGCCTGAATCATCGTGAAAAACCGCAATCCGCGAGCCGTCGAGTAAACCTTGCATATGCTCTCCGTCTGTTGTGGCAGGGCCTCGAAGCAGTCCGGCCTTTCATAGGCATTGCCTGTGCAATATCCATGCACTTGAAAATAATTACAAATAACATGCTGAAATAACATTATTATTAATGTCGGCATCCCTGTGCGCGCTCTGCCTGCATCGGGCGCGGAGCAGTTACGTTCCACCTGCGCACACTGTGATGACTCGATAACAAAGCGAGATTGATTGCTGATTGCATATAAAATTAAATAAATTAATATATTACGTTTTTATGTCTTATTTTTGTTCGCGAAATTATTTCAAAGAGTGATTTTTTAACATGCTGTAATTATGAGTGTATTTATAAAATGTACCAAAATGTCCAAAAAAGCGGTGCTTTGTACGCTTGCGTACGCATGATGCAAAGCGTGATAAAACATAATTTTTATAACTATTCGTTTTAAAACGTTAAATTTAAAATTACTTACAATGGCACAGCCAATGCACAAGAGGGGCATACACGGTGCCAGAGACGCCTTGTCCCTGGTCAAAACAGCCGGAAGACGGCGGGAGAATGCGTTATGCCTCGCAAGATAGCCATTTACGGTAAGGGCGGCATCGGCAAGTCCACCACAACCCAGAACACGGCTGCGGCCATGGCCCATTTTCACGGGAAGAAGATTTTCATCCACGGCTGCGACCCCAAGGCCGACTCCACCCGCCTGATTCTTGGCGGCAAGCCGCAGGAATCGCTCATGGACACCCTGCGTGCCGTGGGTGCGGAAAAAGTGACCCTGGACAAGGTGGTGAAGAAGGGCTTTCACGACATCCTCTGCGTGGAATCTGGCGGCCCGGAACCCGGCGTTGGCTGTGCTGGCCGCGGCGTTATCACGGCCATCGACCTCATGGAAAATCAGGGCGCGTACACTGATGATCTTGATTTCGTCTTCTTTGACGTGCTCGGCGACGTGGTGTGCGGCGGATTCGCCATGCCCATCCGCGACGGCAAGGCGCAGGAAGTCTACATCGTGGCCTCTGGCGAAATGATGGCCATCTACGCTGCTAACAATATCTGCAAGGGCCTGCTCAAGTACGCCAAACAGAGCGGCGTGCGCCTTGGCGGCATCATCTGCAACAGCCGCAACGTGGACCGCGAAAGGGAATTTCTTGAAGAATTCACCGCCTCCATCGGCACCCAGATGATCCACTTTGTGCCCCGCGACAACATCGTGCAGAAGGCCGAATTCAACAAAAAAACCGTGACCGAATATGACGACAGCCAGAATCAGGCCAAGGAATACAGCGAACTGGCGGAAAAGATCATCAACAACCAGAACTTTGTTATTCCCCAGCCGCTGTCGATGGATCAGTTGGAGGCGATGGTGGTGAAGTACGGCATTGCCGACTAGGCCGCGCGGGCATTCGCGCCTTTTTGTTCCCTGCTGCGTCTGGCTCGCCTTTTATTCCGGTCGAGTACCGTGAGAGTACACTCCCTGCATAAAAGGCTTGCCATCCTTGCAGGAAAGCAAAAATGCATCGAATGCCCAACGCGGCCTGAAGCCTGAAACGGACATTTTCCTTGCCAGCGAACAAAATACGCTTTTGGCAATGTGTGAGTGCCAGCGTGGCCAACGGCCTGAATCCCAGTGAATGTAGAGTGACTGCATCAACAACTCCAAAGGAGCCGCCAATGAAAATGGTACGAGCCATCGTTCGGCCAGAGAGCACCGAAAATGTGGTGGAGGGCCTTGCCGCATCAGGGTTTGTGGCCCTGACAAAAATTCAGGCCTTTGGGCGCGGCAAGCAGAAAGGGCTGGACAGCGGCAGCGTTCACTACGACGAGCTGCCCAAAAATCTGCTCATGATGGTGGTGGAGGACGAGCACGTGGATCAAGTGCTGCAACTTGTGCAGAGCTATGCCAACACGGGCAATTTTGGCGACGGCAAGGTTTTTGTGTCGCCGGTGGAGCGGGTGCTGACCATCCGCACCGGACAGGAAGGCATCTAAACGCCATCATTGTCGCTTTTGTGTCCAGAGGCGCTTTGCGCAGCATTAATGCAATACAGTTCAGGAGCTCGCCATGAAGGAGATTATCGCGATTATCCGTCCCAACAAGGTGACGGCCACAAAAAAAGCCCTGGACCGCATGGGCTTTCCGGGCATGAGCGTCATCCCCGTATTCGGGCGGGGCAAGCAGAAGGGCATCGCCGAAGAAGTTTCCGTGGAGATAAGCCCCATCGTGCGCGGCATGGGGAGCTACAAGGGCATGATGTACGTCCCCAAGCGGCTGCTTTCCATTGTGGTTCCCGCCAACATGCTGGGCAGGGTCGTGAACACTATCATCAAGATCAACCAGACGGGCGGTATTGGCGATGGCAAAATCATTGTTTGTCCGGTTGAACAGGCCCTGCGGGTGCGTACCGGCGAACTGGGAACAGCGGCCATACTCTAGAGCATGTACACATGAAATACTCGCTTACGGCAGGCAAAGCCTGCCTGCGCACATTTAGCGGCAAGGATTTTCAGAAAAATCCGTGCAGAGCAGTTACTTCATTTCATTCGTAAACGGCTCTAGGCCGCGTATAGGATACTGATATGCCATACCATCTTTTTAAATGCAGCGAATGCATCCCCGAACGGGAAAAGCACGCAGTGGTCAAGGGGGAGAGCGATGACCTCTCCACCTGCTTGCCACTTGGATACCTGAACACCATCCCCGGCAGCATTTCCGAGCGCGGCTGCGCCTTTTGCGGGGCCAAGCACGTGATCGGCACGCCCATGAAGGACGTGATTCATCTGAGCCACGGCCCCGTGGGCTGTACCTACGATACCTGGCAAACCAAGCGCTACATCAGCGACGACGGCAACTTTCAGCTCAAGTACACCTTCGCCTCGGACATGAAGGAAAAGCATGTGGTCTTTGGCGCGGAAGACCAGTTGCGCAACAGCATCAAGGAGGCCTTCAAGGCTTTTCCGCACATCAAGCGCATGACCATCTACCAAACCTGCGCCTCGGCCCTCATTGGCGACGACATCAATGCCCTGGCTCAGGAGATCATGGAAGAAATGCCCGAAGTTGACATTTTTGTGTGCAATTCGCCCGGCTTTGCCGGGCCCAGCCAGTCCGGCGGGCACCACAAGATCAACATAGCCTGGATCAACCAGAAGGTGGGCACGGTCGAGCCTGAAATCAAGAGCCGCTACGTCATCAACTACGTGGGCGACTACAACATTCAGGGCGATGTGGAAATCATGTGCGACTACTTTCGCCGCATGGGTATTCAGGTGCTTTCGGTTTTTACCGGCAACGGCAAGTACGACGATCTGCGGGCTATGCACAAGGCCCAGCTCAACGTGCTGGAATGCGCCCGCTCTGCGGAATACATCTGCAACGAGCTGCGTGTGCGCTACGGCACGCCGCGCCTCGACATCGACGGCTTCGGCCACGAGATGGTGAGCGAATCCCTGCTCAAGATCGGCCTGTTTTTTGGGCTGGAAAAGGAAGCCCAGGCCATCATTGATGAAGAAACCGCCCGCTGGCGGCCCGAGCTTGACTGGTACGCCAAGCGCCTCAAGGGCGTGAAGGTCTGCCTGTGGCCCGGCGGCTCCAAGCTGTGGCACTGGGCGCACATTATTGAAAAGGAAATGGGGCTGGATGTGGTTTCCATCTATTCGAAGTTCGGCCATCAGGGCGACTTTGAAAAAGGCATTGCCCGCGCCAAGGTGGGCACCCTTGCCATTGACGACCCCAACGAGCTTGAAGGCCTGGAGGCCATGGAAGACTGGAAGGCCGACATCATCTTTACCGGCAAGCGGCCTGGCGAAGTGGCAAAAAAGGTGCTGGTTCCCTACCTCAATGCCCACGCCTACCACAACGGCCCATGGAAGGGATTTGAAGGCTGGGTGCGCTTTGCCCGCGACATCTACAACGCGGTGTATTCGCCCATCCACCAGCTGGCAAAAATCGACATCACCAAGGACGAGTATCCGCTGGATCAGGGATTCATGACCCAGGAAATGGTCTGCGGGCGCAACATCAAGGACGAAGCTGGCGAGCGGGAATATTCCGGAGGCTACGACTGCGTGACCCACCTGCGCGGCAAGGAATATCCGCCCTATCCCGAACCGCTTTTGCAGGCAGTGTAAGCCCCAGCCCACCAGACCCACCACTGCGGAGGAACAGCATGAGTGCCGGAACCCTTAGTGAAAATGTAGAAGTCGTCATCGACTATATCATGAAAAAGTGCCTCTGGCAGTTCCACTCCCGCGCATGGGACAGGGAACGGCAGAACGAGGGCATCATGACCCAGACCATGCAGATACTGTGCGGTGAGGAACCGGATATCGAATCGCCGGAAAACCGCTGCTACTGGGTGGACGCCGTCATGATGGCCCGTGGCCTCACCAGCGAAAACCCCTGGCTCGTCAACATGGGCAAGGACGACATTCGCGAACTTATGGCCGCAGCCAAAACCCGGCTGGATTTTCTGACCATCCACGGTTCGCTGAATCTGGAGCTGACGGATCCCAAGTACTAGGTTTGCCGTGCCCGTGTCCGGCAGGTTTCTCCTGACGGACACGGGCAAAACAGGGTGATCCCTTGGATATATGCGGCCTGGCCTGAAAGGCATGTTCCTGTCAGGAGCCGAAGACTGCTTTTCACAACAGCCAAGCGCCGGGCCAGCCCGGCCTCACATAAGGAACTGCCATGTCTTGCGAAATTATGGAAAAGGAAAGGGCAGGGGTCATCAATCCCATATTCACCTGTCAGCCCTGCGGCGCGCAGTACGCGAGCATTGGCATCAAGGACTGCATCGCCATTGTTCATGGCGGCCAGGGTTGCGTCATGTTTGTGCGCTTGCTGTTTTCGCAGCACTTCAAGGACAATTTTGAAATCGCTTCGTCTTCGGTGCACGAAGACGGCGCGGTATTCGGCGCCACCAACCGCGTGGAAGAAGCCGTGGACGTGCTGCTGATGCGCTACCCCGAGGTGAAGGTGGTGCCCATCATTTCCACCTGCTCCACCGAGGTTATCGGCGATGATATCGATGGTGTGGTGACCAAGCTCAACAACGGCCTGCTCAAGGAAAAGTACGCGGGCCGCGAGGTGCACCTTATCGCCATCCATACGCCCAGCTTTGTGGGCAGCATGATCAGCGGCTATGACGTGGCCGTGCGCGACATCATCACCCACTTTGCGGAAAAGGGTGAACCCAACGGCAAGCTCAACCTTGTCACCGGCTGGGTAAACCCCGGCGACGTCAAGGAACTCAAGCACCTTCTCAAGCTCATGGACGTGGACGCCAACGTGCTTTTTGAAATTGAGAGCTTTGATTCGCCGCTCTTGCCTGACGGCACGGGCAAGTCGCACGGCAGCACCACCATCGCCGACCTCAAGGATACCGCCAATGCCCTGGGCACCATTGCCCTCAACAGGTACGAGGGCGGCAAGGCTGCGGAATATCTGCACAAGGAATTTGATATCCCCACGGTCATCGGTCCTTCGCCCATTGGCATCCGCAATACGGATATTTTCCTCAAGCAGGTTTCGCAGCTCACGGGCAAGCCCCTCACCAAGGAGCTGGTGCACGAGCGCGGCATTGCCCTGGATGCCATTACCGATGTGGCCCACATGTTTCTGGCTGACAAGAAGGTGGCTATCTACGGCAATCCCGATCTGGTCATCGGTCTGGCGCAGTTCTGCATTGACCTTGAAATGAAGCCTCAGCTCCTGCTGCTAGGCGACGACAATCCGCGTTACGCCGACGATCCGCGCCTCAAGGAAATGGTGGAAAAGGTCAACTGGAAGATGGAAGTGGTCACCAACGCCGACTTGTGGGATCTGGATGGCCGCCTGAAGCGCAAAGAACTTGAGCTGGATCTGATTCTCGGGCACTCCAAGGGACGCTGGGCCGCCATGGACAACAATATTCCCATGCTGCGCGTGGGCTTTCCCACCTACGACCGCGCGGGCCTGTACCGTTATCCGGTCATGGGGTACGCCGGGGCCATGTGGCTGGCCGAGAACATGGCAAATACCCTGTTTACCGACATGGAATACAAGAAGAACAAGGAATGGATTCTTAACGTCTGGTAGAGGGCTGCGCGCCAGAATATCTGGCAAGTCGTTGCTGGCGGCGTCAGGCGAACCTTTTTATTCCGGTCGAGTACCATAATAGTACACTCCCTGCATAAAAAGGTTCGCCTTCCTTGCCGGAAACAAAAATCCGCAGCAGGCCCCCTGTGCTGTATATGGAGGCAACGAGCCTCCGCTTGTTTACAAAAGGCATGCATCATGGACATCACCACCGGTTTTGAACACTACGGGCGCAAGGACAGGCAGTATTATTTTGCTTACGGTTCCAACATGAATCCGAAGCAGATGGCGGAGCGCTGCTTTGCCGCCCGAGTGGTATGCGCGGCCTGCCTGCCGGGGTACAGGCTGGCTTTTTATGGCCACAACCGCGTGTGGGACGGCGGGCAGGAAACCGTGGTGCAGACGCCGGGGCCAGACAAGGATCAGGCGGTGTGGGGCGTGCTGTACGAGCTGCCGTTCGGCGATGCCGCAAGCCTTGATCTGTGGTCTAGCGTGCGGCTGGACGGCGGCGGGGCGTACTTTCATTATCCTGTCCAGGTGGTGGATGTGGCAGGCCGCGCGCATACGGCCGTGTTGTACAAAAAAGATGTGCTTGGGCAGGCCGTGGTGCCAAGCAGCGAGTATCTGGCTCACATTCTTGCTGGTGCAAGGGCCAATGGTCTGCCTGGCCCATATGTGAATCATCTTGAAAATTTGCAGAGCGTACCCGCACGTTATCCTGTACCCAAACGGGATATGCTGAGGGGCGTACTGCGTGAGTCTACCTGCGCAGAGTGCGCCGGATAGGGCCGGGTGGTCCGGTTTCTGTCCGGCGCGCCCTCACACCGGGTGCACCGCAAAGCTTTGTGCCTGTGTCATGACGCAAGTGTGGCTGAAAGATAAAAATACGTTAAGGAATATATAAAAATTGCATGCTGTTTTTACTTTGAAATAACTCTGACCTGACGTAAAAGGATTTTTCTGGGAGCATACCCGCAAAAAAGTGCTTTCCGGAATGCCCGGTTTTTATGGTCAGATATTTTGCCCATAAAGGCGGCTGGCATGCAGGAATTTGCACTCGCACGGCGCTCTCTGTATCCGTTTACTCTGGAGGAACCATGCAGCTACGTATGAAAGAACACCCGTTGACCGCAGAACAGATTGATTCCCTGCTGGATGCTGTTCAGGTCGGGCACCTTGCCACGCTGGGTGAAAATGGTTTCCCTTACGTTACTCCTGTGCACTTTGTACGCATGAACGGGCGCATTTACTTTCATGGTCTGGCGGCAGGGCAGAAGCTGAAAAATCTGCGTGCCGATTCCAGGGTCTGTTTTGAAGTTGAAGGCCAGCATTCATTTATTCAGGCCGACACGCCCTGCGACACCAATACCGCCTACCAGAGCGTGATTATTACGGGCAATGCCACCGTGGTCGAAGACCGCGACGTAAAGATCGCCGCCCTCGATGCCGTTGTTGCCAAGCACACTCCCCAGCATGTGGGCACGGCCTACCCTGAAAACATGCTCAAGATGACGGCGGTGGTTGAAATCACCATTCATGAAATCACCGGGAAATACTATGCGTGATCCGGCGCATGGGGTAGATTGGAATCAGGGATTTTTGCCCGGCGTGTAGCCGGGCTGTCCCTGCCGGCGCAGCCGGTGCAGACTCTGAACAATGGTCTGGTTCACCATGAATTCCCCTGCCGTAGACCTGTTGCACGAATGTGAGGCCGAACCCTGCCGCGGCAGGATTATTGCGCTCTTGCTTCACGTGGGCAGGTTGCTCTCTGAAAAAAACGATATCGTGGCCGCGTTGGACAGTCTGCTGGACTACATGCGCCGCGATATGGGCATGGCGCGGGGCATGATAAGCCTGCTGCACCGTGAATCCGGCCACGTGTTCGTTTATCGCAGCATGGGCATGACCCCCTCGGAGCAGGACAGGGGCGTGTATCATGTGGGCGAGGGCATAACCGGCAAGGTTGTGGAGAGCGCCGAGCCTATAATCGTGCGCAACATAGGCAGCGAACCCGCTTTTTTGAACCGCACGGGCAGCCTTGCCCTTGAGCGCGACAAGGATATGTCCTTCATCTGCGTGCCCATCCGGCATGGGCGCAAGGTGCTGGGCGCCATCAGCGCCAGCCGCCTGTACCGCACGGAATCCGCCCTTCAGCAGCATGTGAATGTGCTCAGCGTCATGGCCCAGATGCTGGCCCATGCGGTGGAGCTGTATCTTGTTGAAAATATTGACAAGGTCGAGTGGGAAAAACGCACCCGCCTGCTGCTCAGCGATCTGAAAGAGCGGTTCCATCCCTCAAACATGATTGGCATTTCGCGCCCCATGCAGGATGTGTACGAGCTTATCCGCAAGGTCTCCGCCACGCGCACGACGGTGCTGTTGCTCGGCGAAAGCGGCGTGGGCAAGGAAATGGTCGCCAATGCGCTGCACTACGGCGGGCTTGCGCCGGGCGGGCCCTTCGTCAAGTGCAACTGCGCGGCCCTGCCAGAAAGCATTGTGGAAAGCGAACTGTTTGGTCACGAAAAAGGGTCGTTCACCGGCGCGGTTTTTCGCAAGGGACGTTTTGAAGAGGCCGACGGCGGCACTATTTTTCTGGACGAGGTGGGCGAGCTGCCCCTGGGCGTGCAGGCCAAGCTGTTGCGCCTGTTGCAGGAGCGCTGCTTTGAGCGCGTGGGCGGCAACCGCAGCATTGCCGTGAACATACGCATAGTCGCGGCCACCAACAGGGACCTTGCCGAAATGGTGGCGGCGGGCACGTTCCGGGAAGACCTGTTCTACAGGCTCAACGTGTTTCCCATCATGATTCCGCCACTGCGCGAGCGGGGCGATGATGTGGTGGCGCTGGCCGAGCACTTTGCGTCCCACTATGCCAGAGAAACGGAAAAGAGCCTGACGGGCATTTCACCTGCGGGCCTGAATCTGCTCATGCGGCACAACTGGCCGGGCAACGTGCGCGAGCTTGAAAACGTTATCCACCGGGCGGTGATTCTGGCCGAAGGCAGTTTGCTGCACGTCTATGATCTGCCGTTGGCCCTGCAACAGACAGAAGCCCCGCAAGCAGCACAACCGACAGGTCTTGAGGCCCGGCTGGCTTCCATAGAATACAACATGCTGGTGGAGACCCTGCGCCGCTGTCGCGGCAATACCAGCAAAGCCGCAGAAAACCTCGGCCTGACGCGCCGCAGCATGGGGCTGCGCATGAAGAAATTCAACCTGACGTACAGGCAGTTTCGCGGTGAAGGCTAGGCCTCTTTCTCAAAGCTTTTGGCCGAGGGGGCACGTACTCCCTTACCGCTTCGCCTACAGCTTTTTGGCGATGATGTAGCGGGGCCTGTGGCGCACTTCGGTAAAGATTTTTGCAAGGTATTCACCAACCAGCGCCAGGCAGAAAAGCTGCACAGAACCCAGCAGCAAGACCACAATAATCAGTGATGTCCAGCCCTGAATAGTCTCGCCCATGGCGTATTTGAGCAGGGAAACGCCGCTGAAGGCCAGCGCCGCCAGCATGCAGAGCATGCTCATTAGGCCCGCAATGCGCAGGGGCGCCACGCTGCATGCCGTAATGCCCTTCCAGCCAAAAGACACCATCTTCCAGAAAGGATACTTACTTTCTCCGGCCATGCGGCACTGGCGCATGTAGAAGACCTGCGCGCTTTTAAAGCCAAGAGCCGGAAAAATTCCGCGCAGAAAAAGTGAATGCTCGTGAATTTCGTCCAGCGCTTCCAGCACTGGGCGGGCCACAAGGCGGTAGTCGGCATGGTCGGGGATCAAGGGCACCTTGAGCCAGCGCATGAATCCGTAAAACATGTGTGCAGTGCGCCGTTTGAAAGGCGTATCCGTGCTGCGGTCGTTACGCACACCATAGACGATCTCGTTGCCTTCCATATAGCGGTCGATCATTTCGGGGATGGCGGCAATGTCGTCCTGCAAGTCGGCATCCAGGCTGATGATGCAGTCCACGCCCATATCGCGCGCCGTGACCATGCCCGCCCATACGGCGTTCTGGTGGCCTGCATTGGCGGCAAAGCTTGCGCCCCGGCAAAAGGGGTCGATCGCGTGCCGTTCTTCAAGCAGTTCCCATGTGCGGTCACGGCTGCCATCGTTCACATAAAGGGCAAAACTCTCCGCATGCACGCGCCCCTGTTTTTTGAGGTCAGCCAATAAATCGGCCAGGGCATTCAGGGTGCGGGGCAGGGTTTCCTCTTCATTATAGCAGGGTACAACCAGTGCCAACAATGGGGCGGTGCGGGACAAGGCTTATTCCTCCATGCGGAGAGTACGTTGGGTGCGGTCAGTCTGTGAATGAGACGCACTTGTTCTGCGCCATACAAGGGGCGCGCCAGGCTGTTCTACAGCGATATAGGCGATGTCGTCCACAGATTTGATGCCGGGAATAAACACCGCGGCCTTGCCATCGTCCGTAACCATGGCGGATGCGGGAAAATACCGCAAAGCAGATGTTTGGGCAGAAATGATCCCTTCATCAGGCCTTTCAAACAAGGCCCTTGCTGCCTGTTGCAGCAGGCTTGCAGTGGTGGCGGTGCGTATCCTGGCTGCCACATGGACTTTGCCCTGGGGCAGGTTGCCGAAAAACGCAATGTTGCATGCCACCAGCGCACGAGCACCGGGCGCTTCAAAGACGCGCAACGTTTGCGACTCGTTCCAGGGTACAAGACCACGCCAATCCGTCGAGAAAAGGTTTACCTCGCGGATGTCGTAGCCGGGAAAAAAATACTTGTCTGTTTCCGGGTAGTCCAGGCTGCACAGGGTGTTTTGGTGGTGCGTGGCAATGACCGGCTGTGCCATAAGGAAAACGCGCGCCTCAATCAGCACGCTTGAGAGCAGCAGGGTGCAGAATATGATAAAAAGAGCCTTGGCCTTGATGCTTGAGGGGTTCAGGGCTGCAAGCAGAGAAAAAGGGCAGAGCGCAGTGAAAAAGAATGTGGCGCTCATGGCCCGGTAGGGTGTTGAGGGGCTGGCAATAAAGGCAGCAAGGCTGGCCTGGGCCATGAGAAAGAAAATCACCGGAGGGATCCACGCGGCGGGCTTTAAAAGACCCCGGCGGCGCAACAGCCATGCAAGGGCCAGGGCTGCAAGAAAATAAGGCAGCATTTCAAGTTGTTGCGTGCCCCAGAATTCCAAAAAGCGCAGAAAGGCAGGCATGGACAACAGCGGGATTTTTTCCGCGCCGCCAACGGCTGCCAGGCGCACGGCATTGCCCGGCGCGGCCATCATCATGCCCCAGCCAAAGGCTGCCCCCGCAATGCCCGATAATGCCCATGCAGGTACGCTGCGAGATGTGCGCCAGCGAAACAGTGTCACGCCCAGGGCTGCAAGCAGAACCAGCATGCCGACATTTTCGTTGCTCCAGCCTGCAAAAACACCCACAAGCGCATATAGCAGGCCGCCCGGCATGCGGAAGTCTGCTCTGTCGGCCCAGATGCGGTACGGCACCAAAAAAAGAACGCCCCACACGAGGCTGTAGCCGTAATCACCCGTGCCGGTGCGCCAGAAAAAAACTGTCCCAAATGCGGGCAGTGCAATCCATACAAGCCCGGCCATGACAGCGAGGTGCCAGGCGCTCAGGCGTTCACGCCACTGTGCGCCCAAGGCCAGCAGCGAGCCGCTGGCAACAAGCAGCAGAAACATGGCGGGAGTGAGCAGGGGGTGCAGCCAGGCAGGCCCGCGCAGCAGCACGCGAGACATGAAATGCCCGATAAATTTTCCACTCCATTCGTGGTATTCGAGCACCTGCATGTCCCACAGGCCGGTGCAGCCAGGATAAATGCTCGAAAAGGCATGATCATCGCTGACCCACGGCGTCATGGCGCAGAACCATGACATGATGGTTATAATAAGCAGGCCTGTGAAAATAAGGCGATTGCGACGTAAGTGTGTGGATTTTTGAGCCGCCTGTGCGGCGGAATTTAATTCTCTGTGTTGCATTTCGTAAAAGTCCTGGCCCATGCTGTCAGGGAAAAGGGCTGAAAGCCCGAGATGCGTTTCTGTAGCTGGTATCTATTAGTAAATATCTTTCGGTGTCAATGTGTTTATCTGCAGCACCAAGGAGGTGTTCTGCTGATACCGGGAGCCGGGTGTTGTTCTAATGTTTTAGCAGGTATTGTCGTTAAGAAGCAATACTGATAGAAATTAATGTGAAAATGTCTGTCAGCGTACAGCCCCGAACCTCCTGTAAGGAACCACGGCCACCTCTGCTTTTCGGAGTTTACCATGCGCCAGATCAGCATCAATACTATCTGCACATTGTCTGTAACGGCAGCGATTGTTGCCGTGATTACCGTGCTTGTCATCTACGTGTCCACCTCGTCCTACCGCATGGTTGCCGGCGTGCAGACCGAGGCCCTTAACGAAGCCAGCAAAACCGTGGCGCGTTCGGCTGAAATATACATCCAGCAGTCTGTGGATGTGGCCACCATCCTTTCCCGTCAGGAGCCAGTGCTGAAAGCATTTGCCGGTCAGCCCCAGGAAGCGCAGGAATTGTTGACAAGCTATGTCAAATCATTGCCGGGGTATTGGTCATTTCTGCTTTTTGACCTCAAGGGGCGTATAGTTGCCGGGGTCAATTCTGATATGGGCGACCTGACCGGGGGCAACAGGGCTGATCGGGATTATGCCCGCCAGATATTCAGCGGCAAGGATGTAGCCCTGAGCGAAAGCGTCATGAAAGCCGCATCGGGCGATGTGCTGATCTATGTGGCGGCCAAAGCTGTGCGCGGCAAGGACGGCGCGGTGCTCGGCGCTGTGGCCGTGTGCCCCCGCTGGACGGACTTTACGGAAAAGACCATTGATCCCATCCGGTTGGGGCGGCGCGGATACGGCTTTACCATCGACCAGAGCGGCCGTTTTATTTCCCACAGCATGGACAAAAAGCTGCTGCTTCAGGATTATTCCAAGGAAAAATTCATTCAGGACGCGCTCGCAAAGGGCAGCGGAACCTTCAGCTATGAATGGAAAGGCGAGGACAAGTTCATGTCTGTGGCCAAAATCCCGGCTACAGGCTGGCTTGTGTGCATGAGCGCCTATGATTCCGAACTTACAGCGCCAGCGGCGGATCAGCGGTCTGTGCTGTACATGGTGGGCTTGGGCGCGGTTGTTCTGCTGACGCTGGTGATACGCGTTGTGAACCGCAAGCTTGTGTTCGCTCCCCTGCAACAGCTCACAGACTTTACAGAAGCCGTGGCGCGGGGCGATTTCAAGGCCGTGCTCGCAGGCAAATACCGTGCAGAGATGAAACGTTTTGCCGGGCACCTCTGCACCATGGTGGACGAGCTGAAAAAACGCCTTGGTTTTGCCCAGGGCGTGCTCAACGGCATTCCCACGCCATGCTACATCGTGGACAGCGATTTCAAGGTGACCTGGCTGAATGAGCAGGTGTGCAGTTTGCTGGGCAAGCCTGATCCCAAGGATACATATCTGGGTCAGCGCTCGGGGCTTTTCTCGAGGGGGGATGCCAACCATGAGACGCTGTCTGACCGGGCCATCAAGGAACGCAAGGCTCTGAACCGTGAGTTTGACTATACGGCGCAGTCTGGAAAGCAATTGCGCGTTTCCGTGCAGACAACGCCATTTTTTGATCTGGACGGCGGCATGCTGGGTTCCATTACATTCTGGACGGATCTGACGGAGATTTACGGCCAGAAAACGCGCATTGAAGCGCAGAATGCGGCCATTGCCCAGACTGCCGTTGAGGTTTCGCAAGTGGCGGAAACCATCGCCACTGCCTCGCAACAGCTTTCGCAGCAGATCGCGCATTCAAGCGAGGGCGCGCGCGAGCAGAGTGGTCGCGTGAGCGACACCGCCAATGCCGTGGAAGAGATGAACGCCACAATTCTTGAGGTAGCCAGAAGCGCCTCTGCCACATCGGAAAATGCCGAAAAGGCCAAGCTGAAGGCGCAGGATGGCGCCCGGCTGGTGGAGGAAGTCAGCGCCGCTGTGCAGAGCATCCGCAATGAAGCAGGGCAGATGACCGACAGCATGCGCAGCCTGGGCGAGCAGGCGCAAGGCATCGGAGCCATCATGGGCGTTATTTCAGATATCGCCGATCAGACCAATCTTCTGGCGCTCAATGCAGCTATTGAGGCGGCGCGCGCTGGCGAGGCCGGGCGTGGTTTTGCCGTTGTGGCGGACGAAGTGCGCAAGCTGGCGGAAAAAACCGCCCACGCTACCACCGAGGTGCGCACGGCCATTGGCGGCATACAAAGTGGCACCAATACCGCTGCCGCACAGATGGATGCCGCCGTGGAGCGCGTAACCCAGGCCACAGGGCTGGCCCAGCGCTCTGGCGAGGCTTTGGCTGAAATTGTGAAAATGGTTGAATCTGCGGGGGATCAGGTGCGTTCCATTGCCACTGCCGCCGAGCAGCAGTCCGCCACATCTGAAGAGATAAACCGTGCCGTCAGTTCTATCAGCGTTATCGCAACTGAAACGGATGATGCCATGGCTCAGTCAACCGAGGCGGTCGAAGCCCTTGTGGCTCAGACCCAAAAGCTTGAACAGCTTATAGCGGCCTTGCGCTCCAGTTAGCACCTACTATCGTGTTTTTGCAACAGCCCCTGCTGCCCGAAATAACCGGGCAGCAGGGGCTGTTGTCTGTCTGGGCGAGCAGGAAAAGCTGATTATGAATTTGTCTGCATCTTGCGCCAGCTTTGCAGCTCAATGATGTTGCCCTCTGGGTCGCGCGCGTACACAAAAACCGCTTCCATGTCGTTGGGGTAAGCTGCTGCGACAATCTCGCCAACCTGCCCGCCGCCAGCGGCAACGATCTCTGCCAGGGTTGTTTCCACGTCATCCACTTCAAAAGCAATGTGCGCAAAGCCGGGGCGGTTGACCTCCGGCGGCAGAGCGTCGCGCAGGCTGTCGTAAGAAAAAATTTCAAGCGTTGGATGGCTGTCGTCATAGCCGGGCAGCAGCAGATGTTCGCCAGTAATGTGGGCCTTGGGCAAGCCGGTGAGCCGGTCAAGCCACGGCCCTCGCAGATCACGCGTTTGTCCTATGCTCTTGCAATGCAGCGCCTGCTTGTAAAAGGCAATGAGTCTGGCTGCATTCTTTGCAATGATATTTGTGTGCACATAGCGGAACATGGCGTCTCCTGGAGCGGTATATGGAGAGTGGAAAGGCCAAAAAGGCATGCCAGCACTAGCTGCGGCGCAAGGCCGCGGCTCGTGAATTCTTGGGGAGGTATCCGATATGTATGCCATGCGTTCGGCACTATCAATGCCGTACTGCCGGCACTTCAGATTTTTCAGACTTGAGGCTTCAGAAACCGGGGGATGTAAAAGACATGCTGTCGCGGTCTGGCACATGGCTATTGATTGTCAGTATCTGTAAATGCCGTGTCATTGATATTATGAAGTATATGTTTTTTGTATTGCCAAGAGCGTTTCCTGTTTGTGACAGTATGATATTCTATAAATATTATTTGTTGATACGTTATAATGATTGAATTGTTTTTGCATTTAATGTCAAAACTCTTGCTATAGCCTGCATGGTTTAGTAAAAAAAGCTATCTTTGCTTTACTCTAGCGCAAGGGTGCCTGTCATGGAAGCTATCTCTCTGAAAGAATTGGCTGTCCCTATCATCAAATCCATCGATAGCTGCAATTATCTTTTAAAGTCGCACCATAGGCGTACAGCCGTCATTGCCTACCATATTGGCAAGAAAATGAATCTTGACTGTGATCAGCTCTTCAGGCTGATCATTGCAGCTGCGGTTCATGATGTTGGAGCCTTGTCTGTTCAGGAGCGCGATGCGCTCATTCAGGCTGATGTGCATAATCCCAGGCCGCACTGTGAAATGGGATACAGAATGCTGTCGTCATTCGGCCCGTTCAAGGACGTTGCCAGGATCATCAGACATCATCATATCCACTATGATGCATCGCTGGATATGGAAGAAGGCGAGGTGCTGCTGGACAGTCACATACTTCACCTCGCGGACCGGGTTGACGTGCTGATCAATCCAGATGTTTTTGTGCTCAAGCAAAAAGCCTCGGTTACAGAAAAAATCAGGGCCAACGTTTCCACCACGTTTCATCCGGATGTTTTCGCTGCCTTCGTGCAGGCATCAGCCCCGGATATCTTCTGGATTGAAATCAATAATCTCGAGCTTGATCAGCTTTTCAGGCTGGTCGATTCGTCGATGAATTTTGATCTTACACTTGAAAATGTTCTCGATTTTGCCTTGACCATTTCGCGCATCATTGATTTCAGAAGCCATTTTACTGCCTCACATTCCTACACGGTAGCCAATCTTGCCTGCGAACTAGGCAAAATATTTGGTTTTTCCCGCGAGCGCTGCCTGAAACTGAAGATCAGCGGCTATCTGCACGATATAGGTAAAATCGGAATCGACCCCGGCCTTATTGAAAAGGGAGGCCCGCTCACTGATGATGAGTTCGATCAGGTCAAGCTGCATACATACTATACGGGGCAGATACTGAGCAGCCTCAGCATTTCTGAGTGGTTTTATGAAATTGTGCTCTGGGCCAAGAACCATCACGAGAAGGCCGATGGGTCCGGGTATCCGTATTCCCTGCAAGATGAAAATCTGGATGCGGGTTCAAAAATACTGGCGTTTTCAGATGTGATTGCAGCCTTGATGGAAGACCGCCCATATCGCAAGAGCCTGCCTATTGATACGGCCTTTGAGATAATCAGAAAAAGTATCTCTGCAAAGATTTCTGATCAAATGTTTGACGCCATAGAAGGACACAAGGATGAAATAAATACTATTGTGTTGCAGTGTCAGCAGAACATCAGAAAACAATACAGACCAGAGACGGTCAGTTAGCTGGCATTGTGCCAGTATACTGCGCCGGGCCGCTCGGCTCTGCATTGCTTTCAGGCTATTCAGCGTATTTTTTTACGATGTCGCGAGCCAGCTCCGCATATGCCTGGGCTTTAAGGGCAGCCACTTGTTGCTGGTCTGAAGATGCGCGTGTGAGCGCGCACTGGCAGATGTATCCTGAATCGGCTTGGGTGAAAAAGCATCCCACTGACCCGTCGCAACATCGATGAGAGCGATTTTCAGGCGGATTCGCATAAAAAAATGGTTCCGTGTCGGCTCGCAGGTGGGCGCTTTATTAGAAAGCAAGGCGATCTATACACCATTTGGTGTATTCATTGCACAGGGATGAACCAAGGGGTGAAAGTGAGGCTTGTGTTGCAATAGAAAGGGCGGAGCGACGTGGCAATCCTCCCTTTTGGCTGTCCAATATCCCCCTTGCTGTCGTAAGAACGCCTCCTCAATGGGGATGCAGCCTAGGTGTTGAATTCGTTCATGACGTTGCGCACCGCGTGCAGATACGCAAAACCGTCTTTTTGATCCGGCTCCAGATGGCAGCCCTCGCCCCATTCGTTCCAGGCGTTGATAAAAACATATTGCAAGTTTTCTGGCAGATGCGCGCGGGTATGCTGCGCCATGGCGCGCAGGGCGGCGCTGAACACATCCACTGAAGTGCGCTCAAAAGATAATCCGTGTCTGCCGCGCCGGGGTGTGTTGTCCCAACCGGGGAAGGCGCAACGCAGCCGCGTGTAGTCGGGGGTTTCTTTCAGCAGCATGTCTTGCACGGTGGCAACATAATCAAAACGGCGGGGTTCTTCCCCTTCGATGGAGAGCATGTTCATGGGGTTCAGGTTCGGGGCAAATTCCACCATCACGTCAAACCCGAGATTGGCGGGATGCTGCCCCACGTGACATTCCACGCCAGCCAGACAAAGTTCTGTGTGCCCCATGGCCCACGCTTCTTCGCGCCATATCTGGCTGTACACGGACATCAGGGGATTGCGCTCCGGTGCAAAGACCAGCAACAGGGGTTTGCCGTCTATTCTGATATGGCGCGGATTATCAAAATACTGCGCGAGATCACGGATAATCTTTCTGGCGTTTTCCGGCGAATATTCCTGCGCGATGAACGGTTTTATCCTTTGGGGCTGGGTATTGTCGTACCAGCATTCGTGCGCCCAGCAGAGGCAAAATTCGTTCCGTATCAGGCGGCTTTTGTTGATGATGTGCAGCGGCGCATCCAAAAGCGTACGGCCGGCCATATTGTAGTAATAATAGCAGAATGCCGTAATGTTGTTATCCCAGGCGATGTGATGCTGTATTGTCAGGATTTTTTCGTCAGTAAGATCATAGTAGCCCAGAATGCCGTGAGGAATATGCGGCTGGGCATGCCCATCATACAGAGGAACGGCCCTCCGGACGTTGCACCACTCTGTAAAATTTTTGCCGTAGATGTCATTTTCTGGAATGACATGAAACTGCGGCAGATAGAACGCGACAGCTTTTATCATATTTTGCCATAGCTGTTCATTGATTATCATCAAAACCCGCCAATACTGTCTGAAAAACAAGCGGTACAGGAGGGCGGCCAACTGCTGATTGTAACGGTAATTCTCCCTTCACAGAAACACGAAGAAGCCTGAAAGTCACTATGTGAAGTGTGTTGAGGCGCACAAGAGGCTGGCAGTCGTGAGGATTACCCCACGGCAAACCCTTGCCCCAATACCGCCAGCCGCACGCGGTTAGTGAAGTTCCTTGGCGTTGGTGTTACAGCCGCGTGTCACACAATGCTGTTTACAATCAGCCAGCCCTGTGTTGATGTAAGCACGTCGAAATGGGAGATCCCTCAACTGCGAGCGTCAGCAAGATGACTGATTTTATTGATATAAAAACATTAGTTGTTTGCTATGGTTTGTGCTGCTGTACCCAGCTTGTTGCCTTTATACTCCAGTATCGGATCAACAAGGGCGGGCAGGGGATTCAGTGGTGGATAGTGGGCAGCGTGCTGATGGTTTTTGGATTTTTCATGAACTCGTTCAGAGATGTCGAGTTACTAGCCAGTATTGCAATATTTATTTATACGGCTTCGTTTTTGCTTTGTTTTTTGTGCATATACATTGGGCTTGCGGAATTTGTGGAAAATAAAAAACTGTTGCGACCTGTGCTGATTATAGTGGGCGTGTCGCTGGTTGTGTTGAGCTATTTGGCGTTTATTGAAGGCAGTATATTTTTACGGCGAACACTCCTTTCTTTCTCCTGTTCCATACTTTCGCTGTTTTCAGCCGTAACAGTCGCTGGCGGCAACTGTAAGCATACGCTGCCTGCCAAATTTTTAAAATACGTATTTATTTTTAATACGCTATGGCTTTTTGCTTTCGCGGTTCTTCCATGGTGGGGTGGGCCGGGGATAGCCCTGTTTACAAGCCCTTCCCCTTTGGCGGCAACGTATTTTCTCCTTATGACCACCAGCACCTTTTGGACCATAGGGCTCATCATGCTGGTGAGCCAGAAGTTGTCCGACCAGTTGCGTTCTTCCAAGCAGTTTCTGGAGTCCACGCTCAACGGCCTTTCCGCCAATATCGCCCTCATCAACGCCGAAGGTGAGATTGTGCTGGTCAATCAGGCCTGGCGCAACTTTGCTGCTGCAAATGGCATGTCGCAGGATTTTGTTTCCGAAGGGGTAAATTATCTGCGTGTCTGCGAAGGCGTGTGCGCTGATAATGCCCTGGAAGCCAATTCATTTGCCCAGGGCATAAGGGATGTTCTTGACGGCAAGCTTGAGACGTTCTCCATGGAATATGGCTGCCATTCGCCAGAGCAAAAGCGCTGGTTTTTGGGCAGGGTCAATCCTTTTTGCGGAGATGGCCCGCGCATGGTTGTGGTAGCGCACGAAGACATTACGGAACGAAAGCTTGCAGAGATCGCCCTCGCTGAATCCAACCACAAACTCGAGCTGATGACCAACGAGGACGGCCTGACAAAAATTTCCAACAGGCGGCATTTTGACGCCATGCTCGCCTATGAGCGCAACCGCCACATCCGCTCTGGGGCAACGCTTTCGCTCATCATGTTGGACATAGACTTTTTCAAAAATTACAATGACACGTACGGCCATGTGAAGGGCGATGAATGCCTTCAGGCTGTTGCCCAGACCGTGGCGCAATGCCTTAACCGCCCCACAGATATGGCCGCGCGGTACGGCGGAGAGGAATTTGTCTGCCTGTTGCCCGATACCGGTATCCTTGGCGCAGTGAGCCTGGCCGAACGCATACGCAAGGCTGTCATGCAGTGCGGGATTCCCCATGCGGCATCACAGGTAGCCAGCGTGGTGACGGTCAGTGTTGGGGTAGTGTCGTGCATCTGCCAGGAATCCATTACTCCAGAGCTGATTGTGCAGCGCGCGGATGAACAGCTCTATCTGGCAAAGCATGAGGGACGTAACTGCGTTAAATTCCGGTCAGATGATGACGGGATGTATGCCCAGATGCACAACGGGAACAGCTGGGGACTGAAAGTGCTATGGAACAGCGAGTATGCTTCCGGCAACGCGGATCTGGACGGGCAGCACATGGAGCTGGTTTCCATTGTGAACAGTCTGCTTGAACGTGTGCTCGCAGAGGGAGATGCTCTTGACCTTAATTCCCGGTTTAACGATGTGTACCATGTTGTGGAAAAGCATTTTAATGACGAAGAAGCAGTGCTGCGCAGCAGTGGATACCCGGAGGTTGACGAACATGTGGCCCGGCACAAGGAATTGCTGCAAAAATGCGCGGGTCTGCTCAAACAGGATGCGGAAACTTCTGTGTCCCCAGTGCAAATGCTGCAATGCATAATACACGACCTCGTGCTGAACCACATGGTTAAGGAAGACGGCAAATACTTCGCTTTTCTAAATGGGATTGGGACTACAGCTAAGTAACGTGCGCAGCATCGATAACTCTGGGAGGCGGGCATGCTTGCTACACAGCGCCTCTGCTGCTGTCCTTCCAAGAGGGCAGGGCTGTTGCGGGGGAATAAGTTGCCTGATTTTTGTTCAGCTTGGGCAATATGACAGTATATAGCCGCGCCGCATTCCATCCTTTCAAGCGCAAAAAACGGCGAGTTACCTTTAATAATAACTCGCCGTTTTATTAGCGCATGTGGCGGTGAGAGAGGATTGATCCGTTCTCTCATTATTTTTCATCTGTCAAAGGCCATTGATGATTAAATTGGCCAGCCATTTGGTTTGCAATCATGTTCATCAATAATGGAGTGCAACTAAGCAATTATTAAAGCAAGAAGAAGAAAAAGATTGGCAATTAAAGCAATCAATACCGCCATGGAACCTTTGTCTTTTGCGGCTTTTACAAGTTTTGACTCCTGCGGATGAATTATGTCGCAAATGTTTTCGATTGCTGAATTTAGCAGTTCAGCCAAAAGCACGAGTGTAAAGCCTGTTGGCAGTAATATTTTTTTCCATAATGGCCATGGAACAAAAAAAAGAACAATTATTAAAACAAGTAATATAAGAAGTTCTAGTCGAAAGGCTTCCTCATGGCGAAAGGCGTCAGCAAACCCGTCGATGGAATATTTTGTAGCGGAGACAAGCCGTCGGCGTACTAATTCAATAAAGTTTTTCATAGGATTAAAACCTGTATTTAATACGTCTTGTTGTTGACTATAGAAGAGGTCGAATGATTTTTTCAAGATAGAAATGCATTTTGCTGCGAGTCAGGCCCTGAAGATGAGAGCCATCAAAGGGGTGCTCTTCACCTTTGACGAAGGCAATGAACGGAATTTTTCCAGAGTTATCTCTGGAGTACGAACGATGATCCCCCCATATTACCACTAACGTGCCATCAGGGACATGCGTGATATAGTTTCGTATGGCATCATCCGTCGATCTGCTGCACGAATAAAAAGCGTGATCATCTCCGGTAGTAAAATACATTTGTGGGCACACATCGCGTGGATTCTCAAAGGTGTGCATATTCATGGTAATTATAAATTGAAAGAAGTTTCCGCTTTGAGGAATTTTGCTTAAAGCGAGCGGAAACATATCCTGATCGGCAATTACTCCGTCTCCCCACATGTGGCGCGGTGTAATTCCCTCCCGTTGCATTTCTTCAAGGCATAAGACGTGCTCAACGCCCTGAGCTGTATATGCTGGCCCCTGATTCATATAAAAATAGGGCATTCCATGAAAAGCAAATGAAGGTGAAATTTTCTTTGATATCTCTGACAAAAGGGAGTTTGGGAATGTTTTGGTGAATGTATAGTGTATATAATTTGATGATGCAATATTTCCTGTAAAAATTTCAAAGTCAGAGTTTGCAGATCCAAGTTTTTTTGCTCCGTCAATGGGGATGATTATCGCGGCTTTTTGCAGGTCGTGCAAAAAAGGCATCACATATTCATCCCCTACGGCAGCGTTGAGCAGGTCGTAGTCAAGACTTTCAACCTGGATAAAGATAATTTTCCCTGTTGCTTTTAAAGCAGGTATTTCTTCAATGCCGCTGGGTGTATCCATAATTGGCTGAAGTTGCTTGACCCTTGAGCTGTATCCTGTGAAAAGTTCTATAAGATATGTGGCTAGATAACCACGTTTGTGTAAAGAACGCCTTTCCGGCGGGTTCCAGTTTACAATTTCGCCAGGCTGAATTTTATCATTTGGCCAGAATGCAGACAATGGCAGAGAAGTAAAGCTGATAGCATAAACTAAAAGCAGTGCACTTAGAGAAAAAAATCCAATTTTAGTTCTTTTAATATTCAGGTTGATCTTGTAAACACAAATTAATTGAAGAATTAGGCATATTACAAAAAATAATGCCATATATACTTGAATATAGATGTAAATAGACAGCCCAAAATCAAGGGCATAATCCATCCCATTCAGAATTGCCGTTAGGGTAAGCGGCTCTTTTAGGGCAGAAGAAGCAGACGTTAGTATGATGCTCGATATGCATTGCAATAAAAAAATAATCACACAAGTTTTTTTATTTGCAAAAGAGAGGACAGCAAGGCTTGCCAGAAAGTTGATGCCTATGATCGGGGCAGACGGGTGGATGCTCCAGATTTGGCAAAAAGTACTTATGGCTGCCGTGAGAGATACCAGGAAAAAGAATGGAAGCCATTCTTTGATTGCGCGAAAGTTCAAGGTTGCCTCCTGGTATATTGGCGAAATTCACTATATGCCAAGAACCAAGATGTCAACGGACCTGTATGGCGTTGCCTTTATTTCGACCGGATGTCTCCCTTGCGTGGTTTGGATGAGGCAGAACTATGTCTGAAGCAGCACTAAAACACGTTCAACGGTTGAAATGGATGCCATGGAGTTTTCATGCTCCCGCCCGAGTACGTTTGCCGGTTGCGCCCCCCAGGACTGTTGCTGCGTGGTAGCTCAAATATCTGTCGGTAAGGCCCGCCGTAGGTTTAAGAAAAATCCCGTGCAGATCTTCCAACGCTATGTACGCCTCCCTATTCCGCCGAAAAATAGGCAGCTATGCAATGGCGCTAGATGTTCCTTTTCGTCTGGCCGCATGTCTTAGTGGCTGAACAGAGGCCAGTAACGGGCAATATGGGGTTTGTGTTCATTAACCCGGTTACTCAGGCCCATACTCCATGCGGCAGCCATCAATGAAGCTGATGCTGAAGCGGCTTTGTTGGAAGGCTGGGGTAACCCCATTCGGGTTCCACGCCATACGCCACTATTTTGCCGTCAGTCTGGTCAAATCGCAGAAGGCAGACATAACGGATATACAGCAACTTCTGGGTCACCAGCGGCCCAGCACTACTGATATTTACCGGCGGAGCGTTGCCCCCAACCTTGGCCGCCTGGCCGGGGTCATTGAAGGGGCGGTTCAGTCGGTAACTGCCCCTGGGGGTGAGGCTGAGGCAGAAGGGTAGGCTTGGCTGTGCTAGTGGAAAAGGGCGTGTTACTTTATGGCAACACGCCCTTTCTGCGTTTGTTGGTACTTTGGCGGTGTCGATTGATGGGAGATAGACAAAATCGTTCATATCTGCCGGTTTCAGGCATTTTGGCACTAGCGCATGTGATGAAGGTGTGCGGTTAAAGACGGCTTAGAAGCAAAAATTGAGGGGGTACTCTTGTCCATCGAGTCCCGTCAGAGTAACATCAGGAAAAATTTGCGTATGCTTTCTTTGGTCTGATTAGTCTATCCGCGATAAAGAATAGAAAAATATTAAGTGCAGGCGCAGTGAATTGTTTGGTGGGTTGTGCTGTAAAATGCAGTTAAGAAATTATTACTATTGCATGATAGGTTCCATTGTCATCGTTGTAGATGGAGAATTTAATTTGTAATTAAATGAAGGGATGGGTGCAATGTCAAATAATTTTGAGTGGAATGAACATGATTTTGTGGAAAAGCATATCAATATTAAAGATACAAAGAATAAAATTTTATCAACAGAAAGTGTTAAGCTGTTTAAAATTTTCTTTTCTGCTAATCAAATTCTCTTTTATGCGCATATGTCAATGGTAAAACTGCGAAAACTATTTGATGAAAATGATAATAAAATATCTTTAGAAGACCATATCCATTTGCAAAAGTTTCAAACAGAAGCAAATTACATATTTTTTTCATTTATGCAGACAATTTTACCGTATAGAGATGCAGTAAAGAATACTAAGTTGATGAGCTATGAAGAAATAAATAAGGAGCTGATTAATAAGCCAGAATTTGATTTTTTTTTGTCACTACGGAATTATCAAACACATGAAGCTATTCCAATTTTAAATTGGACAATTCATCATAATTTTAAAAGCGAAAGAAAGTATGTAGATGTATTAATTAAAGAAGAATTGATAGATGATATTTATATTTTTAAGAATAACAGCGAATGGAAAAATTTCAAAAATGGAGGATACGAGTTTTTATTGAAGAACAGAAATGTTCCTATATACATTTTGGCAAATGATTTTTTAAAACAGTTAATTGAATTTCATAAAGATTTGTATGAATTGCTAAAAGAAAGAATTGGAAAAGATCTTGATGAATGTGAGTATTACCTTAGAAAAATAGAAGAATATCACGTAATGTGCATTAGTAATGCATTTAAAAAAGTAATAAAGCTTCCCGCTGAGGCTTTTCCAGTAAAGAAGCAATACTTGCGATTCGACTTGCTTCTCAGAGAATTTGGTGGTGAACCGACCTTTTTCGAATGGTAGCCTACCAGAGGTTCAAAATATCCACGGAGTGAAGCACTCTGGAACAGCTTAGTCGTCCATCGTTTTTTTAACCAGATTCCCCAAAAGTATGTATGGCGGTATGCACGCCACCCCGAGCCGACCTCAATTTTCCCCCATTTAGACGCAAAAATGTCGGGTTACTGTTAAAGGTAACTCGCCGTTTTACTTGCGTATGCGGCGGAGATGGCGAGAAAGGTAGGTCCACCAATACACACGTGGTTAATCTGTGGCGAACGTATCTTCGAATTTGAAATGTCAGAATGAGGCCTGTAGCCGTATTAGAAAAAACAGCCGAAAAGTTGTATGATAGGTGTTACAGACAATAATACCAACAATAATTGCAGAAATTTCACAATAGTTGGCAAAAGGTTAATCCCACTCACAAATTTTTGTGGAGACAGTATAATGAGTGACGAATCATCGGAAATCAAGAGGTATGTGATTGATAGGGGTGGCCTTCCTCCGTTGTACCCCACGAATCTGCATTCGGCGCAATTTTGGGAACATCTTGGTAGGGCAGTCGCAACCTTTAGCTTTCTTGAAGAAGTTTTGAAAAAAGCCATTTTCGCATTCACGGCGACTCGCCGATATGCCAGTGCCGAAGAAGTCGAAGCTGCCTATGAAACATGGTTGCTGCAGTTGCGGCAGGTGTTCACCGACCAGCTTTGGAATTTAGCTGAAAAATACGGGAAGGCCGTTCGTAACAATGCAGGTTCGACCAATCCAAACATCGACACCCTGGTGGATGAAATCAAAGAATCGGCAAAGCTTCGCAACATCCTGTGTCATGGGGCGTGGCACAGGAAGCCAGATGAGTATGGTAGGTCGGTACCATTTTTTATTGACAAAAATAATAAACAATTAGTGACGCCTATCGATATCGTGTGGCTGCGCAACATTCAACGGCACGTTGCGGGACTTACGTGCACTGTTATCGACTCTGTAACCCACATGGGATGGCAATTTCCTGGAAGCACAGGGCCTGGAAAACCGATATGGGACAAAGACTAGAAAAACATCTAGCTGAGTTTGCGGCAGGCTGCATGCCATATTGGATGAACAGAGGCCAGAAATGGGGAACATGTGTTTTGTGTTCATTAATACGATTAGCCAGGCCACTTAGTCATCACTATCCGTATATTAGATGGGTCACTCTAATTGGGGTGGGGCATTCAAAAGAGTGTAACAAGTTTTTCAAACAGATTCTCCAAAAGTATGTACGGCGGTATGTACGCCACCCCGCACCACCCCAATTCCTACCCCGCAAGAACGCAAAAACGGCGAGTTACCTTTGACAGTAACTCGCCGTTTTACTTGCGTATGTGGCGGAGAGGGAGAGATTTGAACTCTCGATACAGGTTTAAGCCCGTATACTCGCTTAGCAGGCGAGCTCCTTCGGCCGGCTCGGACACCTCTCCGCATGCATCAGGCCAGCAATTAAGCGAACCAGAATGCAGAAAAGCAAGCTAGCCTAGACGGCGGCACCTGTCAAGAATGTTCTGCCATCTATGAATAAAAGCGCATAACATGAGGGTGCACGGCCAGCACAGCCACGCATTGACCGGGGGCGCAGCTTGGCGTAATTTTATGGACTTCCCATTAAATGGAACTATTGGAGCGCATTATGGCCCCCGAAAATGATACGACACCCGCCACTGTTGCTGAAGGCACCGCCGCTGGCGATACCGCAAAAGTCGGCCTGGATTTCATCCGCACCCGCATAACTGAAGACAACGCTTCAGGCCGGTTCGGCAATCGCGTGCACACGCGTTTTCCTCCCGAGCCGAACGGGTATCTGCATCTGGGGCATGCCAAGTCCATCTGCCTTAACTTTGGCGTTGCCAGGGAGTTTGGCGGGCTGTGCAACCTGCGCTTTGACGACACCAACCCCACCAAGGAAGAAACGGAATACGTTGATTCCATCCGTGAGGATGTGCGCTGGCTTGGCGGCGTGTGGGACGACCGCGAATTTTACGCTTCCGACTACTTCGAGAAGCTCTATGACTACGCCGAGCAGCTCATCAAGATGGGCAAGGCCTATGTGGACGACCTTTCGGCGGAGGAAATCCGCGAATACCGCGGCACGCTGACCGAACCCGGACGCGAAAGCCCCTGGCGCAACCGCAGCGTCGATGAAAACCTTGATCTGTTCCGCCGTATGCGCGCGGGCGAATTTGGCGATGGTCAAAAAGTGCTGCGCGCCAAGATCGACATGACCTCGCCCAACGTGGTCATGCGCGATCCCACGCTGTACCGCATCCGCCATGCGGAACACCATCGCACGGGCAACAAGTGGTGCATCTACCCCATGTACGACTATACCCATTGCCTGTCCGACTCCATTGAGGGTATTACCCACTCACTCTGCACGCTGGAATTCATCAATAACCGCGAACTGTACGACTGGGTGCTCAAAACCCTCGGTGCATACCGTCCGCAGCAGATCGAATTTGCGCGGCTCAATGTCACCTATACGGTACTCTCCAAGCGCAAGCTCATTCAGCTTGTGAAGGAAGGACACGTTACAGGCTGGGATGATCCCCGCATGCCCACCCTGAGCGGTATGCGCCGCCGGGGCATCCCGCCCGAGGCCCTGCGCGAATTCTGCTCCCGTATCGGTCTGGCCCGCGCCGATTCCACCGTGGAATACTCCATGCTCGAGTTCTGCGTGCGCGAATATCTCAATGAGCATACCCCGCGCGTTATGGCCGTTCTCGACCCGGTGAAGGTGGTTATTGAGAACTATCCCGTAGGCCAGGTGGAAGAGTTTGACATGCCCTACCACCCGGAAGATGCCTCCTATGGCAGCCGCAAGGTGCCGTTCTCGCGCGAGCTGTATATTGAGCGGGACGACTTCCGCCTTGAGCCGCCCAAGAAGTTCCACCGGCTGGCCCCAGGTGCGGAAGTGCGCCTGCGCTATGCCTACTTTATCACCTGCCGCGAGGCCGTGCTGGACGATGCGGGCAATGTGGTTGAACTGCGCTGCGTGTACGACCCGGAAAGCAAGGGCGGGCAAAGCCCCGATGGCCGCAAGGTGAAGGGAACCATCCATTGGGTGTCGGCGGCACACGCCATCCCCGCAGAAGTACGCCTGTACGACCAGCTTTTCGCGGTGGAAAACCCCAATGCCGCGCCCGAGGGCAAGACGTTTCTGGATAACCTTAATCCCGAATCGCTCACAAAGGTGGAGGCCCTGCTGGAACCGGCCCTGGCTACTTTCAAGGCAGGGGACAAGATGCAGTTCGAGCGCCTTGGCTACTACTGCAAGGACAAGGACAGCACTGATGCCAAGCCCGTGTTCAACCGCACAACCACGCTGCGCGACACATGGGCCAAGCTGGAAAAGAAGGGCGCATAGCGGCTTTTTGAGCAAATATGGGTTTGATCGGCATTTTGTTGCAAGACGCGCTTGACAGTTGCTAAGGCTGTCGCTATATTCCGCGTCTCTACGGGTCGTTAACTCAGTAGGTAGAGTATCTGCCTTTTAAGCAGAGAGTCGCAGGTTCGATCCCCGCACGACCCACCATATATTTTAAGGGCTTACAGCTACCCGCTGTAAGCCCTTTTTGTTTTTCCCCACACCATTCCCCACACGGCTTATGAAAACTGGTGGGAATGGATAGTAAACAATGTATATGTACTTTCACGCCATTAGAGGTTTACACGCACTGCAAACTACGCCTATATTCCACACATGAGCAACAAGGAATACCTCCCTCCCATGCGGCCATGTACCAAGTGTGGCAAAATGCCTCAGCGTGAAACTTCAAGACCGGATGGAAGAACCAACGATATCTACCGATATACCTGTGAATGTGGCAACGGCCCCCTCCAGTGGTCTGTCAGTGACTCTGCTGCAATTCGGCTATGGAACACATACGTTGCGACTTGACCGATACTTCAGTCGAAAAATAAAAGTATAGCAAAGGCAAGGAAGCGGGAAGTCCCCGTTTCCCTGCCCAAGAATCAACTGTGATTTTTACCTGCCTTCGCTTTTAGGCAAGGCCAGCCTTTTCGGTTCTTCCTCGGCATTGCATCTGCCGTCTTTCCGATTTTCCAATTCCACCGAAACCGCTGCCGCTGTGAATACTCCTGCGATCCCTGCCAGTATGCCGCCTATAAATGCCCATTTACAGCTCATGTCCATGCTCCTTCTTGTTAGCCGAGTACAAGCTAGTCATCCCAATTATCTTTGATGGCCTGAAGCACAGCTATAACAACTGGTATCCAGCTAAGATAATTCATTTTCCTTCCTTTCATTTAGCAGCGCTGGATGCGCCGCTTTTTGTTAAGAGTAAAGAAACGGAATAATCCCGTTCGATACCAAGGCCTGAAATCAAGCGGTACCATCATACTGCACCGCCTTTGAGTAATGCAGCCTGCAGCATGGCAAACATGGCAGGCACCAGATCAGGCAGATCGTTGACCACCTTACTTGTGTGCGGCAGCAGGTGCGTGATGTGTTCATCCCGAATGCCAAGGCCGTAAACTTCAAAACCAAGTTTTTGCGCCACCCCTATGGCATTGTTTGCAGCAAGCGGGTTGTCCGGCATGCCGTCAGTGATAACCAAGATCATCTTGCGTTGCTCTTTTAGGGGCAGCATGGTTTGCAGAACCCACCACAAGGCCCCAGCCAAGGGTGTGCCGCCAGAAGCCCGAATGTCGAACAGATCTGGCACCGCGTGCCCATGCCGCATGATGGGGAATATAGAGTTTGTGACCGTCGTAGCGGGGAAAGCCGTAACCGCTGGATTCACGCCACGGATATGGCTCAGCGCTGTTGCCACGGCATAGCAGGCCCGATTGGCAAGATTAATCGGTGCGCCAGCCATGCTGCCGCTTACGTCCAGCAGGACATGGACAGCCGTATTGAGGCCCAGTTGCACAGACTCTTTTTGGAAAACACGAGCATTGCCAACCTGCAGACGATGTAGCGAATTGGCATGCAATGTGCCCCTGCGACCAATACTGCATCGCCTTTGCGTTTGCGCCTGCAGAAAGCCCTGAAGGCGAGTGCGCAGGGCAATGCTGGCCTGAAGGGCTTGCAGCTTCTGCTCTGCTGGCAAGGGGGTTGCATGTCGGGTGCCTTCTACCGCCACGGTCAATGCGTCACCAGCGGATTCTGCGCTGTTATTGGCAAGCTCAATCGCCATGATTTCGCCGAGTTGCTGGGGTAGATCCTGCCCCTCCGCATGGAAAATGGCCTTGAGTGGTAAATCACTCGATGGTTGGACCGGTTCAGATTGCTGGTTGATTTGTGTGGCAGAATCGTTGACCTCCCCTGTCGCCCTAGGTGTGGCTCCTTGGTCGTTCGTACTCGCGCGTTTGCTAGTTGAAGCCTGTCGAGGCGGTTCCCACTGCCTGATGCATTTGGCAATTTGTCGAGCGTATTCGACTGCTGCCTTTGTATCCGGGCAATGAATATAAACCTTGACCAAGATGGCATCCAAAACATCTCTCAAGCTGGGGAAGTGCTGCTCCACGATGTTTGCCGCGTGTTGGCGTGCCGGGGTCACCGCATCCACATCCCAGGCTCGCACTGTCAACAGCACATAGTCCAAAACAGCAAGGGCCGGGGAATCATCCCCGGCCCTTGGCTGTGCTTGCTCTACAAAGAATCGTCGTATCAACCAGTTCAAGTTTCTTCGGCAGCCAGGGAAAATGCCTGACAGCATTTTTTCAACGCGCCAGTCCTCAAGGCAATTGAAGAGGTTGAAGGTCACAGGATCAAGGTTTTCAGCTTTCAGCACGCTAAAATCAGTGTGCCGGATATGGCCGGATTCATGATCCACAAACGACCTCGCCAATGCCAATAATTCAGGCTCACAATCAATGGGCAACGATGGCAGATGGATAACTTTACCGTTGGTGCAAGCCTCCTTGCCGCCAATACGCACCTGCACCCCATAGCGGTCGCCAAGGATAGATGCCACAAGGGGCAGACAGTTGAGAACGTCTTTTGTGCGTATCATAGCGTCACCACAGGCCTAGGCTGGGTATGGCAGGATGCGGTAACGCGCTGTCAGCCATAGAAATATCAGGCAGAATTGGCTCGTCATCATCTCCATTAACTGTACCCTCTACCTGCCTCGCGTTGTCATCCTGTACTGGCATAGTGCATGGTACGGCGAGCAGCGCATCCAACACAAAGGCCGGGCCGTAGCCCTCAATAACTTTTTGGGCGTGGCCCACAAGGGCCGTACTGTCCTTGAGCAGGCAGACCAGCCCCTGCAACAGCAACAGGTCTGTACCGGTGATGTTGCCCTTCTTGGGCATGCGCAGCAGTGCAGCCTGCACGATGTCAGCCACCGGGGCCACATGTGGCTCTACGAAAGACAAGCCCGTGAGCTTGGCATGCAGGGTGCGCAACGGTGAAAGCGCCTTGTGGGTTACTTCCGTCTTGCCGTGATAAACCCTGCGCCATATATCGTCAGCCGACTTAGCCACCTCATCAAACAGAGTGCCGCCGAGGCCCTGCACCTCTTCCGCCAGACCAGCTTCCAGCACAGCGGTGTTGTCTGTGTGCTGTTCAAGCGGGGCCACCTTGTACAACTGCCAGCGGAAATCCATGCGGGCGCGTACATAGTCAGGCCCCACAAGGGAGTTACGAATGATTTCGCCCCACTGATGGTGCTTCTCAATCCATGCCTGCACATTTTGGTCATAGTCAGCCAGAAATGCTTCCTTTTCTTTCTGGAATTCAGTGCGGATGTTAAGCAGCTCCTGCACGATTTCGCCGGCCTTTTCTTCGGGGATGGCCCAGCCGGACATAAACCGTACACCTTGCCGGTCAAGGTAGTTGAAGGCGCGGGCTTTGAGTGTGCCGAACACCTTGAGGTTTTCCGGGTCGGCAATGCGCTTTGAGCCCAAAGAAGCTAGATCTTCAGGGGGTAGTTCTGCGCCGCCCAGGTCTTCCTGACTCATTTTGCGTCGGGCTGACCACAAGCTGACGTTGAGATTGAGGGCCAGCAAGTTATCAAGAATACGGATGTCAGAAACAAGTTGTGCCATAGTAGCCTCCTAGAATGAGCTTCTTGTTGTATTGAGGGAGTAGCCTTCTTTGATTTTCTTTTCTGCGCGTGCTTCAAGCTCCATCACGGAATTGTTGCCCTCACAGTTTTCGGCGGGAATAAAGTGCTGCTGGCCAACGGTGTCCGGCTTGCCCCACTTTAGCGTGAGGCCCACAGGGCTAGCCTCGCCGATCCAGAACTTGCCGTCCTGCTTTTTGCCGGAAAGATTGTAGATTACCTGAAGATGAACGAGGGGCTTGGTCACTGTCGGTGTGTGGTGCAGATGGCCACGCATGAAGCGTAGGGCTTGCTCGCCTTGCAGGATTTCAATTTCTGCCGTTACCGTTTGGGGGGACTCAGCTTCCACCTGTTGAGGGAACATACGTTGGGCCAGCTCGTGCAACATAGCGCGGGTTTCACGGCTGGCTCGGAATCCCAGCGCCCGGTCGAGGGCATAGGTGACGGGCTGTACGCCTTGATGAGCCAGAGGCTGAAAGCGAACGGTCAGATCACCCCAGCGCAGCAAACTGCGCGTGGAGAATG